>BJHE01000013.1 GCA_014191755.1 Cyanobium sp.
GGGCAGAAGGGAGGGCGGCCCAGGGTTGTGCCGATGGGTTCCAACCGGCACAACCCTAGGGCGGTTGATAGTGGGAATGGTTATCGTTTGCGCGGTTGTCTTGAGGCTTGTGTCGCTGCTGTCACCTCGTCAGGGCTCCGGGTTCAGGCGGTTCCGCGTTCAGGGCCGGCCGACCCCCGTGTCCAGGCCATGGCTGGCCACTCTCTTTCTGGGCGCCGCCTTGCTGCTGCCGCCTGCCCCTGCCCGGGCGGCCACTGTCGTCGCTGCGGACGGCGTGCTCTGCGACCTCACCCGCACCCTGGCAGACGGGCTGATCACGGTGGTCTGCCTCCTGCCAGCCAGCCAGGACCCTCACCAGGCGGCGCTGCGGCCCAGCGATCGCCAGGTTCTGGCCCAGTCCGATCTGGTGCTGGTGAATGGCTATGGCCTCACCCCCGCCCTGAGCAAGGTGCAGGGGCGTCGGCCCCAGGTGGCGGTGGCGGAGCTGGCGGTGCCCAACAGCCCCAGCTTCGAGGGTGCCGGCGGTGTGCGGGACCCCCATGTCTGGCATGACCCCCGCCAGGGCGCCGCGATGGTGCGGCTGATCGCCGAACGCCTGGCTCCCTTCACCGACCAGGACAGCCGGCTGCGCTCCCGAAGCCAGCAGGCCGCTGGGGTGCTCATCGATCTCGATGCCTGGACCGTTCGACAGATCGCGACGCTGCCCCCCTCGGCCCGGGTGCTGGCCAGCGGCCATCGTGCCTTCCGCAGCTTCGCCATTCGCTACGGGATACGGGAGCTGGCGGTGATCGAATCCTTCAGTACCGCCGGCCTGTTGCGGCCCCAGGGACTCAATCAGGTCAGTGATGCATTGAAGCGTTCCGGCGCTCGCGTCATCTTCCCGGATCGTCTTCCGCCCTCGAAAGCCCTCCGGCGCATCTCCCAGCGCAGCGGAGTTCCGATCAGTTCCGCGGCTCTCTTGGCCGATGGCCTGGCAGCCAAGGCCAGTTACGTGGATACCTTCACCGCCAACGTCTGCACCTTCGTGGAGGGCCAGGGCGGCAGCTGCGACCGGGCCGGCGGCCAGCAACTGGCGCGCCGCTGGGCGGCCATTCGCTGAGTGCCGCGGCGCACCTCGGCGTGGCAGCCCGCTGCGCCTGGATCCTCCTGTTTTCGCTCAATCCCTCCCCAGTCGTTTCTTCATCCGCAATCCCGTCATGGTGTTTCCATTCTCCTGCCGCTTCCGCTGGCCGTTCAGCTCGGGCCTGGCAGGGCTCCTGCTGCTCTCCGGCGCACCTGCCCTGAGCCATGGCGCCGATGGCCAGGCCGGCCGGGTGGCTCCGGGCCAGTTCCGCGTGCTGCCGCTGATCACGATCGAGGGCCACGGCGGCTTTGAGAACAACATCGAGGGCCAGCCTCGCCACTACGCCATCGATGCCCAGATGGGCACGGTGCTGGAGTGGGGTCTCAACAACGGTGGCGTGTTCGCCATCGAGATGGAACTGGGCCCGGCTTTCGTGTGGGGTGAGGCCGAGCATTTCTATGGCCGGGTGGAACCAGCCGGCCAGGAGGAGGAGCACGACCACCACGGGCTGCCTGGCTCGAACTGGCGCCGCACCGATATCAAGGGTCGGCTGCAGCTGGTGTATCAACCCAGCCGCCGCCTCGAACTCAGCGCCGAGTGGATGCCCTACCTGATCACGACCAGTCAGGGTGAAGATGTGCGCGGCCTGCGCCAGCAGCTCTCGCTGGCCGGCACCATGGCGCTGGGTAACGGTGATGTGAACTTTGCCCTGGGCGATGGGCTCGCGACGATTGCCGACGGCCTCTTTCTGGCGGTGGAGAACCGAAACGGCTGGGATTCCACCGGCACCTACCTGGGCAACTACACCGACACCCGCCTGGGCCTGGGTTTCAACGTGGATCTGCTCAACCTGACCATGGATGCGGGGCCGCGCTTCTACCAGCCGGGCAGCTATTCCGGCCTCGGGGGGCGGGTTGACTGGGGCGGCGAGATCGAACTGACCTACCCGCTCAGCTCCCGCACCGTGCTGTTCACCCACTGGCAACCGATGTACAACACCCAGGTCGGCATGGCCGGCTGGGTGCATCACGTGGGCGCGGGGGTGACCTTCAGCTTCTGAGCTGCCAGGGGGCGGGCCCGACCGCCCTCAGTAGTTCGCCCCGCTGCGGCGCTGGTGTACCGCCGTGGTGCCTGCCGGATCGAGCAGGCCGCCGTGGCTCACCTGGGCATAGAGGATCCAGTGGTCGCCGCATTCCATCCGCGCTGTGACCCGCGCCTCCAGCCAGGCCAGGGCCTCCGGCAGGAGTGGTTGGCCGCCGGGGCTGGCTTCGAGCTCCAGGCCCGCGAAGCGGTTGGCGCCGGGGGGGAAGGGTTGCAGGAACTGGCGCATCGGCCCCGTTTCCCGCCCTGCCGCCAGCACGTTGAGGGCGAAGCGGTCGCCCACGTGCAGCAGACTCTCCACCGCCCGCTCCCGCGCCACCGCCACCGTGAAACCCGGCGGGTTGAAGCTGGCCTGGCTCACCCAGCTGGCCACCATCGCTCCGCCCAGGGCCGCTTCTCCTTCCCCCTTGCGGGCCGTGACCACGCAGAGGGAGCCCACCAACCGGCCCAGGGCCTGCACGGCGGGGTTGCTGCGGCTCTCCTCGAGGCCGCCGCCGCCGCTGCGCCGCTGGCTGCGGCGTTGTTCGGTCTGCAGCTGACGGCCCAGGGAGATGCCCGTTTCCTCCAGGGTTCGCAGGGTGGCTGGATCGGGGCTGAACTTCACCCGGATCGGCTCGAAGGCGAAGCGGAAGCCGCCATCGCGGAGCTTGTTCTCCAGCAGGTCGATCGCCTCGCCGCTCCAGCCGAAGCTGCCGAACACCCCCACCGGTTTCTCGCGATCTCCTTCCGCCAGCACCGTGCCCAGGGCCGAGACGATCGGGGTGGGGGCATGGCCCCCGAGGGTGGGGGAGCCGATCAGCAGGGCATCGCCGGCGCGGATCGCGGCGATCAGCTGCTCGCTGGGGGCGAACTCGCAGTTGAGGCTCTCCACCCGCACACCGCTGCGGGCCACCCCCTGGGCCAAGGCATCGGCGATGGCGGCGGTGTTGCCGTAGGCGCTGGCGTACAGCAGCGTGACGGTGAGGCCGGAGCGGCCTTGGCTCTCCCCCCAGCGGCGGTAATCGGCCAGCAGGCTGCGCCAGCTGGTGGCGATCGCCGGACCATGGCCCGGCGCGATCGTGCGGATCGGCAATGCATCGAGCCGGTCCACCACCGCCTCCACCTGGCGGGCCATCGGCGCCATCAGACAGTCGTAGTAGTAGCGGCGATCCTCCTCAGTGCTGCTGAGATTGGCCTCGGAGAAGGCCTCGCCGCAGAGGTGGGCGGCGAAGAACTTGCCGCTCATCAGCAGTCCCGTGCGCTCCTCGAAGGCCACCAGGCCGCCGGGCCAGCGGGGCGTGGGCACCGGAATCAGGGTGAGGCGGTGACCGCCGGCCAACTCGCGGCTCACCTCCTGCTTCACCACATCGATCGGGGGCAGGGGCGGCAGGGCTGCTTCGCCAGCCAGGTCCGCCGGGGTGGCCTGGGAGGAAGCGGGGCCTGGGGCCGAGCCGGCATCGCCGCTCGGGATTGAATCGGCAGCACTGCTCACGCCCGCGCCGCTCGCCCCGGTGCCAGCAACACCGGAGCCGCCAGCGCCCGAGCCCGGTTTCTGCTGGTTCCAGAGGTCGCTGAGCAGCCGCGCCCCGGCATTGGAGGCCACCAGCATCAGGGCGGGCCAGCGCTCGGCCAGCTGGCGCAGCAGGGCTACCCGGTTGGGGTTCACATGGCCCACCACCACCTTTAGGGCCGCCTCAGCTGGCACCAGAGCGGCCAGAGCCTCCAGGAAGGGCGCGGCGAAGGAGGCGCCGGGCGGATGCACCAGCACCGGCGGCACCGGCTGGCCCGCGGCGGTGCTGCCGGCGGCGAACAGGAAGCTGTTGGCGCTGGTGCCCCGCTCCAGGCCGTACTCCACCTCGAAGCGCAGGCGCTGCGGGCTCAGGCCTCGCAGGCAGGTGAGGCCCGGATCGATCGGCAGCACGATCACCGAGCGACCGGTGGCATCGGCAGTGGCGTTGTTGCTACCCAGGCCGGCCTGCAGGGTGATCGGGGCGGTGGTTGGAGCGGTGGTCGGGGCGGCCGCGGAGGGATCGGGCATGGCGGGCGCTGTGGAGGGGTGGGAGGCGGCCATCAGTAGTGGTTGCCCACCTTGCGGTGGTGCACGGCGGTGGTGCTGGTGGTGTCCGCCACGTTGCCCTCCTCTACCACCGCATAGATGATCCAGTGGTCGGGTCCTTCAAGGCGCTGAGCTACACGGCAGCCGAGGAAGGCCAGGGCATCGCCCAGCACCGGCCCGCCGACCGCCACCCCATCGAGGGTGGCCACTCCGGCGAAGCGGTCGGCACCGGGGGGGAAGCGGCGCAGGAAGTGGCGCAGCAGCTCCTGGTGGTTGTCCTCACGCAGAACGTTGAGCACGAAGCGATCGCCCACCTGCATCAGGGCCTCGATCGCCCGGTCCTTGGCCACCGCCACCGTGAGCCCCGGCGGCTCGAAGCTGGCCTGGCTCACCCAGCTCGCCACCATGGCGCCGCTGCGCAGGGATTCCCCTTCCCCCTGCCGCGCCGTAACCACATACAGTCCGCCGGAAAGCCGGCCCAGGGCCTTGTCGAGGTCGCCATCGAGGCTCTTCATTGCCGCGATCGTCTTCTCGCGGGTGAGCAGCTGGCCCAGGTCGGTGCCGGCCTCCTCGCAGCGCTGGTAATCCTCGGCCGAGGGCACCTGGCGGATCCGCAGCGGCTCGAAGGCCTGCTTCTGGCCCAGACCCCGCAGCTGGGAGGCCACGGTGTCGATCGCTTCGTCGTTGCCGCCGTAGGCGTCGTAGCAGGCCACCCATTGGCCGCTCTGCAGGGCCGCCAGCAGGGTGCCGATCGAGGCCTGCAGCTCCGCATCGGGCTGGGCCGGCCAGGTGGGCACCACCACGGCGCTGGCTTCCCCCACCAGGGCGGCCAGCTCCTGGGCATCGGTGGCGCGCAGATCCACCAGCTGCACCTGGGCTTCGGCCTTGCCGATGCCGCGGGCGATCGCCTGGCTGATGCGGTCGCAGAAGCCGTATTGGCTCAAGTAACAGACCGCCGCATAGGCCTCCCCCTTGCTGCGGCCGGTGCTCCAGTCGCGGTAGTCGCCCAGCCAGAGATCAAGGTGGTGGCGCAGCAGCGGGCCGTGGCCCACGGCGATCGTGTTGAGTGCCGGCAGCGCGTCCATGCGCTTCATCGCCTGCAGCACGCTGCGGGCGTTGGGGCCCATCAGGCAGTCGTAGTAGAAGCGGAAATCGGGGGCGATGGCGCCCGGATCGCTGTCGAACAGCTCCTCAGAGCAGTAATGCAGGCCGAAGGCATCGCAGGTGTAGAGGATGCCGGTGCCGTGGTCGAAGGAGAAGATCGTGTCGGGCCAATGGAGGTTGGGGGCACTGAGGAACTCGAAGCGGTGCGCCACGCCGCTGCTGGGGTTGGTGCCCAGATCCAGCTCCTCGCCGCTCTTGACGGCGCGGGAGCGGAAGGCGCGGTGCACCTGGTTTTCCAGGAACTGGATCGCCACCTTTGAGCCCACGATCTCGATCTCGGGGTGGAGGTCGATCAGGTGACCGATCAGGCCGGAGTGGTCCGGTTCGGTGTGGCTCACGATCAGATGGTCGATCGTGGTGGGATCGATGTCCTCCTTCAGGAGCGGCAGCCAGGTGTCCTCGAACTTGAGATGGCTGGTGTCGATCAGGGCGGTGCGCTCGCCCCGCACCAGAAAGGCGTTGTAGGTGGTGCCATTGCGCAGGCCGAATTCGATGTCGAAGCGGCTGCGGTCCCAATCGAGCGAGCGGATCGCGGTGGTGTCAGCGGCGATCGATTGCCGCTGCAGAGAAAGGCGTGGCGGCGGTGCGGTGGCAGTGGCAGTGGCGGTGGCGGATCCAGGAGCCGTGGAGAGGGGCGAGTGGCTTTGGGAAGAAGGTGAAGAAGAGGTGATCGTCACAGTTCTTTCGATCCGGCATCGTGGTGGGGTGGACTGTAGGAACTTCCTGGGGGACCGGTGCCCTGCCGTGCTCGCATCGCGGGTTGAAGTCGCCGCCGGCACTCGCTCCGGGTTGCGGCGGTTACGCCCCGCAGAGGATTGATCGCTCGTGTTGGGCAGATGATCGACGCCCACCAGCGTGAGATAACGGCGGTCGGCGCTGAGCCCGGGCCTTGAGCGGGTGTTTTGGAGGGGGGTGTGCCGGTTGCCTGGCCGTTGTCGCGCACGCTTCCGTAGCCGGCGGAGATCGCCACCTTCAGGAAGGAGAAGGCTGGCGCGTTGTTCCTGTGATGTTCTCGATCCGTACTGGCGCTCGAAGCCGAGGGGATGGTGGCGCAGTCGCGGTGCCACAGGTGAGGCGAGCGTCCGCACGACCATCCCAAGATCTTCACCTGTTGTCGTTTTAAAGTCGCTGGCTGAGCGTCGGTAGCAGGGTTTTTCAGAGCCACCACCAGCTCTCGAAGCAGGCGGCCTGACCGCAGGCTTCCCCCGCCTCGTTGCGCAGGGTCCAGAGCCGGGCGCCCTCGATGCGGAACCGGCGGCCCTGGCTGTCGATGCGGATGCCGCCGTAGTTGCTGATCGCCTCGCGGCGCAGGGCGAGGGCCAGGGCGCCGGCGCGGGCCTGCCGTTCCGCCGGTTCGGCCGTGAGGCGCGAGGGCATGCCCACCATCGACGCCCAGGGGCGCTGCCACAGCCGCAGCGCTGCCGCGTTGGCGTAGGTGAGGCGGGGATCGTCGCCGCCGTCGTGGGCGAGCACGACACTCGCCGTGGCGAAGAGTTCCTGGGCCTGGAGCCGCAGCGGCCGCTCCGCAGGACCAGCCAGCAGCGGCACCCCATAGGCACGGCGGTGTCCCTCCAGGATCCGGGCCGTCCAGGCCTGGCCCTGGGCATTCAGCCAGGGGGGCTCGGCAGCGGTGGCGTTGTCTTGGGCCATGCCGCCGGAACCACTCACCCCACCGCTCCTGCCCCATCGCCGGATTCTTCCCCGTTGGTCGTGGAGTCCGCGCCGGCTGCCATGGCGCGCACCATGGCCAACTGGCCCATGGCCATCCCCTGCTCTCGCAGACGTTCCAGGAACAGCCGGTTGGCCTCAGGGAAACGGGGTTCTTCCGCCAGGGGTAGGGGACCGGCCCCCTCCAGTCCCGATTCACCCTCCAGGGCCGGTGTGATCACCACCAGGTCGGGATCGAGGGCGGCGTCGTAGCGCCACCAGCGGGCCGGATCGGCGATCGCCGCGTGCACCGGATGGGGCACATGCTCCTGCCGCAGCACCGCCCCCTGGCGGCGCCGCTCGGCCAGGTCGGCCAGGAGCTGGCTGCGGGTGCGGCCGCGCAGCTGGAAGAGCACGAAGGGATCCTCCGAGAAGCGGTCGCCCATCAGGTAGTACACCGCGCTCACGTGCTTGCAGGGATTGGCCTTGTCGGGGCAGGTGCATTCACTGCGCACTTCCTGCAACTTGAACGGAAACAGCCGCTTGCCGCTGGCGGCGAAGGCCCGCTCGATGTCCTGGGGCATGATCCCGGCCAGCAGCTGGGCCGACCAGCGCGCCTTCAGGCTCAGGGCCTCGAGCACGTAGCCCCAGTCCTCGTCATTGAGCACATCGAGCCAGAGCTTCACCTTGTAGGGATCCTCACCGGTGCCCTGCACGCGGGCATGCACCCGCCTTCCTTCAAAGCGGATCGACACCACGTTGCCGGAACGGGCGTAGTCCCAGGCTCGCTCCAGCCGTTTCTTGAAGCGGTAGGCGTTGATCAGTTCCATCCACTGCTCCACCCACCAGGGCTGCTGGCCCAGGCCCTGCTGGCCCAGTTGAGTGGTGATTCCGTTGCTGTTTCCCGTTGTGGAAACGACCATGCTCGGCAGGATAATGGGCAGGTTGGTTGTGTGCCCAGTCTGCTCTCTCCGAGCCATACCCCTGTGATCTCCGGCAGTGTCACCGGATTCTTGACCTTTGCCTCAAACCAAACCCCTAATCATCGGTGCCGGTGTGGCAGGCCTGGCGCTCGCTGTGGGCTGGCGGCAGGCCCATGGCCACACACCGCTGCTGTGTGAGCGGCTGGAGGCGTCTGCCCATCAGGGCTTCGGTTTTCTGCTGCTGCCCCGGGGCCTCCAGGCCCTGGGGTCCCTCGGGGTGGACACCAACAGGGAACTGGAACCCCACCCGATCGAGCACACCCGCTTGGTTACGCCGGAGGGCAAGACCATCGCCGAGCATCGCCTCGAGCCGGGAACCCTGGCCCTCGACCGTTCCCGGCTGCTGGCGGTCCTGCGGGGCCGGCTGGATGGCAGCCGGCTCCTCGAAGGGAGACGGTTCGAGACCCTGCGTCGCGGCGCCGCTGGGCGGGTGGTGGCCGTGGGTTTCCGCGGCGGCGAGGAGATCGACGCCGACCTGGTGTTCGGCGCTGATGGGGCGGTGTCGCGCTGCCGCCGGGCGCTGCTGCACCACCATGGGGAACCGTGGATGCCGGGCACCGTGGCGCGAGTGCAGGAGATTGTGGCCCAGGTGTCCGCTCCGGCGCTGGCAGCTCGGCTCGGCCATGGGATGTTGAAAATCGTGGCGCCCGGCGCCGGGCTGGCGGTGGGTCTGCTCCCCCTGGCCCGCGGCAGGCTGGTGTGGTTCGTGCAGTTCGACACGGAGCGTCACGGCTGGCCCCACGCGGCGCGGCCGCTGCCCTTTCTGGAGACCCTGCTGCAGAGCTTTCCTTCGTGGCTGCGGCAGGTGATCGCCGGCACGGAGAGCGGCCTTCCCCACCACTGGCGTCCCCTCGATCTCGATCCGCCGACCCGGTTGGTGGGTCCCAACATCGCCCTGCTCGGCGATGCGGCCCACCCCCTGCTGCCCTTCACCAGCCAGGGGGTGAACCTCGCCCTCGAGGATGCCTGCATGCTGCGCGATCTGCTGCGGGACACCGGCGATTCCGCGGCGATCGAGGCTGGCCTGCGGGCTTACGAGCGGCAGCGGCTGCCCCTGCTGCGCCACTACATGGCGGTAGGGCGGGGCATGGCCGCCGCCTTCCTGGCCCTCGGGCCCGACCGCGGGCTGCTGCCGGTGGCCCCATGAGCCCGCCTCCCGCTCCCCTGTTCGACGATGCCGCGGTGCCCCTGCCCCTGCTGCGGCAGCGGGCCTTCAACCAGCGCTGGGCCGAGCAGCCGGAGGGGGTGATCCCGCTCACGGCCGCCGATCCCGATTTCCCGGCCGCGGCGGTGATCCGGGAGGCCCTGGTGGCCCATGGGCGCGAGGGGGTGTTCAGCTACGGACCGCCCGGCGGCCTGCCCCTGTTCCGCGAGGCCGTGGCCCGGGACCTGCGGCAGCGGCGGGGGGCGGCGGTGGAGCCCGGCGGGGTGATGGCGGTGAACAGCGCCGCCGCCGGCCTGGCCCTGGTGGCGCGGCACTGGCTGCAGCCCGGCGATGAGGCGATCGTGTGGGATCCGGTGGATTTCCTGCTCCCCCATGTGGTGAGGGCTTCTGGCGGGGTGCCGGTGCTCTGGTCGATCGAGCGCCACGGCCCTCTGGATCTGGAGGCCCTGGAGCGTCTGATCACGCCCCGCACCCGCCTGCTTTGCCTCTGCAATCCCCACAACCCCCTCGGCCGCTGTTTCAGCCGCCAGGAGCTGGAAAGCCTGGGGCGCCTCTGCCTGGCCCGGGGTTTGCGGGTGCTCAGCGATGAGGTGTGGAGCGACATCGTGTATCCGCCGGCGGTGTTCACCAGCTGGCTGGCCCTGGAGCCCTCCCTGGCCGCGATCGGCGCGGTGGTGCAGGGCTTCTCCAAGGGCTTCGCCCTGGCGGGGCTGCGGGTGGGCGCTGTGGCGATGGCCGATCCGGAGGCCCTGGCGGCACTGCTGGCGGCCAGCGACCAGCCCAGCACCGTGGATGGGGTGGCCACCCTCAGCCAGGTGGCGGCCGCGGCGGCCTGCAGCCCCGAGGGCCTGGCCTGGCTGGCGGCCTTCCTGGAGCATCTGGGCCAGCGCCGCGACCAGACGATCGACGCCCTGCGGGCGATCCCTGGCCTCAGGGTGAGTCGCCCTGAGGCCACCTACGTGGCGTTTGTGGGGCTGCCGGCCGGCGGGGAGGAGCCCGAAGCGCTGGTGGAGCGGCTGCGGCTGGCCCATGGGCTGGCCCTGGTGCCCGGCAGCCCTCGCTGGTTTGGGCCCGGCGGCGCCGGCCACGTGCGCCTCTGCTTCGCCACCAGTGAGGCGATCCTGGCCGAGGGGCTGCGGCGCTTCTCGGCGGGGATGGCGGCCGCGCAGCCCGGGCGGGGTTCGTCCGGTTGAGGTCTCGGGCGTTCTTCTGAGCGCCGTCCTGAGCGCCGTGTTGCCTGCCGTGTTGCCCGCCGTGCTCCGCTGCCGGTTCTTCTCGCTCGGATCCCAACGGCGCCAGCGGTGCCAGCCGCTGAAGCCGGCGCTTCTTGGGCCACGGCCGGCCGCTCAGCTCTCCTCGAGGGCCACCAGATCGCGCAGCTGGCCGATGTCGAGGCCGCCCAGCCAGTCCTCGCCGCTGCCCACGATGTCGGCGGCGAGCTTCGATTTCTCCTGGATCATCCGGTCGATCCTTTCCTCCACCGAGCCGCTGGTGATGAACTTGTGCACCAGCACCCGGTTGGTCTGGCCGATGCGGTAAGCGCGGTCTGTGGCCTGGTTCTCCACGGCGGGATTCCACCACCGGTCGATGTGGAACACATGGCTGGCGCGGGTGAGGTTGAGGCCCACGCCGCCGGCCTTGAGCGAGAGCAGGAACAACTGGGGCCCGCGGGGATCCTCCTGGAAGCGATCCACCATGGCCTGGCGTTCGCTCTTGCTGGTGTTGCCGTAGAGGAAGGGCACCTCCTGGCGCCAGCGGCGTTCCAGGTGCGCCTTGAGCAGCAGCCCCCATTCGGCGAACTGGGTGAACAGCAGGGCCCGATCGCCGGCCTCGATCACCTCCTCGAGGATCTCCTCCAGCCGCTGCACCTTGGCGCTGCGGGCCGCGAAGCCGGCATCCACCCCCTGCTCCTTGAGGGCCAGGGCGGGGTGGTTGCAGATCTGCTTGAGCTTCGTGAGCAGGGCCAGCACCTGGCCGTGCTTCTGGCCCAGGGGGGCGCGGGCGATCGCATCGAGGCTCTCCTCCACCGTTTTGGTGTAAAGCTTCTTCTGCTCGGGGCTGAGGCCCACCCATTCGCGCAGCTCCACCTTCTCGGGCAGGTCGGAGATGATCGATTTGTCGGTCTTGAGGCGGCGCAGGATGAAGGGGCCCACCCGGGCCTTGAGGTCCCGCAGGGAGCTCATGTCGCCGTAGCGCTCGATCGGCAGGCGGTAGCGCTGGCGGAAGAAGGGTTCATCCCCCAGCACCCTGGGATTGAGGAAGTCCATCAGGGCCCAGAGCTCGCTGACGCGGTTCTCCACCGGCGTGCCGGTGAGGGCGATGCGGAAGCGGCCCTTCTTGCCGGGGCGGCCGAGGTCGCGGGCGGCTTGGCTCTGCTTGGCGGCGGGATTCTTGATCGCCTGGGCCTCATCGATCACCACCCCCTGCCAGTCGATCGTTTCGAGCAACTCGCTGTCGCGCTGGAGCAGGCCATAGCTGGTGAGCACCAGGTCGACACCGTCGAGGGCCTTCCTCAGGGCCGCCTCCGTGGCGGGGCGGCGGGGGCCGTAGTGCTCCCGCACCCCCAGCTCCGGGGTGAAGCCCGCCGCCTCCCGTTTCCAGTTGGTGAGCACCGAGGTCGGGGCCACCAGCAGCACGGGCCGCCGCAGTTCCTCCTCCGCCTTGAGGTGCTGCAGGAAGGCCAGCAGCTGGATCGTCTTGCCCAGGCCCATGTCGTCGGCCAGACAGGCGCCCTGGTCGAAGCGGTGCAGGAAGGCCAGCCAGCCCAGGCCCCGCTCCTGATAGGGCCGCAGCTGGCCCGCGAAGCCCTCCGGCGCCGGTAGGGGATCGGGGGCCTTCTGCTGGTGGTATTGCTCCAGCACCGCCTGGAGCCGCGGGCCCGCCTCAAAGTGGTGCACCGGCAGGCGGTGGAAGGTGTCACCGGCGCTGCCGGTGAGGCGCAGGGCGTCGTCGAGGCTGAGATTGGGCTTGGCGGTGGCGAAGCGCTCAGCGTTGCGCAGGTCGGCGGGGCGCAGCTCGATCCAGGCGCCCTTGTGCTGCACCAGCGGGCTCCGTTTGGCCGAGAGGCGCTGGAGATCGTTGAGGCTGAGGGTGACCCCTCCGATCATCAGCTCCCACGACCAGCTGAGATCCTCCCCGAGGCTGAAGCCCCGGGAGCGGGTGGGCAGCTCGGCCACGATCGACAGGCCGAGGCGACTGGCCAGGCCGCCGCTGAGGCTGGGGGGCAGCACCACTCCCACCCCCACATCGCGCAGCTGGGCGGCGGCGGTGCGCACCAGCACGAAGGCCTCGGCGGGGGTGAGCTGCATGGTTTCCGGCGCAGCGGCGTCGAGGCCCCGCTCGATCGGCTCGAACACCTGCAGGGCGCGGCCCAGGCCCTCCAGCAACAGCAGGCCCGGCTGGCTCACGCTCACCTCACCCATCTGGAGGGTGGTGTCGCCGGCGCTCCAAACCGCGCCCGCCGGCAGCCGCAGGCTGGGTTCCGCCTCGGCCTGGAGGGAGAAGCGCAGCTCCCAGAGCTCCTCCTCCGGCGGCGGGGCGAACAGTTCCAGGCAGGCCCGCGCCGGCGCCACCCGGCCCGCCACCGCTTCTCGCCAGTGGTGGGTGGCGATCTCCAAGCGTTCGATCGCCTCGCTATCGAGGGCGATGCGGCCATCGCCGGGGCCCAGGGACCGCTGCCAGGCGGCCAGCAGTGGATCGAGGCCGGTGGCCGGTGGCTTGAAGCCGGCCCGCAATTGGCCCGCCAGCAGGGCCTCCAGCAGGCTTGCCACCCGCAGCCGACCGCTGCCGGGCCGGCGGCAGGCCACGGCCTTCTCGCTCGGGGATCCGGGCCCGATGGCGCAGGTGGCCACCTGGGGCAGCCGGATCGCCATTTCCTCCAGCCGGTGGCGGTCGCCTTCGCGGTTGAGCAGGGGCCACCAGCGGGCCTGGCCCTCCTCCACCAGGGGCAGCCAACGGCCGCGGGCGATCAAGCTCAGGGCCCAACGCTGCAGGTGGCTCCACCAGCGCAGTTCATCGGCCAGGTCGGCGTGGTGGCCGGAGAGGGGCAGGCGGCTCAGCCATTCGCCCGCCGCGCCCGCCTCGAGGGCCCAGCCCTCCACATGCCAGGGCCACCATTGGGGCTCCTTGGGGATCGGTTCGCCGGCCTGCAGGGGCAGGCCGCTCCAGGGGGCGTCGGCGAGCTTGCGCTTGCCTCGCACCGCCTGGGCGCGGCTCGGCAGGGAGAGCACCGCTTCGGCGGGGCGGAGGTCGTCGGTCCAGAGGTCGTGGTCATCGAGCCAGCCGCCGATCGCATCGAGGTCGAGGGCGAGCGGGTGTTCGGGCACCTCAAGGCCGGGCTGCACCGGCGAAGCCACCCGCCAGGTATCCGCCCAGAGCAGCAGGCGGCCACCGGCCCCTTCGGGGGGATAGAGCCAAGTGGCGTGCAGCAGGCTCATCGGGGGCTCATCGGGCCGGGAAACGGCCGCGCCGCTGGATCATGGCCGCAGGGTGGGCAGCAGGGAGGGCGTCAGGCGCCGGATGCCGTGGAGCAGCAGGGCGCAGCCGACTAGGGGCAGCCTGAGCGGTAACCAGGCCCGGGCTAGCTCCATCATCAGGGATGGCGCAACCCTGATCAGATTCGCACCCGACGGTAGGGCGGCGGCCGCTCCCGCCCCGAGGCTGCGGATCCCGCACACGGCCCCCACCAGGCCGGCCTGCAGATGGCCGTCGTCGGGATCGACCCGCTGGAGGTGGAAGGCCAGCAGGCCATAGAAGAAGCCGCAGCCGGCCGAACGCAGCAGCACATCCAGTAAGGATGCTGCGCCGCCGGTCGTGGCGGGATCCAGCAGGGCCAGGGGCAGGTTGATGGCGGCGGCAAGAGCGGCGGCCAGCAGTGCCCAGCCGAGGGAGTGGAGCCGGAGCCGGGCGCGGCTCTCGATCGGCAACGGGGTCACGGGGGCCGGATCGCGTGCCGCCATCATGCCTGGCCTGTCGCGGTCCGCCGCTTCGGGGCGGTCCGCCGCTCCGGGGCGCTTGGGCCAGGGATTCGGTGCAGCATGGGCAAGGTTTTGTTGTGGCCAGTTGTTGTGGCCCGTTGTTCACGCCAGCCCTCCTGCCAGGCCCGGCAGCCGCCCCGTGCAGCGGCGGCTGGTGGCGGGAAACATTGCCAGGTCAATCTGGTTTTCTCCGACTCGTGATCGCGGTTCGCAGGCCTTTAGTAAGCCGTAGTCGTAAGCCTTGGTGGATCCACATTCGGATTTGCAGGCATATTCCAACAGTTTTTTGCATCAACAATTGCCGCTTGCCATTCAATGTTGCCCGCCATGCCGGCCGCGCCCCGCCCCACCCCTGCGCGATCATGAGCGCCGAAGCGCTTGATTCCGCCGCCCATGGCCGCCGCCTCCCCCTTCCTTCCCCGCAGCGGCGCCGAGATCCGCACCGCGTTTCTGCGCTTCTACGAAGAGCGGGGCCACCGGCCGATGGCCAGTGCTTCCCTGGTGCCCGACGACCCCACGGTGCTGCTCACGATCGCCGGCATGCTGCCCTTCAAGCCGGTGTTCCTCGGCCAGCAGGAGCGGCCGGCGGCGCGGGCCACCAGCTCGCAGAAGTGCATCCGCACCAATGACATCGAGAACGTGGGCCGTACGGCACGGCACCATACCTATTTCGAGATGCTCGGCAACTTCTCGTTTGGCGATTATTTTAAGCCGCAGGCAATCGCCTGGGCCTGGGAGCTGAGCACCGGCGTGTTCGGACTCTCGCCAAAGAACCTGGTGGTGAGCGTCTTCCGCGAAGACGATGAGGCCGAGGCGATCTGGCGCGACGAGGTGGGGGTGAATCCCAAACGGATCATTCGCATGGATGAGGCCGACAACTTCTGGGCCTCCGGCCCCACCGGCCCCTGCGGCCCCTGCTCGGAGATCTACTACGACTTCAAGCCCGAACTGGGCGACGAAGGCATCGATCTGGAGGACGACTCGCGCTTCATCGAGTTCTACAACCTCGTGTTCATGCAGTACAACCGCGATGCGCAGGGTGTGCTCACGCCGCTGGCCAACCGCAACATCGACACCGGCATGGGCCTGGAGCGCATGGCCCAGATTTTGCAGGCGGTGCCCAACAATTACGAAACCGATCTGATCTATCCGCTGATCGAAACGGCGGCGGGCCTGGCGGGCGTTGATTACCGCGCCCTCGATGGCAAGGGCCAAACGAGCCTGAAGGTGATCGGTGACCACAGCCGCGCCATCACCCAGCTGATCTGCGATGGCGTGACCGCCAGCAACCTGGGCCGTGGCTACATCCTGCGTCGCCTGCTGCGGCGGGTGGTGCGCCACGGGCGGCTGCTGGGCATCGACAAGCCCTTCCTGCCGGCGATGGGGGAGGCGGCGATCACCCTGATGGCGGCGGCTTATCCCCAGCTGCTGGAGCGCCGCAGCGTGATTCTCGCGGAATTGGAGCGTGAGGAGGCCCGCTTCCTCGAAACCCTGGAGCGCGGCGAGAAGTTGCTGGCGGAGGTGCTGGCGGCTAGCCCGCAGCGGATTTCCGGTGAGCAGGCCTTCGAGCTCTACGACACCTACGGCTTCCCGCTGGAGCTCACCGAGGAGATCGCCGAGGAGCATGGCCTCAAGGTGGATCTGGCGGGCTTCGAGGCGGCGATGGAGGCTCAGCGCCAGCGGGCCAAGGCGGCGGCGGTGAGCCTCGACCTCACCCTGCAGGGGGCGATTGAGCAGATGGCTGCTGAGCTGGAGTCCACCGCCTTTATGGGTTATGAGGCCCTGGAGCACCCCAGCTGCGTGCTTGCCCTGGTGGTGAATGGCCAGCCGGCCGAGCGGGCCAGCGCCGGCGATGCCGTGCAGCTGGTGCTCGACACCACCCCCTTCTATGGCGAGGGCGGCGGCCAGGTGGGCGACCGCGGCGTGCTGGCCGGCGCGGGCAGCGGCGATGGCCCCGCTGCTGAGGGCGTGATCGTGGCGATCGAGGGCGTGGGCCGCAATCGCAGCGTGTTCGTGCACAGCGGCCGAGTGGAGCGGGGCAGCCTGGCGGTGGGTGATCTGGTGAATGCCCGGGTGGACCGGGCCTGCCGCCGTCGTGTGCAGGCCCACCACACCGCCACCCACCTGCTGCAGGCCGCCCTCAAGGAGGTGGTGGATCCGGCGATCGGCCAGGCCGGCTCGCTGGTGGATTTCGAGCGGCTGCGCTTCGACTTCCACTGCCCTCGCGCCGTGACTCCGGCCGAGCTGGAGCAGATCGAGGCCCTGATCAATGGCTGGATCGCCGATGCCCACGCCTTGGAGGTGCGGTCGATGGCGATCGAGCAGGCCCGCTCGGCCGGCGCCGTGGCGATGTTCGGCGAGAAATACGGTGATGTGGTGCGGGTGGTGGATGTGCCCGGTGTGTCGATGGAGCTGTGCGGCGGCACCCATGTGGCCAACACCGCCGAGATCGGCCTGTTCAAGATCGTGGCCGAGGCGGGCGTGGCGGCCGGCATCCGCCGCATCGAGGCCGTGGCCGGGCCCGCGGTGCTCGCCTACCTCAAGGAGCGCGATGCGGTGGTGCGGGCCCTGGGCGATCGCTTCAAGGCCCAGCCCGGCGAGATCGTGGAGCGGGTGGCGGCCCTGCAGGAGGAGCTGAGGGGCAGCCAGAAGGCCCTGGCGGCGGTCCGCGGCGAGCTGGCGGTGGCCAAGGCGGCGGCGCTGGCGGCCCGGGCCGAGGCGCTGGGGGCCATTCCGGCCGGCTCCGTCCGCGCCGGCGAACCCTTTGCCCTGCTGGTGGAGCGCCTCGATGGGGTGGAGGGAGCCGGCCTGCAGGGGGCTGCCCAGGGTCTGGTGGATCAGCTCGGCGAGGGTGCCGCAGTGGTGCTGGGCGGCCTGCCCGATCCGGCAGATGCCGGCAAGGTGGTGCTGGTGGCGGCCTTCGGTGCGGCGGTGATCGCCGCCGGCCCCAAGGCGGGCGCCTTCATCGGCACGGTGGCGAAGGCATGCGGCGGCGGCGGCGGCGGCCGCCCCAATCTGGCCCAGGCCGGCGGCAAGGATGGCGCTGCCCTGGACGGAGCGCTGGCGGGGGCGAAGGAGCAGCTGCGGCAGCAGTTGGGTGTTGCGTTGGGCTGATGGGGCAGGCGCGATGACGGTCAGCGCGTCGGCACTGCTTGCTTGCCAAGATCGGCTGCTTCATAAGCCCGCAGAGCAGGCGGCAGTGATAGCTACAGGTGGATATCGGGCCCGATCACCACTGTTCCAGTTGGACACAAATTCCCGAAAGCGTCTGGGGTCGCTGGAGTTGGCGCTCCTGCATGGAAGTGGTTCTCGGAAAGCAGCAGGAGCGGTACCGTGGGTTCACGGAAACCATCCAATACGCGTTCGGCGGCCAATAGGGCAGAGAGGTGGTATTATGATGATTCCCTGTAAAATCCGCTAAGGACGCAAAAGGATCCAATCATGAGTATCGGTAATCGCGTCTACAGAAAGGGTTTGAAGTCGATTTTGTCACTGTCTTCCACTTCCTGGATCGATAGGTTCAGTGATGAGCTTCTACGTATTCGAGTTTCCATACAGGAGATTCTGAGGCAAAGAGAAGCGAGGGGACAATTCATAGTACTCCCAGAGATCTTTTCCACGAAGGGGGAAAAGCTTGTGCGCTCGATACTGGAAAGCAATGCTCCCTGGGACGGGATAGAGGTCCCTAGATGTGACATCCCTGGCATGTTGACTGATTCAGAGAAGAAATACTATTGCTATATCACTGCATTTTACTCGGGCTGGGGCGAGATAGTCGAGTTGGGGCCTTGGCTAGGTCTCTCAACATTCTTCGTTGGTTCTTCTCTGCTGACGAATTCGAACTTCATTGATAGAAAGCTATATGTTTTTGACGATTTCACTTGGCGCACGTCCTGGATGGACAAGTGGCTCGTCGGCACAGACATTGTTTCGCCTGGTAATCATGCATCGTTCCAGCAAATTTTCGAGTCCCAACTTGGTGATTTGATGAAAAATATCATTGTTGAACGACGAAAAATATGTGACTACGACGGCAATGAGGATCTTCCGACACTGGATTGGCATGGGGGGCCGATTGAGTTGCTTGTTGTTGACTGCGGCAGGTCACTAGCCGTGAATGATGCTTGGTGGACTATATTTAGTTCAAGATTTGTTCCCGATAAGACGCTTATTATCATGCAGGACTGGCAAAATCATAAACGAGTTCCTGAGGTATACTGGGAAAATACGAAGATATTCACAGACAGCAAGGGGCAGCAACTTGACCTGATTCACGAAGTGAAGAATGCAGGTATTGCAACCTTCCTCTATCGAGGCGCAAGTAACGCCTAATGAACAAGGATAGATCGTGCGCAGCCACGATCTTATCCGATGTTGGACAAACTCTTTGGCGCATAGGACAGGCTACCTACGGAAGATACATCCGCCCTGAAGTCAGCTCTGATCCAGGTTTGGTGCCTCGGAGTATGGCCGGTTGGGTGTCTAAAAGCTTCTGCTGACCATTTTGTGGCAGTGTAGGCCCGCAGCTAAGCACTGCTTGCTCATTCTGTTGTTGATCACAGTGATACAAGCCTAAGATTGGGGCCAACAGGCTACGGTTCTATTGATATGATACCTGCCAATCTTTGTTGTCAACACAATCGATCGTCACCCAGTCGCAGCTATTTGCAGGTGACCATCATTGGATTCCCGCAATGCTGACAGAGAATCGGAGGGCGTTCCGGCTTAGATGTTGGTTGCGGCACCACGACTCTGAGCAGGATCTGCAGCAGCTGAATCAGCCGCTTGCTGTTGGCATGCAGGATGCCAAAATCACGCACACGCCGAAATCGCTGGGGCAGCACGTGCTGCAGGAGTAGCCATAAGAACTCCGCGCCTGGAAGGGTTCGGGTCTGTTGTTCGCCCTTGTTGTCCATGTAGCGGAAGCTGGTCTTGGCGTCCACATCGGCGATGATGTTCTTCTCGGGGAGCACGCCCCGATAAAGATAGCGTCCCAGATACACCAAGGCCTTCTCACCACGACCCACATCCTTGCAGTCCACCACCCAATTACCCGGTAGCGTCTTCTCGGCGTGGAGCCCCCCCAGGCGCATGGCGTCAAACCATTTGGCGCGGAACACCGTCGCCAGGTTGTTAGCCCAGAAGAGAACCTATCCCTTCTTCTGTCGCCACTTTCTGCCATGCTCCTCGATTGCACCTGCCGGTGCAATCAGATGCACGTAGGGATGATTGTCCAGCTTGCGCCTATGGGTGTGCAACACCGCATGGGCACCCATTCAGCCATTCAGCCGTGGATCCCTCCCGGCGAACGAGGCGATGGTCTGCCACGCTATGTTGAGCAGCAGATCGTATGCCATTGGTTGATGTCGCCCGAACAGGTGGCGCAGTTCAGATGGCACCGTGAAGGTAATCGGGTAGTACTGCACAGGCAGTAGTTTGGCCCGCTGGCGCTGCAACCTTTGCTCGCTTTCGTGATGCTGGCAATAGTGGCAGCTCCGATGGCCGCAGGAATCCGGCAACGTGACGGTGTGATGGTAGTCGCCGCATTCCAACAACATCACAGAACTGTGCTGATTTCGGCAACGACGGATGCAATTGAGGGCGTGGTGATGGCTTGGTAGAAGCTCATGGCCGTGGGTACGCACCAGTTCGCTGCGGTAGCGATTCACCACATCGGCAAGGTCCTCGTAACAAGCCCTCTCGATCTTCCGTGAAGAGATGGTGCCCACGCTGTACGCGTAAAGCAGCAGCATCGTCAACCGCTGCGCGGAAGACTTCGTCTACATCCGTGGATCGAATCCCTTCTTTCCACGGGGATCGTTGGCCTGAGCGGGGATTAGGATGGCCGCAAGATCCAGCTCATCCACCAGATCCAGCAGGAAATACACCTGGTGGTCTTCAGAAAGCCACTCCCGGGGTGATGGTGGCAGGAGGGTGGTCTGGCTCCGGCTGCCAGGGGCGAAAGGTCTTGGACATCTGCATGCCCCACTCTCGCGTCTAGATCCATTGCGGTCACTGGGATCTGGGCAGAATCGGGGGCCTCTGCCTGGAGGGCCTGGAGCTGCTCGGGACCCTCTACAGCTGGTGTTGAGCGTGTAGGTGAGAGAAGGTTGTGATGCATATCATAGGTAAAATTGACTGAGGTCACAGACGCATCAGGAGAAGCGCTGAAAACTGAACAATGAAATGCCTCAGGCATTTCGTTTTCATCTCTCCTTAAGCACGAATGCCATGACCCTCGAACGTATGGATACAGATGCCTTGCAGTCTGCTGTCCAACAAGCAGGTGAGAGTTGGCTGGCCGGCCCCACTCCTCTTTCGGAACTTCCCGATGCCGAAAAGCGTCTACGACTCGGTGCAACTCCTCCCCCTGGGGAACCATCCCTTGAGGCTCGGGAACTTGCTGCCGCCATCAATCGCAGTGAGGCGGCACAAAGTGCCGCAGGGGCCCCAGCAGCCTTCGATCTCCGCAATGTGGGTGGTGGTAACTTCATCACCTCCGTGAAGGATCAGGGAAGCTGCGGCTCCTGCGTTGCCTTCGGCAGCGCGGCCACTGTGGAAGGCACGTTCCGTCGCCAGCTCAATGATCCGAACCGGGCCGTAGACTTCTCCGAAGCCCATCTGTTTTACTGCATCGCCCGCGCCCAGGGTCGCAATTGTGGTAACGGTTGGTGGTGCGATAAAGGGCTCGATGCCTTCAAGACCGATGGGGTTGTCGATGAAGCCTGCTATCCCTACGTTGCCGGCGACCAGAACTGCACCAACCGCTGCGCCGACTGGCAGAACCGCCTCACCAAGATCAGCGGCTGGCGCACAATCACTTCAGTAGCCCAGATGAAGGAGTGGATCTCCACCCGAGGTCCACTCTCCTGTGCGTTCACCGTTTACAACGATTTCTTTTCCTATCGCAGCGGTGTGTATCGCCATGTCAGCGGTGCCGCCGCTGGTGGGCATTGCGTTACCTGCATCGGTTACAACGACGCAGGTCGGTACTGGATCTGCAAAAACAGTTGGGGCGACAAATGGGGGGATAAGGGTTTCTTCTCCATCGGCTACGGCGAATGCGGAATCGATGCCCAGATGTGGGCTGTTGAAAGCGTGATCGAGACCCTCTGGGTGAACGGTGCCAAGGTGCTTGGCCTCTGGACGATCGACCAGGAGCGCAATGCCTGGGTGTTCCTCGATAAAGGGATCGGCTGGCGTCGGATCGCCTTCGACAACGATGTGATCTTCGCCGACCTGCTCACCCTGTTCTCCAGCGCCAAGCTCACCCAGAGCCCTGTGAATGTGTATCTGGATGCGGGTGTGATCAAACAAGTCTACGTATTCTAGGTGTGATCCCATGCCTTGCTCCTGTGATTCCGAGGGTCAACCAACCCTGCAACCTCAACCTTCTCTTGCTTCCACCGCTTCCTTCGCCATGACTGACAAAGCCCCCGACCAGAACCCTCCTGCAGCCGGCCAGTTGTCCGGCGATCTCGCCGCCGGTGACGCCCAGCCAAGCCAGACGCCCCCCAGCGCAACCGAATCGGGGACCGGTGGCGGCATTACGGCCTGGAACAACGACAAGCGGGTGACGGCTCTATGGTCCATCAACCAGAACCGTAACTCCTGGGTCTACATCAACGGGGTGGGGTGGAAGCGTCTTTCCGCCGCCTCAGACAGTGCCAATCTGGCCCTGACAGTGCTGGCAGCCAATGCCAAGCAATCGCGAACCAATTACACTTACAGAGATGAAAGCGATGGATTGATCCATGAGTCCTACGTATGGTGATCACTTCACAGCCCCACTCCAGCAGGACCCGATCCAGTCGTGACCCAGATTCTCCTCACAGCTGCCCAGAGCGGCTTCCCGATTGAGGCCAGGGTGGGCGACGAGCTGGTTCTCCAGCTTGTCGAAAATCCCACCACCGGCTATCGATGGCAGCCTGACTCCGAACTGCAGCTCCCAGCCCGGGAGGATCACTATGTGCCAGCCGCTGGGGCAACAGGAGCGGGGGGTGTGCGCACCCTCCGCCTTTTACTCTCGAGCCCAGGCAGCTTTGATCTGGCCTTCAGCCTCCGCCGACCCTGGGAGGGGGAGGGCCAGGTCCTTGAGCGTGTGGTTTACCATCTGCTGGTTCGAAATGAGCCGTAGCCTCACCTCGCCTCACTGCCAGCATTTTGAAAACCAGCAGTGGGTCGAGCGGCAAACAGCCAAGCTCCTGCCAGTCCCCCATAGAGAGGGTCGTCCACTGCAAAGCCGTTGGACGAGGCGACAAGGCACTGGCCTATTTGGGCTGCTATCTGTATAGAGGTGTAATCCCTGAGAAGAACATTCTCAAGGATCAAGACGGAAGCGTGACGTTCGAGACAGTCGACAATGTAGGGACAGAAATCATTCAGAGCATACCTGGTGCTGAGTTTCTCTGGCTGCTTCTTCGTCATGTCTTGCCCAAGCATTTTCGGCGAGTCAGGGACTTTGGATTGCTTCATGGCAGTGCCAAAGCTGTGGTTCGGTTGCTGCAGATCCTGCTCAATCTAATCCCACTCCACCCCATACCCACAGACGAAAAACAGCCGATGGTCTGCCCTGAATGCAGCGGACTGATAAGGATTATTGCTGTAAGAGTAAATGCAGCAGTTCCTTTACGGCTTTGAGCCGTAGATGGAATTAATAGCTATACGCGATACCATTATCCCCATCCATGCTTGCTGGCCGCTTCTAGCGAAATGAAGTGGCCTGCTCGGCTAGGACAATTCGAAAGCAGCCCTTAAATTTGAGCCGATCTTTCTGCAGTAGTCCTTGGCGCTACCTTGCGGGCTTGTCCAACTATGGATAGATCGTGGCTGCGCACGATCTATCCATACGGGTTAGCTGGAGGCTGCTCTCAAGGTTGGAGATCCCAGTCATATCACCGCTGCACTAGGAGATATTGCCAAGGTCAAAAGCATGAGCCAAACCGCATGTGAGGCCGGTCTGGGCAGGGAAAGTCTTTAAAAGTTCTTATTCTCTTCCGGAAATCCAGAAATGGCAACTATTTTGAAGGTGATCTCCGCGTCGGGTTTGCAACTGCATGCCTGCTGACAAGGCGAAGATGGCTGTCTAACGGGCCCCTCGTGTGTGGTGGCCGCCCTGTTCTTCGATCTGGAAGCTTTCCAGAGCGTCTCCGTGCTAACTGCGGCTACTCCGAACCCAGCAACTCCACATCGGCGATGCCTCGAAAATCGCTGTCCATGGTGTGCAACCTGGCCTGCTGATCCCTGGCCGTGGCCAGGATGATGCTGTCCGCCATCGGTAGCTGCAGAGCATGGCTGAGCTGGGCTGCCGCCAGTGCCAAGCGGCTGTCGAGTTCCACCACCTGAGCGCCCTGCATCACAGCAGCCGCCTGCACAGCCTGTTCCTCCCCGTGTTCACGCAGCACCCATTTGTACACCTCATGGATGGTGACCGCCGGCACCAACAGGGCACGTTCGTCGGCCATCAGGGCCAGGAAGTGCTCGGCCTGCCCACCATTGGTGAACACCTCAATCCAGCCCGAGGAGTCCACCACCACCCGCTTGAGCGTCACAGGCGATCCCCCTCGCGCTGGAAGGTGTTCTTGCCCGGCAGAAAACCGCGCAGGGCCGCGGGTGTCTGGGTGGGCACCAACTCGATGCGCCCCGGCAAGGCGATCACCTGAAGGGTCTGCCCAGGGCTGAGGCCGAACTGCTCGCGGACCCGCTTGGGAATCACAACCTGGAACTTAGGGGAGATGGTCGTGACATCCATGGCAAAGTCGTCATACATGATGCCGATCGATCCTAACTCGTTTTGCGGCTCGAGTTGCTGACTAAGCGCAGCACCCCAGCCTCCCAGAGCCCCCATCTCCCCCGCGCCCCTGACATCCTGGAACTCCCAACCGCCCCCACTCCGCCATGGCCTCCTGGCTGGTCACCGGCGCCAACCGCGGCATCGGCCTGGCGCTCTGCCGCCTGCTCCAGGCGCGGGGCGACCGCGTGATCGCCGTGTGCCGCACGCCCTCAGCGGAGCTGCAGGCGCTGGGGGTGCGGATCGAGGCGGGGATCGAACTCACCAGCGCGGCGTCGCTCGACAACCTCGCCACGCGCCTTGCCGGGGTGCGGCTTGATGGCGCGATCCTCAATGCCGGCATCCTGGAGGCCGACAACCTCGAGAGCTTCAGCGCCGAGAGCCTGCGCCGCCAGTTTGAGCTGAACGCCTTGGCGCCGCTGCTGCTGGCCCGCGCCCTGCTGCCCAACCTGCCGGCGGGCTCGAAGCTGGGGCTGATCACCAGCCGCATGGGCTCGATCGACGACAACGGCTCCGGCGGCTACTACGGCTACCGCCTCAGCAAGACGGCCCTGAACATGGCCGGTCGCTCCCTCGCGGTGGACCTGAAGCCCCGCGGCATCGCCGTGGCGATCCTCCACCCCGGCATGGTGGCCACCCGCATGGTGGGATTCTCGGGCATTCCCCCGGAGCAGGCGGCAACGGGTCTTCTGGCCCAGCTGGATGCTCTGTCGCTGGAATCGAGCGGCCGCTTCTGGCACGCCAACGGTGAGGAGCTGCCCTGGTGAACACCCCTGCCCAGCAGACATCCGCCCGCCCCCTGCCGCGCACCGGCGCCGTGACCGGTGTGCTGGAGGCCCTGGCCTTCTTCCGTGATCCGGGCTTTGCCCAGAAGCGCTTCGCCGAATACGGCAACGTGTTTGCCACCAACCTGCTGGGGCAGCCCCTGGTGTTCATCCGCGGCGGCCGGGCGATCGGGGATCTGCTGGCCCAGCCGGATGGCTGCGAGGGCTGGTGGCCCGTCAGCGTGCGCGAGCTGCTGGGCAGCCGCTCGTTGGCCAACCGCAACGGCCCCGATCACCGCGCCCGCCGGCGGGTGGTGGGCCAGCTGTTCTCGGCGGCGGCCCTGCGCCGCTACAGCCCCGGCATCGTGGCCCTGGTTGACGAGCTCAGCACCGAGCTGGCCGCCGCATCCACGCCGGTGTCCCTGGTGGATCGCCTGCGCCGCTTTGCCTTCAGCGTGATCGCCACGGTGGTGCTGGGCCTGGAGGGCGATGACCGCGAGGCCCTCTTCCACGACTTCGAGATCTGGACCCGCGCCCTGTTCTCCGTGCCCTTGGCCCTGCCCGGCACCCCCTTCGCCCGGGCCCTGCAGGCCCGTGGCCGGCTGCTAGCGCGCCTCGGCGAGGTGCTGCGCCGCAGCCGTGAGCGCGCGGCGGCCGGCGAACCGCTGGCCGGTGGGCTGGACCTGCTCAGCGGCGGCCTCGATGAGGCGGGCCTCCCCCTCGACGACGCCGACGTGGTGGAGCAGCTCCTGCTGTTGCTGTTCGCCGGCTACGAAACCACCGCCTCCTCGCTCAGCTGTCTGATGACGGCATTGCTGCAGCATCCCGAACTGGAGCCCTGGTGGCGGCCGGAGCTGGAGGCTCT
This sequence comes from Cyanobium sp., assembly GCA_014191755.1. Taxonomy (GTDB): domain Bacteria; phylum Cyanobacteriota; class Cyanobacteriia; order PCC-6307; family Cyanobiaceae; genus Cyanobium. The sequence goes on from BJHE01000013.1 coordinate 25,554, forward strand.
GCCCTGGCCGCCGGCCCCCGAGCAGGCCGCCAGCGCCTACGACGCCGCTGCCGCGCCGAAGCTCTCGGCCCTGATCAGCGAGGTGATGCGCCTCAACCCACCGGTGGGTGGCTTCTTCCGGCGCACCACCCGGGAGCTGGTGCTCGATGGCGTGGCGGTGCCCGCCGGCCAGGTGGTGCAGGTGGCCCTGGCCGCCTCGAATCGGTATCGGGAGGCCGGCAGCGGTTCTGAGGTCGAGAAACCGCCACGCTCCCAGCAAGCTACTGCGACCTCTGAAGACACCCCGGCCAGTGCAAATACCGACGCCAAACGGAGCGACACGAGCTCTCAGCCCCCCGACGACCTGGCGACCTTCCGCCCCCAGCGGCACCTGGACGGCGACATGGGCCTCACCCTGCTGCCCTTCGGCGGCGGCGAGCGGGTCTGCCTGGGCAAGGCGCTGGCGGAGCTCGAAATTCGTCTGATGGCGGTGGGTCTGCTGGGCCGCCTGCAGCTGCAACTGGCGCCCCCCGATCAGGATCTCTCGCTGCAGCTGATTCCCAGCCCGTCGCCGCGTGGGGGGTTGCGGGTGGTGTGCGATGGCCGGCGATAGCGTGCTGGATGCCGACCGGCAACCGCCGCGGGTGCACGCCTGATCGCGACCTCACCGTGCAGCCGAAGCTGCCTCAGCCCTCCCCCAGCGCCTCCGCCTTGTAGGGCACGGTGATGCCCAAACCGCGGCGGAGCGGAGACTCGGCGAGGCTGCGAGCGGACTGGTTGTTGCGAAGCCGCCTTGCCCAACCAAACGCTGCTGCAGCCCCAAACAGTGGCATGGGGGCGGGAACAGGAGTATTGGCTCTGGCATACGCATAGGGAAGGCTCACGTTGGCCGCTAGGGGGGTGGCAGAGCCGAGATCTAGTTGATCACTAAGGTCTAGCGTGTTTTGAGCAAGGGCATAAACCTCACCAGAGCCAGCCGGGTCGTAGCCATAAGCAAAGACTGGCCCATAGTCGGGTTGATAGACATCCTCCCCTAGCTTGTCATAAAGCTCGGCAGCGAATAAGGAAGCAAGGTCCGTGTTGCCCAACCAGGGCATCCGGCCAGGAGAAACTGCCCTGAAAAGATCGGGATTGGCAAGGTGGGATGTGGAAGTATAGAAGATTTCATAATCAGTTCCGCTTACATTGATCGACACGGACTGAGCGGCAAGCGGAGAGGCGAGCGGCAGCTAGGAAGCTCCAACGAAAGCGAGCAGGTGGATGCGAGTTGTGGCTGTCATCGATTCAAGGATTCACGTAGAGGAACTGAAGGAGATTAGACAAGTTTAGGGATGCCAGCGTAGCGCCTCTGACAAAGCCAATGGCTTCGGGATGAGCACCCGGGAGCATGGAGTCAGTGGGTTTGAGATCAATGCGGACTCCACTGGTTCCGGCGTTAAGAGCTGAGACCAGACTGTACATTGAATTAACACCCCAAAGCTGGATCCTGTCGCCCGATGCAAAATCCCGAATGATGGCCATATCAGTGGTGCCGCGGTTAGCCGAAAGGCCATCGTCGTAGTAGGGGCCGCTGGCATCACCCAGCACGAAGATATCGTCTCCAGCTTGGCCGGTGAGTTCGTCGCGAGAGCCCCGACCGCGCAGGCTGGAGCCTGACGGCACCCCGTTGAGGTGCTCACCTGCGGCGGTGCCGGTGATGATGTCGTTGCTGTCCGTGGTGAGGCCAACGGTCGGTTCCTTGATCAGAACGTTGATAGTGTTGCCCACCTGCAGGCTGCGGGCCATATCGCTGAAGAATTTGATCTCCAGGGTTTCGTTAGGATCAACCACCGCATCCGCCGCGATGGTTCTGGTGAAGGACGCCCTTCCATCAGCACCAATCAATACGTCTCCACTGATGCCACCGCTGCTGAAATCGGACGCCGTGATGCCGGCGCCACCAGCCTGCCAATAAAGCCGACTGCCTGCTGACACGTTGGTGGTGATCACACCGATCGCGACGGCATTGCCTTCGAACACGGTGGTGGCTGATGCCGTGAAGCTGTAGGTCTGGGCGGGCAGATCGTCGTTGAGGATCAGGCTGGTGGCGCTGGCGGTTGCTGGCGTGATCCGGCCATTGCTGGCGGAGCTGAGCAACACACGGAAGCGCTCATCCGGCTCCATCGTGCCATCACCAATCACCGGGATGGTGATCGTGAGGTTGTCTTGTCCAGTGGCGAATACGGCAGTGCCGCTGGGCCATTGATTCAGGGCGAAATCTGCCGCGTTGGCGGGATTGCTGCCGCTCCCCTCCACCACCCAGTCCACGCGGCTGCTGCCGCTGATATCGCCGGAGCGGCTGATCTGGAAGGCAAAAGCGGTGGTGCCGATGGACCCTTCGCTTTGGGATGGCGTGAGGGAGGTGATCGCTAGATCGGGCATCAGCGGCACCGTGCCTGCCGCCACGGTGATGGTTTCGGCAAAGCCCCTGGCATCGGTGTAGGAGACCACCAGCCGCAGCTGTTTGCCCTCATCGGCGGGCGCGACGCTGTAGCTGCTGCTGTTCGTGCCCACCACGGTCCAGTCGCTGCTATTGGCAGAGGTCTGCCAGCGGTAGGCAAATGCACCATCCCCATCGGGATCGGAAGTGGCCAGAGCGGCGATGAGGGTCTGGCCCACCACCGAAGAGCCGCTGATCGTGAAGCTGGCGGCACCGCGATTGGAGGGATTGAGCAGAAAGCCAGCCAGGAGCGGATCGTGGTCGGAGCTGCGGAAGGGATCGGCGTTGTAGAAGCTGTTGATCTGTGAGGCTGATTTGAATTCGGTGTTGTAATCCAGCACCACCGCTTCATCGCTGTTGATCGCCCACTTACGGGCGCTGCCCAGTTGGGCAGCGAGGCTGGCGCTGGCCAACATGTGGTCCAACGAACCCCACTGGCCATTGAACTGATACGAATAGGAATCAGGCCCGTAGAGGCTCTGGTAGCCCCGAGCCGCCAGGGTGGTGATCGGATCTTCCTTCAGGTAGCTGTTCAGGTCGCCCAGGATCAACACATCCGGATCGTTGAGGCCGGTGGGAGAGGAGGCGAGCCAGTCGGCCAGTTCCGCGGCAGCGCGGCTGCGGCTGCCGTTGGAGAGGCCTTGACCGTCGCCTGCGTCGGCATCGCCGCTGCCGCCGGCGCTGCTGCCCTTCGACTTGAGATGGGTAACGACGGTGGTGAGTTGTTCGCCGGTTGCCACGCCGCCATCAAGGCGCTCGAAGCTCACAGCCAGGGCGGGGCGTTGAATGCGGTTGCTGCCCTGGTCGAAGCTGCCGCTCTGAAGCGCCGCAACGCTGGAGCCAGGCGCCTGGCGGACACGATCGCTGCGGTAGAAGAAACCAACGCTGATCTCATCACCGCCGAAGCGGCCATCGGGCTGCAGCAAGCCCGCCGATGGCGTGATGAAGCTGTAAGCGTTGACACCAAGGGCAGCATTAAGGCCTGCCACCAGCTGCTGAGCCGAACTGAAGGAGCCATAGCCATCATTCTCGAGTTCGTTGTAAGCAATGATGTCGGCGCTCAGGCCCAGAACAGCCGCGATCGTCTTGGCACGCTGCCGTTCAAACTCCGTCGGGTTGTTGGCGCCACGCGCTGTCGGGAAGCCGCCGGCAGAGCCCGCTGCGCCGCTGCCATTGCCATTGAAGTAATTGAGCAGGTTGAAACTGGCAATCTTCAGGCTTCCCTGCACCAGCGGCGCCGTGTTGCTGCGGGGGTTGCTGGCCACGAAGTTGGCCGCAGTTCCGCTCTGCACGCGATAGCCCTCGAAGCGCTCATCCAAAACACCGGTGATGCTCGTGATCGTGTCGCCGCCGCGCAGGGGGTTGCTGGCGCTGAGGGGCTGACCCCCCCGGGCATGGATCACGGGGTCGGGGTTCTGGCTTGTACTGCCGTCATCAAGGATGATGTAGCCATCCTGGAGATCAGTCAGGTAGTTCGCATAGCCGCTCACACTGGGTGCGTTGAACTGCGTGTACTGCCCGAGGCGCTCCCCAGCCGAAAGGCCAACCTGGCCATATCGTCCTAATTTGAACGTTTCGGTCACAACCAGTGGGTTGCTGCCGGCGCTGATCTCCACCAGCATCCCCTCGTAGCGCTCCAATTGCGATGCATCGGCAATGGGCAGGATCACGCTCGTTGCGGCCGGCAGGGAAGCCGCACCCAGGTTGACCACACTCGTCAGAGCAGACAGCTGGGTGAGGCTGCTGGAGCCGGTGCCGGCAATGTTGGAGCTGCTGGACGTGTACTCGCCAACGCTTCCGGTGACGCGCACTCTGTCGCCTTGACTCCCCGTGAACAGACCGGCGGAATCAAAAACAAAGATCGCCTCCGATGTGGCGGCGTTGCCATCGGAATCGGCCGCTTCCTCCTGCACATAAAAGCCATTCAGCTTCGTTGGTCCCAGGAATACGCGGGTCACGATTCCCTCGATCGTCTGCGTTCCGCCGTAGGTCGAGTTGAATGTGGAGCCACTACCCTGGATCTGGCTGATCTTTGTGACAAGGGGAGCAACGTCGTTGTCCTGAATGCCAACGTTGACCGCGCGAACCGAGAGGCCGTTGTAGTTGCTATCAGCGCTCGATACCGTGTGCGTGATCACCCCTTGATGAGGCGAGGCCTCAATTGCGGCGTCATCCACCGCCTGTAAAATGATGGTTTGTGGGGTTTGATCGCTGAGGCTGAGGGTGAGCGACGCGGTAAAGGTGATGCCATCCGTGCTGAGACGGGTCTGATTATCGGCAGCCGCAACAACAATGCTGACCGGGACTGTGGGGGTGGTGTTCAGAGTGAGCGTATAGGTGTCGGTGGTGCCACCTTGCTCATTCACGCTCGTGCTTCCAGCCGACTCTGAAATCGAGATTCCCGGCAGAGGATTGATCGAGACCTGCACATCATCGATCGCCAGACCGTGGTCGTTGCCGGTATGGTTCGAATCCGACCAGCGCAGCCAGATCTCCTGGCCAGCAGCAAGCGACAAACCACTCAGGCTGCCCGAGAGGATGGTTCGGTTGGTGCTGAGGTTTCCATCACGCTCACCAACGGCGCCGCCCGTGACAGGGCTGGTGAAATCAAGCGGATTGAAGTCAGTCCAGCTTCCGGCATTCAGACTTGTTGCGCCCAGTTGATACTGGAAATCAACAGTCTGTGCCGCTGCGGCACTGTTTCGCCACTGCTCGCCAGCGTAATTGATGTAGAGCGTGCTGATCGTGCTGCCCGTGTCGTTGAAGAAGCGCGAACCCCAGAAAAAGTCGCCGGCAGCGGCATTGCCCGAACCCACGGAGCCGAGGGCGCGATCAGGGTTATTCGTTGTGCCATAGCTGTACAGATTGCCGCTAGTGCTGCTGCCAGCATCGGCAATAATTGAAGTTCCATTTCCGGTTCTTGAGGTGTACCAGCCACTCAAGGTTGATCCGTTCGCCCAGGTGGTGGTTCCAGAGCTGATCAGTGAGTTGAAGTTTTGGCTGTAAGCACTGCTCAAAGACAGGGCACCCACCGGCAGGGTGTAGACCGGGGTGCCCAAGGTGAGCCATTCACCACGGAACTTCTTGAAGTTGTTCTGATTTAGCTCTTTGGCTGCGGTGCCGTTGTTGTAGAAGTCTGTGTCGCCATTGTCCACCAATAGTTGGATCTGGCTGCTGCTGCTCAAGCTGGTGGGTAGATCCACGATCGATTCAAAGCTGCCCCCTGCCAGCAAGGAGGTGAGATCCGCCGAACGCAGAACAGGCGCATCCGCTGCATTGCCGCTCCAGGTGTAAAGACGGAAATCCTTGGGGGCAGTGCCTGTGGCCGTATCTGCTGGTCCAGCGATGATCAGATAATCACCACCGGAACTGCGCTTGATTTCCCGAATGCCGCGGCCGCCGAGATCCAGCTCAATTGGAGCACCAATGCTGGCTGATGTGGCTACGCCGGTCACCAGATCGGCAAAATTTGTGATCGGCGCGATCAAGGCCTTGGCGCGGCTTGCGGTGGGAACCTTCGGAGCACGGAAAGACACGTAAGCCGTTGTGCCGTTGGGTGCGATCGTTAACCCTTCGATGTTGAAGCCACTGCCATCGGCCGCTTCTGGAAGGACCCCCGTGGCTACACTGGCCGTGAAGTTGTAGCCGTTGGCATCCCCCCAGCTGATCAGATCGGCCTTGAGATTGTCATAGCGGCCGACATAACTCAGGCTGGTCGTTGCACCGCTGCCTGACACATCCGTGGCGAACAGGCGATTCCGGTTAGGGCGAAAATCACCGCTGCTGGAGTTGCTGAGGGAACCCAGCCAATAGATGCGGTTACCCACACGCAGCGATGCCTCCAGATCAACCTCACGCGGCATACCCCCTGAGGTGTCTGTGAGCGCAAGGGAGGAGGTGAAGTCGAACCCAGCGATCGGCAGACCGGAATTGCTGCGGTCATATAAACGAAGTACTTGATTTTCATCATCAGCCACCAGCATGAACTGGCTGTCGATCGCTACTGCTGTGGAGGCATCACTGGTGCCCGTAAAGAAACGCGTGCTGCTGGGAGAAACCGAGGCAGCGGATGCGGCGTAGTGGATCACATAGGCAGCGCTGTTGATACCATCACTCACATTCAGGCTGATATCCGCCAAGCCAACACCGTTGGGGCTGATCTTCAAATTGCGGCTGGCACCCGAGCCACTGAGATTCAGATTGCTGCTGCTCACCACACTGCTGTTGCTGCTGCTCACCGTTACCGTGAGGCTGTTGACATCGGTATCCGCATCAGCGATCAAAAAATCGATCCCAAGAGTTTGGGCAGGATCTGTCGGATCATTGATCACACCGCTCGCGGCGCCACTGCCAGTTGCAGGCAGACTCAGGAACGGGGTGGTGCTGGCCGCCTCTTGAATCGTGGGCGTAGCTGTGGCGATGTCGTTATCGGTGATGGTAACGCTAGCCGTTGCACTGCCCAGGCTGTAGGTGCTGCTGCTTGTCAGCGTCAGGACGATGGTTTCTGGGCCCTCCACCAGCAAATCATCCACTGGCGTGATCGTGATGTCGACAAACGATTGTCCGGCTGCGATCGTTGCCGATCCGTTGAGAACCGGCGTGTAATCAGAACCGCTGGCCTGCCCACTACCGCTGGCTACTGTATAGCCTACGGCGAGTGAACTTGTGAACGCACCGGATCGGGCAATGCGGAACACACCAGGATTCAAGCCCGCTTCAGCAGCGCTGGCATCGGTGCTGGCGATCGTTAGCGTGGGCAGGGTTGCATTAGTGGTCGTTCCTGGAGAGCCCGTTTCCGCGCCATTGAAGGAAACGGAAGCCCCATCCACCCCAGCCACACTCAGCGTGGAAACAAGGGAGGCACCAGATTTGTTGTCAAAGCTTGCTGTGGCTGTGGCAGTGCCGAAGTTGACACGGCTCACCAGATTGCCAGCGGCATCAAACACATTCACCGCATCTGCTGAGGCACTCAGCCCCACACCCGAGCCGCCGTAGAAGCCGAAATGGAAGCCGCTCGGTGGGGTGCTTGTGCCAAACCAAGCTTTGGAGAAGTTGGCGAGGATGGTGGCATCATTGGCGCCGCTTGCATCACTCTCTAAAAAGATCACCGAACTGCCGGCGGCAATAGAGCTTATGCCACGCAGCGCGACTGAGTTTGCGAATGCATTGCTGTTATCATCCATTTTCCAGCCAACCAGGCTCACAGCGCTGGCACTGTTGTTGCTCAGTTCAAACCAATCGGCTTGGTAGCTGCTGCTGTTACCTGAGGGGTTGATCTCGGTGATGAGGATCTCATTATCTGTGATCGAGATCGTTTGGCTGATGCTGCTGCCGAGGCTGATTCCTGTCGAGGGGTTGCTGAGCGTGAGGGTAGCGGTTTCACTTCCTTCAAACAGAGCGTCATCGGCAACGGTGAAGCTCACTGAACCCGAGCTCTGACCGTTGCTGATCGTAATCAGACTATTGCTCAGAATGTAGTCGTCTGCTGTAATGTTGCTCCCGGAAACTCCTACCTCCACCGTCTGGCTGCCCACCACAGCAGCTGCTGCAGTGGCTGTTACGGTAATGATGGTCTGACCAGCTTCCGAGCCTGCGGCAGCACTCAGCGACAGCGTCACGGACGGCGGACTGTCATTGTCCGTGAGAGTGATCGTTTGCGACAGTGGGCTGCCGAGGGTGATGCCACTGGATGGGCTGCTGATTGTGAGGGTGGCGGTCTCTGTGCCCTCAACCAGAGCATCGTCCAGCACCGTGAAGGTCACCGACCCGCTCGTGTTGCCACTGGCAATGGTGATAGTGCTGTTGCTGAGGCTGTAATCCCCTGCGGTGATGCCAGAACCTGTGACAGCCAGCGCAACGGTTTGGTCTCTGGTTACAGCTCTCGATGCTGTTGCCGTGACGGTGATGATGGTTTGGCCAGTTTCTAAGCCAGTGGTGCTGCTCAGTGAAAGGCTCACCGCAGGTGCAGCAGGGGCTGATGCAAGTGTCGAGAGATCGACCCGCGTGATGTTTCGAGCAGTGAAATTCGCTGCTGTGCTGAGTACCGTTATCGACTCAGAGTAAACGTTTTCCGCATTCTTGAAAATCGCGTTATCGAAGTTGCCGACATCGAGAACCTGCCCGTTGGTGATGGTGGGTAGGTTGGAATTGTTTGCATTACCTGAGCCATACGGGGTCCCTCCAAAGCCGATGAATGCGATGAGGATCGGAGTTCCTGTGAGGTGCGTTCCGCTGCTAACACGATAGGCGGTGAGAGAGTCACCGTCGGTTGCGAAAGTGAAGTTTGTGTTATTGCTACTGGGACTACCGTTCTGAAGGAGTGTTACAGTCCCTGCAGATCCTCCCCCATTGAGATAAACTGAAGGAGCGGAACCATCGCCAGCGTTAATCAGGATGACGGTACCCGCGAGGATCCCTCCCGCTGGAGCGGTGTACCGAAGAAATCCCTCGGTTGCGCGAAAGTAACCCGATGCCGCGCCGCTGCTCCCTGTAATACCTCCGTCGGTTACGTAAAAGCTATCTTCAGCTGCGATTGCCTTTAGTGCAAGAATGGCAAGCTGATCAGGATTAGTTGCATTAACGCCTACAAAGGCGATGTCGCCAGCATTAACAGCCATACGGTTTTCTTTCAGGGAGGTGAGAAATGCCTGTGCCTTGTGGATTTCTTGAATTTCCAGCCCCTAAGGGTCGACGATGTCAAGCGCTTTATCTTGCAGTTATACAGTTTATATTTCATTTTCACTATAGGACTGCTTCCGGTGGTGAAGTTTATGAGGAGCTCATCAACAGGTTAAAAAGACGGCCGTCCCGGAGTCAGGGGGCTGCTGGCGGCGGGTTTGGCTGCCCTTTGGGAGTGGGCCGGTAGCCGTGGGCGGTTGCCGCACGGCAAGGCTGAAAACGGGCATCGGGGATCGCACCACGACCCCCGATGCTTTGGTTTCACTACTGTGATGCCGCGGCGCAGTACGCCGAGCAGGCCAGCGAGTCGCTCCACCTCTGGCGTGCTGATCGATTGAAAAGTCGAACCAAACCGAGGAGTCAACAGCGATCACGACCGTTCCTGGTCTGTTGGTTCCTGAGGCTCCGGATCGGCATCGAGGCGCTGGGCCTCCAGATCACCCTCCCCTGCTGTCCTGGTCAGCCACCAGAAGCAGGCCGCCCATGATTGCGAGGTTTTTGAACAGCTGAATCCGCTCCATCTTGTCTGCCACATCACCGTGGAACAGCAGTGTGGTGGGCACCAGGAACAGCAGCAGCAGCACCGCCCCCAGACGGGCATTCCAGTCGCTGACCACCAGGGCCGAACCCACCGCCATCAGGGCCATGGCCGCCACCAGCAGCACGGGCGCCAGCGGCAGTCCCTTGGCGGCAATGGCGCCGGCCACGCCGGCAAAGCCCGTCAACTTGCCGATCACGGCATGGATGAACACCAGGCACAGCAGCACCCGGGCGATGCGGTTCAGCAACGAGGGCTGGTGGGGCTGCTGGTTCATGGGGCGTGGGGTCTGCTGCAGGCATTCTGTGGCCGGTGGCCAGCGCGGTGGCTGTTGAGCGCGTCCTGGCCGGCTGGGCTACGCGGGCAGACAGCGAAATGCCGCGGCGAGCTGCAGCTCCAGCGGGGCGAGCCAGGGGCCGCGGCACCCTTCACAGCACTGCCCTTTTGGAGCACTTCCGCTGGGGGGCGATCTGGCCGATCAGCTCATCTGGCCCTTGCCGCACGCGCCGGTGCCCTATCAGTCCCCCGCCGGCACCATCCCCAGCAATCCTCATGCGCCAAGCTGGCGCCACCTTCGATACGCCGCCGCGATGGCGCCTCTGCCGCCCCCCGAGCCTTCGCGCCACCTCGAAACCACCGCCAGCCTCGATGCCCGCAAGCTGCGCTTCGAGCTCAACCGCTTGGTGCTGCCGATCGGCCTGGAGGCGAGCTTCGGCGTGATCCGCCACCCCGGCGCCTCCCTGGCGGTGCCGGTGCTTGAGGACGGCCGCTTGGTGGTGCTGCGCCAATACCGCTTCGCCGTGGCGACCCGCCTGCTGGAGTTCCCTGCCGGCACCCTTGATCCCGGCGAAGAGCCCCTGGCCACCATGGAGCGGGAGCTGCAGGAGGAGGCCGGCTACCGCGCCGACCGCTGGGATCCGCTCGGCGCCATGCTCCCCTGCCCCGGTTACTCCGATGAGGTGATCCACCTCTTTTTGGCCCGCGATCTCACCCCCCTGGAGGCGCCCCCCGCCGGCGACGACGACGAGGACATGGAGGTGCTGCTGCTCAGCCCCGCCGAGCTCGATGCCGCCATTGCCAGTGGCGATGAATACCTCGATGGCAAGAGCGTGACCGCCTGGTTCCGCGCCCGCCAGCTGCTGGGGCTGTGACCCCGCCCCGCTGGCTGTTCTGGCACCGCCGCGACCTGCGTTTGGCCGACAACCTCGGCCTGGCGGCGGCGGCTGCCACCACCCCAGCCGTGACCGGGGTGGTGGTGCTGGATCCGTCCGAACTGGCCGCCGTGCACCAGGCTCCAGCCCGGCGCTGGTTCCTGGCCGAGAGCCTGCGGGAACTCTCTGCCCGTTGGCAGGCCGCTGGCAGTCGCCTGCTGATCCTCCAGGGGGACCCGGTGGAGCTGCTGCCGCGATTGGCTGCCGCCAGTGGCGCAGCCGTGGTGGCCTGGAACCGGGGCGTCGAACCCGCTGAGCGCGAGCGCGACCGGCGGGTGGCCGCGGCCCTGCAGGGCGATGGCGTGAAGGTGCTGGTGGATTGGGACCAGCTGCTGGTGCCCCCCGAAACGATCTTCACCGGCGCCGGCGATCCCTACCGCGTGTACGGCCCCTTCCTGCGCAATTGGCGCGGCCAGGTGGAGCGGCGCGCCGCCGCCGGCGAACTCGACCCACGGCCGGCGCCGCGGGAGTTGCTGGATCTGGATCCGGCCAGCCTCCCCCGGCCGGAGCTGTGGGCGGCGCTTCCCTTGCTGGAGATGCTGTCCAGCCCCACTCAGCTGGCGGCTATCGCCGCGGCCTCAGGCGACCCAGGAGCCAGAGGTGTGCGCCCCGGCGAGGCCGGCGGCGCACCGAGCGCCGATGCCTCCGCGAATGCTGATCTCTGGACGATTAAAGCCTTCAATGGTGCCGATCTCTGCCCCTGCCGCCCCGGTGAAGCGGCGGCCCTGGCCCAGTTGGAGGCCTTCGCCGATGGCCCGGCCCTGGCCCGCTACGACGAAGGCCGCAACCTGCCAGGGGAAGCCGGCACCTCGGCCCTCTCGGCCGCCCTGCGCTTTGGCACCCTCAGCCCCCGCCAGGCCTGGGCCGCCGCGGCCATGGCACGTTTCGCTGCCCGCAGCGACGAAGCCCTGGCCTCAATCACGGTGTGGGAGCAGGAGCTCTGCTGGCGCGAGTTCTACCAGCAGGCCCTGTTCCACTTCCCCGAGCTGGCCGATGGCCCCTACCGGCCCCAGTGGCGCCACTTCCCCTGGGAGAACGACCCGCAGAGGCTGGCTGCCTGGCAGGAGGGTCTCACCGGCATGCCGATCGTGGATGCGGCGATGCGGCAGCTGGTGGAGAGCGGCTGGATGCACAACCGGCCGCGCATGATCGTGGCCTCCTATCTGGTGAAGGATCTGATCTGCGACTGGCGCCTGGGCGAGCGCTTCTTCATGGAGCACCTGGTGGATGGCGACCTGGCCGCCAACAACGGCGGCTGGCAGTGGAGCGCCAGCAGCGGCATGGACCCCAAGCCGCTGCGCATCTTCAATCCCGCCACCCAGGCCGCCAAGTTCGACCCCGAAGCCACCTACATCCGCACCTGGTTGCCGGAACTGGCCCACGTGGCCACCGCCGACCTGATCAGCGGCCGCATCGGCGCCCTGGAACGCCGCGGCTACCCGGAAGCGATCGTTGACCACAAACTCCAGCAGGCCCGTTTCAAGGCGATGCATGCGGCGCTGCCGCGGGGTTGAGCCGCGAGGCGACCTGGCGAGGGACGCCGCGAACAGCTCAGAGCGCGCCCACCGATAGCGATTCCTGCCGGTCCAGGGATCTGCCGGCGGCGCCGCTCAGCAGCCGCTGCAGGGTGCGGATCACGGTGTCTTGCTGGTCGGCGCTGAGCTCGGGGAAGATCGGCAGGCTGAGCACCTCGGCGCAGAGCCGCTCGGTGGTGGGCAGGCTGCCGGGGCCATAGCCGAGCTCAGCGAAGGCGGGCTGGCGGTGGATCGGGATCGGGTAATAGATGATCGTGATCACACCCGCATCCTGGAGCTGCTGCTTGAGCCAGTCGCGGCAGCAGGCCTCGGGCAGGCCATAGCAGGCGCTGTCGGAGGAGGGGGTGCAGGCGCCGGCGCAGGCCACTGAAGGCTCAGGGCAGGCGGCCACCCGCACCACAAACTGATTCCAGCTGTGGCCATCGGGGCCCGCCTCGGGCACCTGGATGCCCGGAAGGTGGGAGAGTTCGGCGAGGTAGCGGGCTGCGATCGCCCGACGCCGCTCTACCCAGCGCTCCAGGTGCGGCAGCTTCACCGCCAGCACGGCGGCCTGGATCGCATCGAGACGGCTGTTGTAGCCCAGGTCGGTGTGCAGGTAACGGCGAGGCATGCCGTGCACCGCCAGCTCGCGCACCCGCTGGGCCAACTGGGGATCGCGACAGGTCACCGCCCCGCCATCGCCGGCACCACCCAGGTTCTTGGTGGGGAAGAAACTGAAGCAGCCGGCATCGCCCCAGCTGCCCACCGGCCGACCGGCCCACTGGGCACCGCTGGCCTGGGCGCAATCCTCGATTACCAGCAGCCCATGGGCGGCGGCGATCGCATTGATGCGCTCCATGTCCACCGGCCGGCCGAACAGATGCACCGGCAGCAGGGCGCGGGTGGCGGAGGTGATGGCCGCCTCGATCCGATTGGTATCGATCAGATAGGAGCCACCCTCCACATCCACGAAGACTGGAATCGCACCCACGGCACTGATCGCCTCGGCGGTGGCGAAAAAACTGAAGGAGCTGGTGATCACCTCATCTCCAGGCCCGATCCCCAGACCCCGCAGCGCCAGGATCAAGGCATCGGTGCCGCTGTTGCAGCCGATCGCATGGGGCACGCCACAGAGCTCGGCAAAGGCCTGCTCAAAGCCGGCGATGGTGCTGCCACCGATGTACTGACCACTGCGCAGAACCGCGAGAACCGCCTCCTCGAGGCCGGTGCCGAGTTGCTCCAGCTGCTCGCTGAGGCTGAAGGGGGGAATAGGCATGGCGGCAACCTTAAGCCCGCCTACCGGATGCGCGCGTGGGCGCACCAGAGCCTCAACGGGCCCAGGCCGGCGCGGCGCCGGGATGCCATTTGATGTTGCAGCCGATCGAGGCGATCTGGGGCTCGGACACCGGCTGGTCCGCCAGCACCGCCGCCAGGGCGGCCCGCAGATCGCGGCCGTCGCAGGGGAGGTCGTTGCCCGGACGGCTGGGATCGAGCTGGCCGCGATAGGCCAGGCGATGGGCGCGATCGAACAGAAACGGATCGGGGGTGCAGGCGGCCTGGAAGGCGCGGGCCACGGCTTGGTCGCGGTCCAGCAGGTAGGGGAAGGTCCAGCCGTGGGTGGCGGCCTGGGCAGCCATCCCCTCGGGTCCATCCTGGGGATGGCTGCGGAGGCTGTTGCTAGCGATGCCGAGCAGCACGGTCCGATCGCCAAGATCCTTCTGCAGCCGGGTGATCTCAGCCTCGATGTGCTTCACGAAGGGGCAGTGGCAGGAGAGGAAGAGCACCAGCACCGGCCGCCCCGCCAGGGCAGCGGCGGCGGGCAACCGCCCCACAACCTCCTCGAGCGCCCCCCGGTTGCGCTCGCGCTCCAGCAGGGCCTGGGGCAGGGGCGTGCCCAGCGGAAGCATGGTGGAGGGGGTGAGGGCCATCGATCCGGAGTCCTCGACGAACGGCTGCGGCGTTCCTGCCACGATCAGGATCATGGCGAATGCTGCAGCCCCCGGTGCCTCTCCCCTTGGAGTCCGATCGCCCGTCGCGGCCAGCGGCTGTCCCCTGGTCGGGCGGCCACGGGTCGGGCGGCCCCGGGTCGCCCCGTTCCGGCCAATGGCGCCGCGACCGGCCGGGAATGGGCCTTAGGCGGGCAAAGCCCAGCGACCTGCTACCGCTCTTCGGCGCCCTCGCCCTGCTCTGCGGCGGCTGCCTGCGCCCCCAACACCACAGCAGCGGCCGCGTGTTCCCCCTGACGCGCCACACCCCCGGCGATGGCCTGGCGGTGGTGAACGCCCCCGGGGGCAGCGGCATCCACATCTGGCTCGACCCCGACACCGAAACCGCCGGAATCTGCCGCCCCCGCTGGAATCCGGATCCGGCACGCCTGAGCGGCGGCGATGGCGTTTCCCCCACGAGCAGCGGGCGGGCGCCTCGGGAGGAGTTCTACGCCGCCCTGCGGCGGGGTCCGGTGCGCTGGGCCCTGCGCCGCCAGATGGAGGAACTCTGCCGCCACAGGGCTCCCGGCCGGCGCTTCCAGTGGCAGGCCCCGCCCCGCAGTGACGCGGCCTTCCTGCCGGTGCTGCAACCGCAGCTGGAGGAGGAGCACCTGCTCAGCAACCCCACCGCCGTGCGGCGGACCGAGAAGCAGCTGCTGGGGATACCCCTCACCCCCGAAGACTGGAACGAGACGCGGCCGCCGCGGCCGCCGGACGGCCCCTGATCAGCCAGGCCCCCCTGGGCACAAGCTGGAATTCCGGGCTGACCCGATCGCTCCGCGGCACCGGCTCAGAGGGGCTCCGCCAAGGCCACCGCCGCCCCATATCCTGCCGGCACCTCCACATCCCAGATCGCTATATCGGCCGGCTGGGTCGCAGATTCCCGCCGCAGACGCTCCAATCCCGCCAGACCCTCGCCACTGGCCTTCAGCCTGGCCTCGAGCCGGCACCAGGCCTCCAGAAAGGCTGCGTCCCCCTGCTCCGGCGGCAGGCTCTCCAGGCGAGAGACCGCATCGGCCGGCAGGACCCTCCGGGCGATGGGCTGCCAATCGAGACCCGGGCGGAGCCGCTCCACATCCACGCCCACGGGGCGGCTCGGATGGAGGGCCAGCAGGATCAGGTCGCCGGAATGGGCGAGATTGAAGTGGGGAGCGGCATCCACCACCCCATCGAGGGCAGGCTTGCCGTGAGGGCCATAGCGAAAGCGCAGCGCCGCCGGATTGCGATCCAGGTAGGCCCCGAGCACCTGCCGCAGGGCGGCGCGGCCGAGCTGGTAGCGCTCTCGATCCCCAGGGCGGCGGAAGCGTGCAGAGCGCTCCTGTTCGCCGCGATCCAGCAGTGAGACCAGCTCGCCGGTGGTAGCGGCCCCTGCGCCATCACGGCGATCGAGGATCAGGAGAGCCGGCGCCTCGTGATCCTGGGGTGTCCCCCAGGCCAAGGGGGGTAGAGGTTGTCCTGGCCACCAGGGCAGGGGACTGAGCTCCTTGCCCCAGGGGCGCTCAGCGTCCTCGCACCGTTCCCTCCTCAAGGCCCCCACACCAAGGGCTCGGCGCGGCGCCAGTAGCGTGAGAAGCGGCGCAGGTCAGGCGCGGCCTGGCCCTCGAAGGGCAGGGCCACGAACGGCTCGGGCTCCAGCATCTGCAGCGGCAGCACCGCCGCCAGCCTTGCCGCGCTGCGGAGCAGGCGGGGATCCACCGGCCGGCTGGTCACGAGGCCATCGCAGCCGTGCTCCTCAGCCGCCGCCAGGAGCTGAGCGGCAACATCCCCCTCGCGCACCGGCACTGGCAGCTCGGCCAGACAGGCGCGCAGAAAGCGGAGGCGACCGGGGGCCGGCGGCCCCTCCCCCGCCGGGGAGGCCGAGCTCCCAGGCCCCTGGGCAGCGGCAGCGCGACCGGCGATCCAATCGGCGTCGAGCACGGCCACGGCCGGAGCATCGGGGTGGGCGAGGAGAGCGGGGTTTGCGGCACCCAGAGCCTCCTCGTGCACCCACACCAGCGGGCGGCGAAACCCGCCAACCGGGTTTGGCAGCGGCAGCGAAAGGCAGCCCGAGGTATCCAGTCCCTGTGGAGCGGCCTGAGCGGCGGCAGCCGACGGAGTCAGCGGCGAACTCTGGTCTAGCAAAGGCCCTTCCGCCTGCACAGACAAAGGCCGGAACAGCCGCTCCTGCAACTCCTCGTAGCTCGCCTCAAACGGACACCCCGCCGCGCCGCCGCGGCCGGCCCGGGGGCAATCGCCGCAATAGCGGCCGCTGCTGAAGCGTTCCAGGTTGGCCCGGTTGAAGATGTAGGGCTTGTGGCTGAAGCTGCTGGCCACCCACTGCCAGCTGAGGTTATTGCTGGCCGGATCGCCGTCGAGCAGGTGCCGCAGAAACCAGCGGGCGCCGACCTGCCAGCGAACCCGCCGCCAGTGCACCACGTAGGAGGCCAGCCACATCCGCGCATGGTTATGGAGCCAGCCCGAGCCGATCAGCTCGACGGCAAAGGCATCGATGCAGGGCAGGCCGGTGGCGGCGGCGGCGATGTCGGGCGGGAGCTCGGGGGCGTAGGCATCCGGCCGATGGCCGGTCTTGAGCGGTTCGCGGTCGTCCCAGATGCCATCACCGAGCTGGCGCCAGAGGCGTTGCCAGTAGTCGCGCCAGCCCAGCTCACTGATCAGTTTCTCGCCGGCACGGCGCTGGGCCTCGCTCCAGAGGCGGCTGCCGCCGGAGGGGGAGCCGCCGACAGCCGAAGTGAACAGATTCGTCTGCACCGCCCCACCGGGCTCGGCGAGCGCTTCCAGCCGTGCGAACACCGCCTGGCGCACCTCCGCCAGCGTGAGCACGCCATGGCGGATCCAGGGCGAGAGGCGCGTCACGGCGCCATCGAGATGGTTGCGGCTGGCGCCATAGCGGGCGGGATCCATGGCGGCCAGGCGCTCTTCAGCAGCCCGGCGGCCACCACGGTGAACGGGCGGTGGCATCAAGGGCGGGGGCGGATTTCTTTGAAGCTAAGAGTGGGCTGGGGCACTTGCCCGTGCCACCCAGGAGGCATGACAAGGCTGAAAGCACCAGAGGCGCAACGGCCCCGGGGGGCCCCGCCGGCCGCTGGGGGAGAATCCCCGGATCGCACCCCAGCGTCGCCGGCGGCGCTCCCCCCATGCTCCTCGACCTGCGCGGCAAGAAGGCCCTCGTCACCGGCATCGCCAACAACAAGTCGATCGCCTGGGGCATCGCCCAGCAGCTCCATGCCGCCGGCTGCGAGCTGGGGGTCACCTACCTGCCGGATGAGAGGGGCCGCTTCGAGGGCAAGGTGCGCGACCTCACGGCCCCGCTGGCCCCAACTCTGTTCGAGCCGCTCAACGTGCAGGATCCGGCCCAGATCGAGGCGGTGTTCGCCCGGGTAGCCGAGCTATGGGGCTCGATCGATGTGCTGGTGCACTGCCTGGCCTTCGCCGGCAAGGAGGAGCTGATCGGCGATTACTCGGCCATCAGTCCTGAGGGCTTCGGCCGGGCCCTGGAGGTGAGCGCCTACTCCCTGGCGCCGCTGTGCCGCTACGCCAAGCCCCTGTTCAACCCCGGCGCCAGCGTGATCACCCTCAGCTACCTCGGCGCCGAGCGGGCCATCCCCAACTACAACGTGATGGGCGTTGCCAAGGCCGCCCTGGAGGCCTCGGTGCGCTATCTGGCGGCAGAACTGGGCCCCGAGAAGAATGTGCGCGTGAACGCGATCAGCGCCGGCCCGATCCGCACCCTGGCCAGCTCCGCCATCGGCGGCATCCTCGATATGATCCACAATGTAGAAGAAAAGGCCCCCCTGCGCCGCACCGTGACCCAGGAGGAAGTGGGCTCTGCCGCCGCCTTCCTGGCCAGCCCGCTGGCTTCGGGCATCACCGGCCAGGTGATCTATGTGGATGCCGGGTATTGCATCACGGGGATGTGAGAGCCGGGAAGGCCGCAGCTCAGCGTTTCACCGCAGCGGATCGAGGAAGCGCAGCCCAGGGAAGCGGCGGAAATCGTTGTCGGCGGAGCAGAGGGTGCAGGTGTGCTCGATCGCCAGGGCGGCTAGATGGGCATCGTTGCTGAGGTTGCCGGCTGTGCCGGCTTCAGCGATCAACAGGCGTAGGAGGCTCCAGTGACTGGGACCGGGCTCCAGCCGTTCCACCAGAGGGTGCTGCAGCCAGCCCTCCACTAAATTCAGCGCCTGCTCAGGCTGAAGTGGCCGCTGCATCAGCCTGGCTTGCGTGCTGATCCGCAACACCGCAAGGACCACGGTCCAGGGCAAGGCAACGGGCTCATCCCCATTCAGAACGCTCTCGAGCCACGTCCGAGCCCGACTGTGTTGGGGCATTTCCTGCAGGCTGGCGTAAAGCCACAGGTTGGTGTCAATCAGGATCATCGACCCTGCCGCAGCTTCTCCATCAGGGCCCCGTCCTCAAGGGCAGCCGCCAACTGGTTGGCCTTGGTGAAGTCCACCCCCGGGGCTAGTGCGCCCACCGAAAACGTGGGGCAGCGGTAGGGCTGCCGCGGGCGTGGAGCTGGTTGGGCCAGACCGGCCAGGAGGGTGTCATTCACCACCTGCTTGAAGGGCTTGCCGCTGTCGAGTGCTTTCTGGCGCAGCTGGCGCAGCAATCCGTCGTCGATGGTGAGCGTGGTGCGCATGGCATCAAGATGCTCCGCCCAGGCATCATGGCATCAGCTTCGGCGCTTCGGCATGATCGGATCGGCCAGTCCAGCCACGCGGCCACCCCCATGCAGAACGGCACCCCCAGCGCTTCGGCCCGCACCGGCACGATCCATCGCGTCACCGGCGAAACCAACGTGCGGGTGAAGCTCGGCCTCGATGGCAGCGGCTCCTGCCAGGTGGCCACCGGCGTGCCCTTCCTCGATCACATGCTCCACCAGATCAGCAGCCACGGTCTGATCGACCTGGAGATCAGCGCCAAGGGCGACACCCACATCGACGACCACCACACCAACGAGGACGTGGGCATCGCCGTGGGCCAGGCCCTCGCCAAGGCCCTGGGTGACCGCCGCGGCATCCACCGCTTCGGCCACTTCCTGGCTCCCCTCGATGAGGCCTTGGTGCAGGTGGCCCTCGATTGCTCCGGTCGGCCGCACCTGAGCTGGGGCCTCACGATCCCCGCCGCCAAGATCGGCACCTACGACACCGAACTGGTGAAGGAGTTCTACGTGGCGGTGGCCAACAACGCCGGCCTCACCCTGCATGTGCGCCAGCTCGATGGCGTGAACTCGCACCACATCGTGGAGGCGAGCTTCAAGGCCTTCGCCCGGGCGCTGCGGCAGGCGGTGGAGATCGATCCGCGCCGGGCCGATGCAGTGCCGAGCAGCAAGGGGGTGCTGGAGAGGGCCGGAAGCTGAGGAGGTCCGCTGGTCTCGGCCATGCCGGGGACCAGGCCGTGGCCGAGACCCGCTCTCAGGCTGCCGCCGGAACCTGGGCAGGCCCCGCCGCCGAGAACGGGGTCATCCCAAGGCCGGTGGCTCCCGGCCCCTGCTCCGCCGCCACCTGGGGCCGCCGCAGCCGGCCAGTGCGGGCGCTCACCTGGCGGCTGCGCTCCTGATAGCGGTGCACCACGGGAAGGCGCTCGGCGTTGTAGCGGAGCAGGGCGGTCTCCACCCCAGCCCCGTCGCTGGCCTCAGCCGCCAGGGCCACCGCATCTTCAAGGCCGGCCGTCATCCCCCGGGCCTGGGAGGAACTCATGGCGTGGCCCGCATCCCCCAGCAAGGCCACCCGGCCCGCCACCAAGGTGGGCAGGGGGTCGATGTCGAATGACCAGTTGGCCACCTGCCGCTGCGGCGGTGTCGCGCGGATCAGGGCCGCCAGATCGGCCGGCAGCTTGGCGAGGCCCTCCTCGGGCACCGGCTCGGACAGCAGGCGACGGCGCTCGCTGCGATCGGCGGGCAGCACCTCCTCCTGGAAGAAGCCCCAGTGGGTGAGGGGCACCCCATCGGCATCGGTGCCGAGGTCAAACACGTTGGCGTACACGCCCCGGCCGCGGGCATAGACAAAGAACTCGCCATCGCGGCAGAAGGAGCCATCGGTCACCACCCCCCGCCAGACCCGATCACCCAGGAAATTGAGACTTCGCAGGGGTGCCAGCTGCTGCGCCACCCGCGAATGGAGGCCATCGGCACCGACGAGCAGATCCCCCTGCCAATAGGAGCCGTCGTCGAAATGGGCCTCCACCCCGGCCGAATCCTGACTCCAGCTCAGCAGGCCCGCCCCGGGGCGGAACACGCCGCGATCCAGCCGAGCGGCTAGGGCCTCAAGGATGAATCGGCGCTGGATCAGCAGGGAGGGCTGCTCATCGGGTGCTCGTTCCGCCGGGCTGCTCTCGATCAGGTCGCCGCGGAGGTTGCGCACCACAAAGCGACTCACCGGCAGGCCCGCGGCCAGGATCTCCTCCAGCAGGCCAGGAATGCCGGCGGCGGCGATCGCCTCAACACCGCTGCGCACCAGCAGGATGCCGCAGCCCTCCGGCCGCAGGTCGGGAGCCCGCTCGCACAGGCACACCTGATGGCCCTGTCGCTGCAGAAGCAGGGCCAGCAACAGGCCGCTGCTGCCGGCTCCCACGATTGCAACACGACGGGCAGGGGCAACGCGACGGGCAGGAGCCTGGCCCATGGCGAATCCGGCACTGGAGGAATCCGACCATATGGGGTATGCAGCGCAGGCTGTGTAGCGATGACCACGCAGCGAAAACCACGTTGCGAAGATCACGCAGCGAAGATCACGACGACGCCAGGTAGTGCTGCCGCCCCTACATTGGAAACAGTGATCGGATTACCATGAATCGCTCGATTCTTCTTGCTGCCCTCACCGCCGCCACCTGCCTGCTGAGCGCGCCCGGCAGAGCCGCCCAAGTGCCCAGCCACCCCTGTGACAGCACTGCCCTGAATCCGCCCTGCGAGCGTCCCATACCGCCCTGCCAACCCAGCCAGGTTCCCTGCCTCCGCTGAAGTCTGCGCCTAGGAAGCCTCGAACCACCACATCCGCCAATCGGTTCGAGGCTCCAGGTCTCTCCTCCGCTACCCACACCCGGTCACGGCCCCCAGAGCTGATCCCCCGGCGGTCGCTCATCGATCCGGGAGAGGGCCGGGAGATCTGGATCGGCCGATCAGACAAGCGACCCCTAGCCCAGGAAGGTCCGGGCCACGGCATCGCCCACCTTGAGACCCACGTTGAAGGAATCCAGGCAAGCCTCGCGGATGTGCACACCGCCATAGACGCGGCTGACCGCATCCTCCAGGCCGGCCTCATAGAAGCTGTTGGGCCTCACCGCCACGGTGCTCAGATCCCCCAGGCTGCCGGGAGCGATCCGGCCGTCAAAGGAACGCTCCACACCCGGCACTTCCACCGAGCGGGCCGAGAACACCACGTTGTCACCGAAGAACTGGGTCATCACGCTGGCGAAGGCCCCGCCCATCACCGAGTGACCCGAGAGGAAATCAGGGAAGGGCGGCGACTGAACGCCATTGATTGAGGAGAGCAGCGACTGCCATTGGCTGTCGCGCACGGTGGAGGCCACCCCATCGGTGTCGGAGAAGGCGCCGGTGAGCAGATCGGCGGGGCGGGGCTGCACATTGCTGTATTTCTCTTTCCAGGCACAGATCACCGCGTCCGCCATGGCGATGCTCAGGCAGGAGATCAGCCTGGCATTGGTTTCGAGGCTGCTGTTCTTTTGGGCCGCCACATCCATGGCGATGTCAATAAGTTGGCCATAGGGGCGGAAGGTGTCCGGTCGGTCGTAGGCCCAGAAATAGGCGATCTCGGTTTGGTCCGCGGTGCGCTGGATCGAGGTCACCGCTGTGCTGGCCAGACCACCCAACTGGCGCACCTCGTTCAGCTGGGTCGCGTAAGCGTCGAGGTCGACATCTGGCCGGGACTGGAGGCCGTTGGATTGGTAGGCATCTGGACCGCTGATCACCCAGGGGGTCACCGATCCCCAGTTGGCGCCGAGGGCCACGCCGGCGGTGGGACCTGAGGTGGCCGGCATCCACACATATCCCGGCAACCCATTGGCGGGTGGGGTGTAGGGGGTGTTGTTGTTGTAGCCATCGCTGGCGCGCGAGGCGCGCACCTGATCCGCCAGGCCGGCCCCGAAGGCCAGGCCCGCCTGGATGCCCTGATTCGAGCCGTTGAGCTCAGCCAGGGATTTAGACAGCTGGGCCTGGATTATGTCGGATTCCCCTGGCAGCTCCAGGGCCAGGATCCGCTGGGCGGCCCCCACGACCGCGGCCTGGCGGCTGGCGCCGCTGGGAGCCATGAGATCGAAGCGGTAAGGGTTCACCGTGTTGCCAAAGGCGGCCACCGCATCGAGCATGGCGGTGGAGAGCATGGCCATCAGCCGGGTGCCGGTGGTGGGTGGCACACCGGGTTTGCCGTAGCTGCCTGCCGATTGGATCGCGTTGAGGGCACAGCTGATCCAAGTGAGGATCACATCGCTGCCGCGACCATTGACCAGCTCCACGCTTTGATTGTTGGCCGGGTTGACGTCTACCACCCCGGTAGGGGACTCGACGCGGGCGATCAGGTAGTAGGAGCCATCGGCCACGGCCTGGTCGGCGGTGGCGAACTTGAACTTCAGCACCTTGTCGGAGTTGGCCTTGAGCTTCACCTGACGGCGTACTAAAAGGCTGTCGTCAGTGCCGAAGCGGCCATCGGTGGAGAGGTAGAGGGATACCCACACCAGTTGACCGGAAGCGGCATTCCCCGCTGCAGGTGAATAGTCGTCATCGCCGTCATCGTCATCGTCATCGTCATCGTCCTGGCCAGACTGGCAATCCTCGGAACAGGAGAGCGGCCCATCGCTGGCCCGCAGCCGCAGCTGGGCCAGGCCAGACCCCCCACTGGCCTTGATGGAGGCGGCGCGAAGAATATCGAGATCGATCGAAAAGTCAGCCATAGTGATAGCGCGGAAGGACAGGAGATGTTGGCGGTGCAGATAGGACAAACCGAGGCCTTCGTGGCCTTTGATCTTCAACAACTCAAACCAATAGGGGGCGGTAGCTCACACGACTTGGAAAAACTTTTACGGAGTCCATGCATCGCAACTGCAGCAACTTTACCACAATCTTCTGCTGATTCACAGCAGTAACGCAGCGTCAACGGCCCAGATTTTGGGAATGAAAAACAACAGCTCACCTACACCTTGCACACATGCTGAGCAGCAATTCGCCAAGCCGGCGCCAGGCAGCCCCGCTGCTGACCACTGCAACGGCTGCCGCCATGCTTCATAATCCTTAACAGCACAAGCCTGCGGTGTCTTGCCCCGCCCACAGGTCCTTCCCCACCGCACACCATGACCATCGCCTCCGGCCGCCAGCAGGTCTCCAGTGCCGATGGCAGGGGAGCCTCAGCGGCAACACCCGCGCAGACTGCCGAACCCAGCCTCCGCTACAACCGCGCCGACTGGGCCAGCGGCTTCCGCAACGTGGGCCAGGAACTGAGCAACGTTGCGCTGAAGGCCAACAAAGGCACCATCCCGGCCGACCTCAAGGGCACCCTCTACCGCAACGGTCCCGGTCGGCTAGAGCGTGGCGGCCATTGGGTGCATCACCCCTTTGATGGCGACGGCATGATCACCGCCCTGCGCTTCGAAGCTGGCGGGCTGAACCTCACCAACCGCTTCGTGCGTACCGAGGGCTGGCTGGCCGAGGAGAAGGCCGGCAAACCTCTCTATCGCGGCGTGTTCGGCACCCAGAAGCCCGGCGGCCTGCTCGCCAACGCCTTCGATGTGCGGCTCAAGAACATCGCCAACACCCATGTGGTCAGGCTCGGCGATCAGCTGCTGGCCCTGTGGGAGGCCAGTTCCCCCCACGCCCTCGATCCCGAGACCCTCGACACCAAAGGCATCTCCCTGCTGGATGGCGTGCTCAAGGCCGGCGAAGCCTTCAGTGCCCATCCCCGCTTCGATCCGGGCCACCACGGCGAGGAGCGCATGGTGACCTTCGGGGTGAAGAGCGGCCCGCGCAGCACGATTCGGCTGATGGAATTCGCTGTGGCCGACGACCCTGTCAGCGGCGTCAAGGCCGGCCAGCTGCTGTGCGAGCGCTCCGATAGCTTCGGCGGCTTCGCCTTCCTGCACGACTTCGCGATCACCCCCAACTGGGCGGTGTTCCTGCAGAACGCGATCGCCTTCAACCCGCTGCCCTTCCTGCTCGGCCAGAAGGGCGCCGCCCAGTGCCTGGCCTCCAAGCCCGGTGGCCAGGCCCAGTTCTGGCTGATCCCGCGCGACTCGGGCGCCTATGCCGGCCAGCCGCCACGGATCGTGCCGGCCCCCGAGGGCTTCGTGTTCCACCACCTCAATGCCTGGGAGGAGGCGAGCGACGCCCCTGAAGGCAGCAACAACCCCCAGGAAGCAGCCGCTCCGGCCACGCCCGCTCCGATCGTGGTGGAGAGCATCTTCTACGCCGATTTCCCCTCAATCGGCCCCGACACCGACTTCCGCACGATCGACTTCGACCTGATCCCGGAAGGGCTTCTGGAGCGCTGCAGGATCGATCTGGCCACGGGCACGGTGGGCACCGAGCGCCTCAGCGAGCGCTGCTGCGAATTCGCCATGGTGAATCCCCGCCGCGAGGGCCTCAGCTGCCGCTACGGCTGGATGGCCGTAGCCGAGCGCGAAACCGGCAACGACCCGCTCCAGGCGATCAAGAAGCTGGATCTTGTCAGCTGCGAACGCAGGGTGTGGAGCGCCGCGCCAAGGGGCTTCGTGAGCGAACCGGTGATGGTGCCGCGTTCTATGCCCGTCGGCAGCCCGGAACCCGCCGAGGACGACGGCTGGGTGCTGTGCATGGTGTGGAACGGCGCCCGCTGCGCCAGCGATCTGGTGATCCTCGATGCGGCCTCCATGGAGGAGCTGGCGGTGGTGGAGCTGCCGCTGGCGATCCCCTATGGGCTGCACGGGAGTTTTGTGGAGGGGTGAGGGGGGCTGGTGGGGTTCAGCCCGCCCAGATCTCCACCGCCCGCTCCGCCGGAATCAACAGTCAGCCGAGCCGGGCGCCGTTGCGCTGATAGGCGGCCATTTTCTGGCGCAGGGCAGTGAGGCTGCGGGGGCCTTCGTCACTGGGGCTTGCACCACTGGTGCTAGCAAACTCCACCACCAGATCGGGGCAGAGCGGGCCGCAGGCTGCTGCTGTGGAGGAGCGGCAGGGTGATCGACCCATACGGCTGCTCCGGGCTCAGCAGCCCAGGGCAAGCCGGCTGGGAGGAGGGCGGCGCCTGGGGACTGGCTGGGGCGAGCATGGGCCAGGCGAGTGCGGGGTTTCAGGCTAAGGGCGATGCCCCCGCCAACAATCATCCGCGGATCGCAACGTACAAAACACCCGATTGAATGGGCTGCGCGCCGTGGCCTTCAGGCTGCGATCCGCTCGGCCAGGTGTCGCCGCTGCGCCAAGCCGCTGGTGCTGAAGGCTTAAGGAGGCAAGGCGGTGCGACTGTGGCGCCAACCCGCTCGCGTAGCTGACGACCACATGCAGGGACTCATGGAGCTTCTCAATAACCTCCTCAGGGGCGGTTCTTCCTGACGAGGCCCATACCGCCGCAGTCCTCCCATGACCGGGACCGGAGTTGCTCGGAGATTCCCATAGCATTCAGGATTACTAACCCCGGAAAAATTAATGAAAAATTCGATGCTGTAAATAATTCCTTTGAGTTAAGGGGGTGTGGATTGCCTTTTTCGATTACCTTGCAATCACCTCGTCAAAACCGAGGAACGCTTTCACGCCATCGCGAATTAGCAATGCTCAACATCTCTCGCTTCTCAAGCCCATCCATCAGCGCCATGGGTAGCAACTGCCATCCCCGCCGCTGCAGCGCGTCCCTCCTCAAGTCAGCCCTTGCTGCCCTCGTGGGCGTCGGCATCAGCAGCGTCGGACTGACGGCCGGTGAAGCCCAAGCACTTACGGTGACTGTCGGCGGCCAGCAGTGGGATGTGACTACATTCACCGGCAGCTACAACGACAACACGGGCAAATTCAAAACTCCCAACAACGGAGGCGTCATGCCTTGGTGGGGGCAAGTTACTGTTGCAGCTGCTTGGGCTGACGCGCTGGGCTGGGCCCTCGGAGACCCCAACACGGGTCAGTGGGATTCCCCAGAAAACCTACGGGCCGGCCCTGCCTTTGGCTGGTCCATTGGCAATCATCCGATTACCGGTGATGAGGTTATCTATACGCAGTATGTCTTTGCCGAACCGGCATCGACCTACCCTGGCTATTCGGTTTCACCCAGTAATATGGGCGATCTTCGATCTCGCTCCACGATCACCTGGGCCCAGGCCACTGCCCGCGTCCCAGGCCCCCTGCCTGCCCTTGGCGCCGCCGCAGCCTTCGGCTTCAGCCGCAAGTTGAGGAAGCGCATCAAAGGTAGCGCCAACGCCGTTTCCAGCAGCTACAGCCTCTGATCCGATACCTGGCACCTTTTGCATCTGCCAGAGCCTTAGTGGCCTTGCGCAGTTTTCAATTTTGAATCCCCAGCCAGCGGGCGGCTTTTAGCCACCGCTGGCTATCAATTAGCCCGCTTGCTGCAGCTGTTTGGTGCATAGTACATTTGCATCTTTCTTCCTTTTCCATCTGCAGTTGCTGCAACTATTTCCGGTTCTTGCTAACAAACCCGGCCCATAGGGTCGGCGCCGGAGCGGCACCATCAGGAGGCGTAGCGAGCAAACCGCCATCACCACAGGCTGCGCACGGGTCCATAGGAGCGGATTTTGCTGTCGGCGCTGAGCAGGGGAATCGCCAACTCGCGGGCCTGGGCCACCAGAAAACGATCGGCAGGATCGGCGTGGAACGGCTCCGGCAGGCGGGTGGCTGCCACGGCCACGGTGGGATCCAGGGCCAGCAACCGCACCGCCGGATGGGAGGCCAGCAACGCCAACCAGCGCTCCACATCGAGGCTGAGGGCAAGCCGTCCGCGGTTCACCAGCATCGCCACTTCCCAGCAGCTGATGGCGGACACCAGCAGCCCTGGTGAACCGCCCGGCTGGCCGGCGCTCTCGATCGCTGCATCGATGGCGGCCAGGGCAGTCGCTGAAAGCCGCTGGCGATCCCCGTTCGCCCACCAGATCAGCACATGGGTGTCGAGCAGGATCACGCCAGGGCTTCCCAGTCGTTCTCGCCCACGGGCACGAACGGGTCGTCGAAGCGCAGCACCGAGCCGCGCAGCTCCTCCAGGGGGTTGGCGTCGGGCCGGGCCGGGCGATAGGGGCGCACCTCCAGGGTGGGTCTGCCGTGATCGGTAATCACAAGCGGTTCACCGCTGGCCTCCACCTGGCGGAACAGCTCCAGGGCCTGGGCCTTGAAGCGGGATTTCGAGACCTGCTGCGGAGATCCTGGCGGCAGCGGCCCGGACGGGAGATCCATTGCAACTCTAAAATGACCATGGTCATAAGACTAGGTCAGATCAGCGGCCGCTGAGGCCCGCTTCTGCGTCCAGCCCCCTCAGTCCGCCCAGATCTCCTCCAGATCCACACCGCCAGTGCGGGGAAGTGGGAATCGGCGCCGAGCCGGGCGCCGTTGCGCTGGTAGACGGCTATTTCTGGCGCAGCAGGGAGATGCCAGCAGGTAGCCGCGGCTGGTGGCCACGGGAGTTTTGGGTCAGCTCTCAGCGAAGGACCAAGCTCTAGCATTTAAGCTAGCTTGAATAGGATTAAGGCTAGCTAGTTTCGATGACGGACTCTTGCCCCTCCGGCTGCCGGCGCCAGCCCACCCCGGCGGTGCCCTTGGCGGCAGCCAAGAACCAGCTCTCGGCCTTGGTGGCTCGGGTGGAGCAGGGGGAGGAGATCGCCATCACCCGTCGGGGGGTGCCGGTGGTGCGGTTGGTGCCCGAATCAGGAGAACGCAACGGGCCTGCAGGGCGCCACGAGCGGGTGGTCCTGGCGCTGGAGCGGCTGCAACAGCTGCGGAGCGGCGTTGTATTGGAGGGCGACCTGGGGCTGATCGCCCGGGAGGGTCTGGATTGAATCCGGCGATCGCAACCAGCGCCTTTGTGCTCGACAACTCCGTGCTCTGCGGCTGGATTCTCGCCAACCAAGCCACGCCCTACTGCGACGCGGTAGCCAGCCTGCTGCCGGTGGTCGATGCCCACGCCCCCTGGTTGCTGCAGCTGGAGTTCACCAATGTGCTGCGCACAGCTTGCCGTCGCGGCACGATCGAGATCGCTGCGGCCCGCGAGATTGTCGATCATGTGGCCCTGCTGCCGATCCGCATCGATGCCGCCCCTCCCCAGCCGGCCGCCCTGCTGAGCCTGGCTTTGCGGTTCCAGCTCACCAGCTATGACGCGGCCTACCTGGAGCTTGCCCTGCGGCTGCAGCTGCCGATCGCCACCCGCGACGACGCCCTGGCTGAGGCGGCCTGGGCTGCTGGGGTGGGGGTACTCACTGCCTAGTCGCCCGCGCAACCGTCGCGCCAGCGGGCGATGGTCGGGGCCATGCCGACAGGGTTCCGTGGGGGAGCAGGTGAAGGCCGATCTCGCGCTGGTTTGAGGTCCGCAGGCCCGTGAGCCGTTAGCGGTGATGACAGCAGCGATGGCAAGGCCCAGGCCCAGGCGCGGGAGAGCGACGAGATGGAAGGCTCGATTCGGTTGGCTGGGCGCCGGAGATCTCCAGGCTGGGACCTGATCGCCCTGGGCCAGGTGGCGGCGCTGTGCTGCTGAGGTTTCGGCTGAATGGGCCGTGCTGAAGGCTGGCGGAGGCAAGCCGCCGCCACCTCGGTCGCCTGCGGGGGGCGATGGGCTCACCCCAAAGCCGTGGGCCAACGGAAGAGGGTGCCTTTGCTGAGACAGTTCAAGACCCTGACGCCGTTAACCCCGGACGGGAGGAACAGGGTTCAATCTCATTGTTGATGTAAGTGTAGATCTCATGGGGGGGTCTGCCTACCAGGGCGCTGTGCGGCCTGGCATGGCATTTTTTCCATAGGGGGGCTTAAGGAGCTTCGGAACAACCTCCACCTTGGCGGTGATCCCTGACGACACCCGTACCGCCGCAGTCCAGCCATGATCTGGACCGTGGTTGTCTGGAGTCGCTCATAGCTTTCCAGGGTCGCCGCCCCCGGCAAAGTTAATGAAGAAATCGGCGGTTTAAAGAATTTCCTGGGTTTAAGGGGGGGTGAAGATTTACTTGCTTATTCTTTGAATGCCTCGCGAAAGTCGGGGTATTGTTAGCCACAACATGGGTGTTTCTATGCTCAACATGCCTCTTTTTAAAGGCATATCTTCCAGTGCCAAGGGCAGTACCTCCAATCCCCAACCCCGCTGCTCATCGCTAGCAAAGTCAGCTCTTCTTGCGTCCATGGCGGTGGGGGCGCTTGCCACCGGCCAGGCTCAGGCCATTAGTGTGAATGTGAATGACATAGATTACGACGTGACCACATTTACCGGAACTTACAACGACAACATCAGCAAATTCGCAACTGCGGCTAATGGGGGAGTCATGCCTTGGTGGGGTAGCAACTCTCTAGCGACAGAGTTTGCGAGCGCTGTGCAGTATTCTTTGGGTAGTCCGAATAATCATGTAAGTCCATTCTTCGGATTTTACCTGTATGGTACCTCGACATTGGTAATGTGTTCGTGGTCTGCTTCTGCTGATGACACGTGGCCAATCTGGTGTGGTGGAGTGGGGTCGCATTGGGTGGTGACATGGGCCCAAGCCACGACCACATCGGTCCCCGGCCCCCTGCCGCTCTTCGGCGTCGCTGCTGCCTTGGGGTATAGCCGCAAGCTGAGGAAGCGCATCTATCGCAGCACCAAGGCTGGTTCAGGCACCGATTGCCTCTGATCCGAGACCTCGCAGCTTTCGCGGCTGCCAAGGTGTGATTGGCCTTGGGCAGATAGCCTTGTTGATCCACCAACCAGCTGGCGGCATTAAGCCACCGCTGGCTATCCAATGGCCCAGCAGTTCCAGCTGTTTATTGCATGATTTATTCGCGTCTTTCTGTCCTGTTCCGTCTGCTGCTACAGCCCTTAAAGGTTAAAGCGATTGCAACAATAGCTTCGCTTCCCGGTCGCGGGGCCTAGCCCCATTGGCCCGCTTGGGCGTCTCGGTCAGCTGCTGTTGTTGCCCAGATCAACGCCGATTCGCTGCTCTCAGGGCCCCTTGTACTCGAAGGGATTGACTCGAAGGGATTGAACAGTGCCACACCGAAACCGTCTAAGTCCTTGACGGTGCGTGACAACGGTGAGCCCGTGCACCAGGGCGATGGCGGCATCCTGTTCCCGCGTGATTTCGATGCCGGCCTGGATTTCGCCCAGGCTCACCGAGGCGAGCTGCAGATTGGCGTTGTCGACGGCTTGGAGCCAGGCGAGCACGGCGCCATGGGGCCTGGATCATCAATGGTGCTGTCGGTAGGATTCTTACCTCCAGGCTCAGGCGCCGATGCGAGTCACCAGCAAGGGCCAGGTCACCATTCCCCAGGCCATCCGCGAACGCTGCGGCCTCCTCCCTCACACCGAGGTGCACTTCGTGGAGGAAGGGGGGAGGGTGTTTCTGGAGAGAGACGACAGCCAGCCCAGTCGCGGCACTGAGGCGGTGCAGCGTCTGCAGCAGGCGCGACTTCGCACCAAACTCAGCACCGATCAACTCCTGGCTCTTACCCGTGGCGACATCGAGACGGGTGATCAGCTCTGATGGTGCTGGTCGACACCAACGTGATCCTCGACGTGGTGACCGTAGATCCCCGCTGGAGCGACTGGAGCCGCCGCCAACTCGTGCATTGGCTGAATACGGGCCCCGTGGTGATCAACGCCATCATCTACGGCGAGATCGGCTTTGCCTGTGAGCGCATCGAATCGCTGGATGCTCTCCTGCCATCCCATCTCTACGACTACCGGGCCATCCCGCGGGAGGCGGCCTTCCTTGCCGCCCGAGCCCATGCCGCCTACCGCCAGGCGTTCCCAGGGTTGAAGCTGATCACGCCGCAATCCTGACGCGACCGGCAAGCGACAGGGCGGGTCACCGTGACCGGGCTCAGGCCAGCTGGACCAGGTTTGGAGATCGTGGGGCAGATCCTGGGGTTTTGGTTTAGCGCGCCAGGGGCGGCGCGAAGGTGTCGACGCTCTTGCCGCGGCAATCGAAGTGCTGGTGGGCTGGCAGCCCCCGCCGCCACAATGGCGCTATGAATCGTTCCGCCGACTGGCTGCATCAGGCGCAGGCCGATCTCGAGCTGGCGGGAGTGAGCGCTGCCGCCGGCCACCATGAATGGGCCTGCTTTGCTTGCCATCAGGCTGTGGAGAAGGCCCTCAAGGGTTTGCACCTGCGCCATGGCCAGCAGGCGTGGGGCCACGGCCTCGGGCGCTCCTGGCGCGATCTGCCGCCGGCCATCGCCGCTGAGCTGGCGGCCAGCGTCAGCGATCTGGAGGATCGCTTGCGCATCCTCGATGCCCTTTACATCCCGACCCGCTATCCCGATAGCCTGCCGGATGGTGCTCCGACCGACCACTTCGGGCGGCTCCAGAGCGAGGACGCCCACCGTCATGCCCGTTCGATCGTTGACGCAATCGCTGCTGCGCTGGCCTGAACCGGAGCAGATCCTGAACCAGGTGCGCCTCTGGGCGGCCCAGGTGGCGGCGGAGCATCCGGGCCTGGAACGGGT
>BJHE01000014.1 GCA_014191755.1 Cyanobium sp.
CAACCCGGCAGTACCGCCAGATCAAGGGGCAGAGTAAAAGCTGTGGCAATCGACCGACTCCAGCAGCTCGCTGTTGCTGTTGAGCTCCCGCAGCAAGGCACTGTCCCATTTGAGGTCGGCGAGCCCTTTGAAGATCTGCTCCGGCCAGGGCTGGGCGGTGAGGGTTCCCTGCTGGGGGCTCCCCAGGCTGATGAAGCGCCGGGTGCGCCGGTGCCCGCCCAGGCGTTGGATCCAGGTGCGGGCAATCACACCACCAATCGAAAAGCCCAGTAGATTGAGAGGTTCCTGGCCCGGGTAGGCCGCGTCAATGTGGGCGGCCAGTTCGGCGGCGGCCTCCTCAATCGGGGTGCGGGCAAGGCGCAGGGACAAATGGGGGATCAGCAGATCCAGCCTGCGATCGCCGATTTCGTGCCGCAGCTTTTGGAACACCTCGGGGGTATCCAAAAGGCCGTGCACCAATACCAGGGGTGGCTGGGTTTGCGAAATCTGGCCGCAGTTTTCATTTATTCAAAGCGGGCGCCGGCCCTTTCAGGGGGCGTTGCTGGTGGTGATCACCTCCCAGGACGAGCAGGCTGATGAGCATTATTCTGACTTTGCCAACACTGCCAGGCTGGTCAGGAGTCCCTTTGCCAGGCCGTACCCCTATCCAATGGAATCAGCGTCTGTTGCCCAGCCCGATGGAGCCCCAGAGACTTTGACCGACCAGGAACTGAGGGAACAACGGGTGCGGGAACTGGCCTGCAGCTACCAGTTGTTGGTCTGCAACCCCTCTCCAGCCTATGCGGCGATCCTGAACAGCAATTTGCGCAAGCATGCCGATGACACCATCCCGATGCTGCTGGGGATTTGCGCCACAGCGGCCGAGGCCTTGGCTCTCCTTCCCCCTGCCGCCGAGGATGTGCTGCTGATCACCACCAGCCACTTGCGGGACGGTTCTTGTGTGCCGTTGATCGAGATGCTACTGAGCCAAACCACTCCTCCCCATCTGCTGGTGGTGCAAGTGGTGGACGCCCCCGCCCTGCCGCTCGCCAGCCTGCTGGCCCGCCCGGAGGTGAACCTGATCTGGGAGGAGAACATCGGGCGTGGAATTTTAGAAAGCGCCCTGGAGCAGATGGCACTGGGCAAGCGGTTTGTGGATCCGGCCTGCCGCCAGGCCATCGAAGCGGCCGTTGCCGCAGCAGGGGCACTCACCCAGCGGGAGCTGGAGGTGCTGGCGCTGGTGGCGGCAGGACTCACCAACCGGCAGATTGCCGAACGGCTCGTGGTGGCCGAGGTCACGGCCCGGGACCACGTCCAACGGATTTTGCGCAAGCTAGCGGTGAGCGACCGCACGGCGGCGGCAGTGATCGGGCTGCGGCTAGGGCTGTTGAGCTGAAGGCCCGGCCCAGCCATCGGCTACCCAAGGTCTCCAGGTGAGCTGCCAAAACACTGCATCTGCAGTGTTCCCTGATCAGGGGCATTACGGGAGGATTTCTACAGACCGGTTCAGGGCATTCGCTCCCTTGAACTCCTCTCCCATTTAAGACTATGACTGTTCAGAACTTCTGGCTTGATCAACTGTTGATGGCATCAGTTTCATCAACGAGCAGCTTCTGGGGTGGGTTAAGCGGCAGTTTTTCGATCACCAACAGTGGCTCGCAAGCGATCCAGGGTTGGTCTTTTCAATTCGTCTCCAAATACAACGATTTCGACTTCTACAACGCCGACCAAAGCGCCGTAGCTAACAACGACGGTACCTACACGATTACGGTGCAAGCGGCGGCAGGTGCGGCGCCGCTGAGTGCCGGTGCCAGCCTGGATCTGGGTTTCACCGTTACCAGCGAAAGCGATCAGGAGGTGACGCTGGCGGAGACCGTGCTGGTGAGCGGGGGCGCCGCCAGCAGTGGCAGTACGGGCACCAGCAGCGCTGGCACCAGCAGTGCTGATACGGGCTCAGGGACGGGCACCCCATCGGATTCGTCGACGGGCGGCAGCCAGGGCGAGCAAGCCACTGCCGCTGGCGGGGATTTGGCCGTTCAGATCAAGATCGGCAGCAGCTGGAACGGTGCCTACGAAGGCACGATCACGGTGTTGAACGGCGGCAGTGGCACGGTGGCAGCCGGCTGGAGTGTGAGCTTCACCAGCCGCCACGCCCTGCGCAGCATCAGTGATTTCAGCGTGCAACAGCAGGCGCTGGCGGATGGGAGCTATCGGGTGACCCTCTCCGCCCCCGTTTGGGCCGCCGCCCAGCCCCTGGCAGCTGGCGCCAGCCTGAGCTCCTACTTCCAAGCCAGCGCCACTCTCAGTGGCCAAACGGTGAACGATCTCTTCGGGTTCGACACTGCCTCCAGCTCCGACGCTGGCAGCACTGGTAGTGGGACCGACGTCAGCGGTGCTGAATCGGGAACTAGCGGCTCTGGCAGCACAGATCCTGGATCAATCGAGTCCGGGTCCGGGTCCGAAACAGGAACGGGTAACACTGGAACAGACACCGGCCTTGGTGACGGCACGGATCCGGCTGGTACAGGTGGCACGGGCACGGAGTCCGGCACAGGCACAGGCGCAAACGGGAGTGGTACAATTATACCAGCAACTACCGCCACGATTTCAGCCGTGGAGGACAACGTTGGCGTCGTTCAAGGCAACCTGGCTGCTGCTGCCATCACCGACGACAGCACTCCCACCTTCTCGGGCACAATCTCCGCAGCCCTGGGCACGGGCGAAACCCTACGCATCTTCAACGGCTCCACCCTGTTGGGCAATGCCAGCGTCAACAACACGACCAAGACCTGGTCGTTCACCCCAACCGCCCTGGCCAATAACGGCTCATACACCATCAGCGCCAGCGTGGCCGATGCCGCCGGCAATCTGGGCAACCCATCGGCCAGCTTCTCCTTCAGCTTCGACACCAACCCAACGCCCAGCAACCCCGTGAGCGGGGGCAGTGGCAACACCACAAAGCGCGTCGTCGGCTACTTCGAAGAGTGGGGCATCTACGGCCGTGATTTTCACGTAGCCGACGTCAATGCAGGCCAACTCACCAATCTCAATTACAGCTTCTTCGGCATCACTCCCACCCAGGCTGATCGCCCTTTCATGGCGCCCGAATTGAACGTGTTGCCAGGTGACTGGGTGCAGCCGGGATACAAAGGTCTCAACAGCAACGTGGCTGGCGGTCTGGGCATCCACGACCCCTGGGCGGCCTACGAAAAAACTTTCACCCAAGCAGATCAACTGGTGAGTCGTCGCTTTGATAAAACGGAATGGCAGGCGATCGGCGAGGAGCGACGCCAGGGCTATCTGACTGGCGGCGATTTCAACGTCAGTGCCAATGCCGACGGCTCTTGGCTGGTGATCGCCAAGCCGGATAGCTGGGAAGATTCTCAGGGGGGTTTACAGCGCACCTTTAGTAAAACCGATTGGGATGGCCTCAGCGACCAGCGACAAGCTTACCTCGTGGATCACAGCAGCCAGTTCAGCTGGATCGATCAGTGGCAGGGCAACTTCACCCCAAGCGGCAGCAACACTGAGGCGAAAGTCGCTGCGGTTGATGCCCACTTCAACGCAGGCGGCGGTCGTAGCTTGACCCTACGCACCGATGGCGATCTGTATAGCGATGATTCTGCCTGGGTTGGTGACAACAAGACCGACTGGGAGAAACTCTATGCGGGCAACCTCAACCAGTTACGGCTGCTGAAGGAGCTTAATCCAGAGTTGAACATCGGCTTCGCGATCGGTGGCTGGACATTGTCAGGCAATTTCAGCACTAGCCTGGATGATGCGGCAGGACGGGAGATCTTTACGGAATCGATTATCGATCACCTGGAGTACTACGACTTCTTCAATTCGGTTGACTTCGACTGGGAGTATCCAGGCGGTGGCGGCCTGGCGACTAACGCCGTTAGCAATCAGGATGGCAATAACCTGAAGCTCACTTTGGAGCTATTGGATCAGAAGTTGACAGATCTATATTCACGTACTGGCCGTGACGTCGAGATCTCAATTGCCACTGCCGGCGGCGCCGAAAAATTAGCCAATCTCAATCTCAAAGGAATCGATCCGTTTGTTGATTTCTACAACGTGATGGCCTACGACTTCCACGGGGGATGGGAATCTACCACCGGTCACCAGGCAGCCATGACAGGCGATGCCGGCGGCTATGATGTTGTGACGGCAATCGATCAATTTCGTGATGCAGGAATATCCCTAGATAAGGTTGTATTGGGGGCACCGGCCTACACCCGCGCCTGGGGTGGTGTGGCCGCAGGCAGTAATCTTGGCTATCAACAGGCCGGCAATGCCAGCCTGGCACCAGGCTCCTATGAGAAGGGTAACTACGACCAAAAAGACTTGATTACTGGGATCCAAAATGACAGCTATTCTCTGGTTTGGGATGACACTAACAAAGCTGCCTTTGCCTACAATCCAACAAGCCAGATCTGGAGTTCGATCGAGACTACAGCCACGATTGCCGGCAAGGCTGCCTATGTGGAAACGGCCGGTCTGGGGGGGATGATGTTTTGGGCCATCTCCAACGACAGCTCCGGCCAGCAAAGCCTGATCGGGGCCGCCCACGACATGCTCAACGGCGCGGCCACCTTCGACCAGTTGGCCGCCCGCGCTCCCGGCTTCGACCAGGTGCTCGGCGGCGATGGCCGCTTCACGATGGCCGACTTCACCAGCCTGGCCTGACGCCCAGCGTCCGCAGCCCTGGCTGCAACGAGCAGGGAGCAAATGCCAGCAGCCCAATAAAGTGTCTGAGAAACAATCAAGCGCGGGGATCAATTACCGCGCTTTTTTATTGTCTGTTTGACGATTTGGCGGGCGACTTTCTCGGTGAAGAAGTTGAATTTGCCGCCGCCGAAACGGCCCATACGCCTTACAGCCATTTTGCTGCGCCATTGCAGCCAGTTGTCGGTCCTGATGGGGACAACCTCAAGTGTTGGCTGTCTCCTCTCACTTACCCGCCACCTCATTGCCAAGATCGGTGCCTGCCTTCGATAACGCCGCCTGCGCAGTGAGGCTCCAGAGCTCGCCGGCCAGTTCATCGTTGCGGGCCTCCAGGCTGGGCTCGCAGACTTCAAAGCGCAGCCGCCCCGGACCCAGCACCCGGTTGCTCCAGTACTGGAAGCCAACGGGAGCGGCTGGTGACGAGGTGGCCAGGCCCGCCAGCAGGGCGCCGGCCCGCTGGGGCGTTTCGGTCACTCGCGGCAGGTCGCGGGTGATCAACGCAAACAGGCTCTGCCCAAAGGGGTTCTGGCTGCGGCTGTAGCGGAAGAAGCCGCCGCTGCCGCGGGGGATCACCAGCCCCGGGCTCCAGGCCAGCACCGGCAGGGTCTGGCCCTGTTGCCGCAGTTGGCGCTCCACTTGCCGCGCCATCAGCAGATTGCAGAGCTTGCTGTCCTTGTAGGCCCTCTCGGCATTGAACAGACCGCCATCGAGCATCGCCGCGCCGGGGCCCTGGCGCAGACCGGCCAGCTCACCCAGCCCAGCAGGTTTCCCCACCTTGCCGCCGGCTGTGGTGGGGTCATGCACCTCCGAGCTGGTGACCACCAGCCGCGGCGCGGTGCCCCGCAGCAGCAGGGGGAGCAGGCGCTGCAGCAGGGCCTGGTGGGCAAGGTGGTTCACGGCGACCGTGAGCTCAAAACCCTGCACCGACCAGCGCGGTTCGCTGGCGCCGCTGTACTGCAGGCCGGCGTTGAGCACCAGGCTGTCGATCGGCTCCCCAGTCGTCAGCAGGTCTGCTGCGCAGCGCTCGACGCTGGCGAGATCGCCCAGGTCGCAGATCGGCGTCGCCAGCCTGCCCCCTAGGGGTTGCTCCGCCGGGGGTTGCTCCGCCAGTGGCGCCAGCACCTGGCCGAGGCGATCGGCGCTGGCGGCATCGCGGCAGGGCACGGTGAGGCGGTGGCCGGCCGCCAACAACTGCATGGCGGCCTGCAAACCGATGCCCGAGTTGCCACCGGTGAGCAGCACTTGCCGCGCCGGGCCAGTGGCGGCGGCGTTGGCAGCCTTTTGATCACCATCAGTAGCCATGACGTACGTAGGTAATCAAAGGCCTTTCAGCATTCCAGCTTGGCGGGGTTGCCCCTGCGGCGTTGTCTGCCGCCAAGCCTGCTTGCCTCCACCAACCCTGCTTGCCTCCTCTTCAGGCTTATGGATTATCGAACTACGACTGAGCCATCAGCATCAGGAAGAACTGGAGTCGGGCTCGATTGGTGGGATTGGGGTCGAGTTGGACTCGGCCGGAAAGCAATGCTGCTTGATCAAGGCGCTTAAAGCCCTCTGCTTGGCTTTCTCGCGCCTCAGCTGCTCGGTTTCTTTCTCGATCTGCTTCGTTCTCGCTTTGATCTGTTCGATCTCGGTCAACTTGGCGTTCATGCGCTGCTCGTAGTCGGGATCGCGACGCCAGTTGAGCATCGACAACCGCTGTCGCAACCGAGGCAGCGATGCAAGGGATTCCCCATTGCTGCTGGAGGCCGATGCTGTGGCCGGCGAGGGTGATGTGGTCATAGGACGAAAACAGGGCGATCAGGCCAAGAACGAAACCACCGATGGCCTGGGTGAGACCCTACGGGGATAGGCGCCAGTTGGCTCAAGAGCGAGGCCAGAGCCAGCTGGCTGATCCAACAGGCGCCAAGCATCGCCATGGACGAGGTGTGCGTTGGCTATCGGTTGTTTCCACAGGGTTTGGGCCTGACTGAGCAGGCTGCTGGAGGCCTCGCCGATGGGGTGATCGCCCTTCAGGGGCAATGGTTGGGTGCATACACCTTTGTCTCCTTGAACCTCCGGGCGGTGGCTCCGTTGCGGAAGCACGGGTGGTCATTTCGGTCTTTCCCCCCTGGCACCCTTCCCCTCCAGGGGCTTGGCTGGGTTCACCTTTCCCCATCCCGATGGCTCTGGTTCCCCGCTGGCGCTACATGACCGAAGAAGCCAAGGCCCTGGCCCGCCGAAGCGCCGTTTCCGCCGCCGTGGTGCTGGTGGCGTTGCTGCTGTTCCGGGGCCTGCTGCCCTGGGTGGCTCTGGGTCTGGCCGCCTGGTGGATCTGGAAGGCGATCAACCGCTGAGGGCTCAGGTCACCGAGCCGGTCATAAAAAAAGCGGACCCGTCCAGGACCCGCTCGATGACCATATCTACTATATGAACTTCTGTAACGCCACCGTGGCTGTTGCGGCCGATCGGCCTTTACGGCACCTGCCCATTCCGTTTGGCCTCGCTGATCGCCCGGTCGATCCCCTCGCTGGTGGCCTTGGGCAGCTGAGGGGAATATACGAACGCCTGGGACTCCGGCCGTTGCCCGTCCAGCACCAGCTGGAGGCGGCTGCGCTGCCGCACGGAAAGCTGCTCGCGCACATAACGCAGTTGCTGTTCATCGGCGAGCACCGCATCCACCTGTCGGTTGAGCAGCAGGGCGGGCGCATCGATGAGCTGAGGCAGCGGCACCACTGTGACCCTCCCCTGTAGCGGTGGTGAGCGCAGCAGCTTCTCGCTCACGCTGCCGGGCCGGGCGGCCACCCGGCGGCCCGCCAGGTCGTCGAGGGTCTCCGGGAGGGCATCGCTCAGCGGCGCCTGACGCAATACGTCGAGCGTGATCGTGCTCACGATCAGCGAGCCGAACACGATCCGCATCAGGTAGCTGAGCACCACCAGCCCCTGCCCTCGGGTGGTGGCCACGATCGTGTTGGTGCCCGGGCCGGTGGCCAGCACCTGAAACACCAGCGCGCGCTGGCGCCAGCCGTCGCGCGTCGGCCAGAGTGCCGCCCTGCCCGCTTCCGATCGCGCTGCTGATCCCGCTTGCGTGGCGCTTCCGGGGGGATAGCCCCCTTCGGTGCGCCACACCACCAAACTCAGCACCCCGATCGCTAGCAGATAGCCAGCCAGCAGCCCGAGCAGCCGCGCATCCAGCACCCCTCCCAGCACCGCCCGCAGCGTGGCCAGGCGGTTGGTGCCCATCAGCAGGGCCACGCCCGATTCTTGGAACGGCAGGCTGAAGCGGTAGGTGCCCACCCGCTCCGGCGTGATCGTGAGACACCCCACCCCCAGATCCACCGCACCCCGGCGGCTGGCCTCCAGCAGGGCCTTC
This sequence comes from Cyanobium sp., assembly GCA_014191755.1. Taxonomy (GTDB): domain Bacteria; phylum Cyanobacteriota; class Cyanobacteriia; order PCC-6307; family Cyanobiaceae; genus Cyanobium. The sequence continues at coordinate 8,060 of BJHE01000014.1, forward strand.
GCGTTCGGGTAGGGCTCAAGGGTGTAGGCCAGCCGCTCCCGGGCGGCCACGAACTGCCACAGCCTCACGGCCTTTCCCTCCCAGCGCCCGGGCCCCCGCAGCTCCGAGCAGGGGGGAGAACCATCGAGCACTCCCACCCTCAGGATCGTTTCTGAGCGGGCCGCCTGGGGTGGGGCCAGGGGCACCAGCCCGAGGACCAGGAAGGCCGAGCCAATGGCCAAAAAGCGGGGGCCAAGAGCCTGAAAGCGGCTGCCAGCGGCCTGCAAGCGGGATTTGCCAGTGTGCCATCCGGGGCCAGCAGCCATCTGAACCGCCCGCCGCCATCCTCGGCGGACCCTCGTCCGGGGCCGGCTCCGGCCGCCCCTCGGCAGGCAGGTCATCGCTCCGGCACTCCTCGGTTGGGATGGGCCGTCACGTTACCCACGGTCCCGTACAGCCCTGCGGCGATCCCGCCGGCAGCCCGCCTGAGGGTTTCATTGATCGCTCGCGGCCGGTTCCGGCGGCAGCCCGCCCCGGGGTTCCTCCGGCAGCTTCCGGCTCGTCCCACTGACAGACCGGTCTGGACTCCACCCCCAGCTCCCCGTTGGATCCGCAGGCAGCCCGGGGTGGCTCCGGCAGCTCGTTCTGGTTCCTCTGGCTGATCCAGGCAGGGCCAGCATGCCGACCTGACCCCGAACCTCTCGCGCCGCCTGCTCCTACGGTCCCCAGCGCCATCCCTGCCGCTCGCCGCCCATGCTTCCGGCACCCGCCACCACCCCAGCCCGGGACCCGGCCGAGCAGATCATCCTGGCCTTGGATCGGCCCGATGCCGCCGCCGCCCTCGCCCTGGCCCGTGCCATCCCCGCGCTGCGCTGGGTGAAGGTGGGCCTCGAACTCTTTAGTGCCACCGGGCCCGCCGTGGTGGCCGAGCTGCGCGAGCGGGGCCTGCAGGTGTTCCTCGACCTCAAGTTTCACGACATCCCCACCACCATGGCCGGTGCCTGCCGCAGCGCCGCCCGCCTTGGCGCCGGGCTGATCACGGTGCATGGCTGCGCCGGCGGTGAGGCCCTGGCCGCCGCCCAGGCTGGTGCCCTCGAGGGGGCCGCTGCCGCGGGCCTGGAGGCTCCCACCCTGCTGGCGGTCACCGTGCTCACCAGCTGGCCGGCGGAGCGTTTCGCCCACGAACTGGCCATCGCCGAACCGATTCCCGCTTATGTAAACCGCCTCGCGGCATTGGCAGCTAGTGCCGGCATTGGGGGCTGCGTCTGTTCCCCCCTGGAGGTGGCGGCTCTGCGGCAGGGCCATCCGCAGCCCTTCGCCCTGGTCACCCCAGGCATCCGACCGGCCGGCAGCGCCACCGGCGACCAGGCCCGGGTGATGACTCCCGTCCAGGCGATCGCCGCCGGCGCCAGCCAATTGGTGATCGGCCGGCCGATCAGCGCTGCGGCCGATCCAGCCGGGGCCTTCGCGGCCTGTTGCCGGGAGCTCCGCTGAACGGCCTTGGGATCGGGCTGTGTCTCGCCCGGAAACGACCCCGGTGCTCATGGAGGATCCTCAGCGCGCCATCAACCTGCTGCGCCGGCTGAAGGACAAGGGCATTCCCATGGCCATCAACGATTTCGGCACCGGCTATTAGGAATTAACAATTTGTGCTCCTTGTTGATCGATCGCCTCAAGATCGATACATTCTTCTTGTGCACCTGCTTCACTGCTCCCAGTGGTGCCGCCATCTTGACCGCCGTCATCTCCCTGGCCCCTTCCCTTGGTATTTCCACCATCGCCTCGGGGGTGGAAACGGAGGATCAGCGGCTGTTCTTGCTTCAGCAGGGATCTGATGAGGTGCAGGGTTCCCTGATGGGGCGCCCATCCCAGATCTGGCCATCGCTTCCTTCCTGGCCCGGCAGGCCAGCGGCGGCCACGGGGCCGTGCCCTTCCTGAGCTGCCATGGCTGAGCACATCCAGCGGATCGATCACAGCCTGTTCGAGCGGCTGGCGGTCGAGGCCCGCTCCTTGCCCCGGCTGCGGCTCAACCACAACCTCCATGCGGAGGCCGATCCGGTGCAGCGCTTCCTCAATGTGATGCAGCCCGGCACCTATGTGCGGCCTCACCGCCATCTGCGGGACCGGCCAGGGGCGGGCTTCGAGTGCTTCGTGGTGCTCCAGGGGGCCATCGGCCTGCTCCTGCTGGATCAGCACGGGGCCCTGCGGGGCCGTGAGCGCCTCGATGCTGCTGGTCCCCTGCGTGGGATCCAGCTGCCGGAGGGCATCATCCACACCCTGGTGGCATTGGAGCCGGATTCCGTGCTGCTGGAGATCAAGGAGGGGCCCTATGTGCCCGCGGCCGATAAGGATTTCCTCGCCCCCTTCCCCCCTGAGGGCACTGCGGCCGCAGCGGAACTCGAGGCCTCCTGGCGCGCCTTGTTCAGCGCCGGGGATTCTTGAGCCGTGGCCGGATATTCGGGGCGACCTGTCTCACCGTTACCCCAAGCGCACCCTGGGCTACCCCAAGCGCCCCCTGGGCCCGTCAGTATGCCGGCAATTTGAGGCACGAAAGCGAGCCGTACTTAGCATTAGCGCTGCTGTTGTCGCCTGCGCTTCCGATGTCCGCCGCCTTACGCCCAGGAGCCAGGGGCGCAACCGCTCGCTTACAGCAGGCTGTCGGGGTCCTGCTGATGGTCGCTCCCATGGCGCTGGCTTGCCTGCCCCTGAGGGCGGCCAACCAGACCGGAACCTTCAACGCCATGGTGACCACCTTCCAGAACTACGGCTTTGAGGTGGTGGGCAACCACCCCCGCTGCGTCCAGGAACCCAATCTCTTTGGCCTCTACCTGCGCGGCACCCGCCGCATTGTGGTCTGCCCCCGCGGTAACCAGCTCGACACCCTGATGCATGAGGGATGGCACGCCGTGCAGGCCCGCTGCCGCAAGGGAAAGCCCCTGCTCACCGAACAATTCCTGCGCGCCAACTTAAGCCGCGCTGACCTGCGCGACATCGATGCCCTTTACAGCGCCAAGAGCTGGCACCGCGAGGCCGAGGCCCGTGCCATGGCCGCCCAGCAGATCCCCCTTTACATGGCCCACCTCGACAGTTCCTGTGGCGCGCCTCCGGCGGCCGGCGGAATCGCTCAGCCTCCAGCGGGCACCCAACCCAGCAGCCCTGCGGTCACGGCTCCCCAACCAGCCCAGCCGGCTCCCCAAGCCAACCCCATGACCAAGCCAGCTCCTTCAACATCGCGCACGTCCATGCCAGGTCTGCTTCAGCAGTTGGGGCTTCCGATGATCCCCTGATCGGCCAGGGCGCTGCGCCGGCAGAAACTGCAGTGGCCCCAGAGGGCCATCTCGCCGGTGGGGGCCGGCCTGCCACAGGCCGGGCAGTCAGCCAGTCCATGCACATCGATCCGGCTGGGGTGGCGGGCCCACACTTCGGCCTCGACCTCCGATCCGGGGGGCGGAGAGGGGTCGCCATAGTGTTGGCGGAAGCGCAGATCCCGCACGCTGAAGCCCGCACCCCGGAGGGCCCCCAGCAGCTGATGGCGGTTGTACTGCAGGGCCTGGAGCCAGGGCCCTGGGACCGCCCCCACCGTGAGCACACCGCCCTGCAGGTTGAGAGGACAGCAGTGGGGGGCCAGCTGGCTGCCGGCGATGCGCGGCCAGGCCTGCCAGAGGCCGGCCAACTGCCCCTCGCCCTCCCAGTGGCGGCGCAGCCCCTCGAGGCAGGCGCCTAGGGAGGTCGCCGGAGGTGCCGCCGCGCCTGGCACCAGAAGATTCACCTTATTCAAAGTATTCAAAGTCAGATTCAAAGTATTCAAAGTCAGCGACCGCAAGCCGCGGCTGGCTCCGGCACCGCTGCGACTGTTGCGGCGGGATGGATCGGCCATGGATGAATAATAGGCGGCTGCTGCTTGCCCTGCTCACCGCTGCTGAGGTGAAGGGAGTTATGCTATGGCCAAAACTAAAAATTCCAAGGGTTCATCGCTTCCAGATTCCGATCTCGATCAAGACTTGAAGAGGCCCAAAAGGATCACGATCACGGTGAATCACTCGCTCTAGAAAAATCTGCTTGAACGCAGTTCTAGCGAAGGTCGATCGATCTCCAACCTTGCCTCGTACCTGCTCCAACACGACCTGGAGGGCTTGTCCTGAAGCGGCGGCTGCCGAGGCCTGTCGGCTTCCATCCAGCGGTCCGGCCTGGAAGCCAGCGGCCTTTGATCCCCTTCCCTGTCCGTTGTCGGCCTCGGGTGCGGCAAACCGGTGCGGCAAACCGGTGGCCACAACTTTCAGCGCATCAGCGTGACAGCGCCTAAGGTTGCCCCGAGTGCCCCCACCATCCATGGGCTTTTTTGATCGGCTTAGCCGCCTGCTGCGCGCCAACCTCAACGACCTCGTCAGCAAGGCGGAGGATCCGGGCAAGATCCTCGACCAGTCTGTGGCTGATATGCAGGCCGACCTGGTGAAACTTCGCCAGGCCGTGGCCACTGCCATCGCCAGCCAAAAACGCCTGCAAAACCAGGCGGAACAGGCCGAGAGCCAGGCCAACACCTGGTACGAACGCGCCGAGCTGGCCCTGAAGAAGGGTGAAGAGGAGCTCGCCCGCGATTCCCTCTCCCGCCGCAAGACCTACCAGGACACCGCCACGGCGCTGAATAGCCAGATCAGCTCCCAGGCCGGCCAGGTTGACACATTGAAGCGGAGCCTCACCGCCCTCGAGGGCAAGATTGCCGAGGCCAAGACCAAGAAGGACATGCTCAAGGCCCGGGCCCAGGCCGCCGAGGCCCAGGAGCAGCTACAGAGTGCCGTTGGTAACCTCAGCACCAACAGCTCCATGGCCGCCTTCGACCAGATGGAGGAGAAGGTGCTGGGCATGGAGGCCCGCAGCCAAGCCGCAGCCGAACTCGCCGGCGCCGACCTTGAGAGCCAGTTCGCCTCCTTGGAGGGCAGCAACGTGGATGAGGAGCTCGAAGCCCTCAAGACTCGCCTCTCCGGCGGATCTTCCCCGATCCAGCTGCCCGCCCCCGATGCCCCCTTGCCCCAGTTGGAGCCCGTGAAGGTTGCTGAGGTGAATGCCGAGCTCGAAGAGCTGAAGCGCTCGATCGACAAGCTCTGAAATCCGGATCTGATTGCCATCAACGCCCCTGCCGGTTCGTCATTTCATTCATCGGCTCAGGCAGGGTTTGGATGGGTGCCCTAGCGGTTTCCGGTCGAGGCGATTCCGGCGGGGTATGCGTAAGTTCTGTCGCTTTTAGGCATTCTTTTTAGAGGTTCCGGTCGCTAACGCCCCACCGGGCGGTCCCCCTGCACAGCCGGCTCCCCATGTAGTTCGGGTGCAGTTCGGGTGCAGTTTGGGCGTTGTCGGGTTCCTTCGGCAGCATTCGCTGCCTCTCATACAATCTTTCATCTGCTCAACGTCATCCGTGTCCGAAGCCGTCCTCGAGATCAGCGACTCCAATTACAGGGAGCTGGTGGCGGAGCATCCCGGCCCGATGCTTTTGGATGTCTGGGCCAGCTGGTGCGGCCCCTGCCGCTTGATCGCACCGGTGATCGCCTGGGCTGCTTCTGCGTACGAGGGCCGACTGAGGGTCGGCAAGGCTGACTGTGACGCCAATCCGGTTCTGGTGGAATCCCTGGCTGTGAAGGGCTTGCCCACATTGGTGCTGTTCCGCGATGGCAGCGAGATCCGGCGCCATGAGGGTGTGCTCACCCAGGCCCAACTCATCGCCTTCCTGGATGCCCATCTCTGAGCAGATCTCTACCCGGGTCGCCCAGCTGGGTAGCGGCGTCTTCGCCCGCAATGACCAGCGCAAGGCGGTTTACCGCCGGAGGCTGAACACCAGCCCGGACCTCCCTCCTCTTCTCGATCTGTCGCTCGGCTCCACCGATCTCCAGCCGCCGCCGGTAGCGCTTGAGGCGATCAGGGCCGCCTTGGACGAACCGGCCAGCGCCTCCTATTGCCTGCACGGCGCCACCCTGCCCTTTCGCGAGGCGGTTGCGGCTTGGGCCCGCCGACGCTTCTCGGTGGCGGTGGATCCGGAGCGGGAGGTGCTGCTGCTGGTGGGCTCCCAGGAGGGCACAGCCCATCTGCCCCTGGCGGTGCTGAACCCTGGGGACGCCGCCCTGCTGCTGGATCCTTGCTATCCATCCCACCGGGGCGGCCTGCAACTGGCCTCCGCCGAAACGGTGCTGCTCCCTCTGGATCCGGAGCGGGGCTGGCGGCCCGATTACAACCACCTCACCGACTCCCAGTGGGATGCCCTGCGGCTGATGGTGCTCGGCTTCCCCCATAACCCCACCGCCACCACGGGTGAGCAGGCCTGGCTCGATGCGGCCATGGCCCACGCTATCGACCACGACATCGTGCTTGCCCACGACAACCCTTATCTGGATCTGGCTCTCGATGGCGAGGCCCCGGCCCTGCTGCGCCACCCCGACTGGCGCCGCTGCGGCATCGAGTTCTTCTCATTCTCCAAGGGCTGGTGCCTGGGTGGTTATCGCATCGCCTTCGCCATCGGCGCCGAATGGTTGATCACGGCTCTGCGCCAGCTCAAGGGGATCGTGGATTTCAATCAGTCGCTGGCACTCCAGGCTGGCGCGATCGCCGCCCTCGAGCAGGCGCCCCAGTGGCCAGAACGGCTCCGCGGTGCCTACCGCGAGCGACGAGATCGGATGGCAGCCGCCCTGCGATCCCAGGGGTGGGTGGTTCCCCACGCCTCGATGGCGCTCTACCACTGGCTGCCCCTGCCCGCAGCAGCACGGGGTCATGGTCTGGATTCCGAGCGTTTTTGCGCCGCCCTCCTAGAGGCCACCGGTGTGTGCCTCACCCCGGGCAATGGCTTCGGGCCTGGCGGCGAGGGCTGGCAACGGCTGGCTCTTGTGCATCCGAGCGAGGAGCTGGAGGCCGGTGCGGCCCGCATGGGCGCCTGGCTGCGGCAGCTTTGAGGTCGCGCCGATGGTCGGTCGGATCGCGTGGGCCCATCGCACCCTGGCACGGGCCCGTGGCGGCCGGGGCCTTCCCTGGCAGCTGCGGGCCCTGCCAGTGTGCGCCAGCACCGAACGCGAGCTCGATCAGTGGCTGCGGCAGGTGCCGCCCCAGGCAGGCTCTTTGCCCCCTGGGGCTGCCCTCCTAGCAACCGAATCAAGTCCCGGGCCACACCTACGCCAACCCCGTGCCGTGCTGGCCCGCCGGCAGCGCTTCGGTCATGGCCAGCAGGGGAGGGTGTGGGTGTCGCCGCCCGGGGGGGTGTGGCTCAGTGCGGCCCTGCCCTGGCCCGAGGATCCCGAAGGCGCCGCGTCACCCGCCCTCGCGGTGGCGGTGGCCCTGGCCGCCGAGCTGGTCGCGCTGGGGGTTCCCATCGGCCTGAAGTGGCCCAACGATCTGATGCTGCTCACCCCGGCGGGGCCCCGCAAGCTGGCCGGCCTGCTGCCCGGGCTGCGACTGCGGGGGGGAAAGGTGCGCTGGGCTCGCATCGGCATCGGGCTCAACGGCTGCAATCCCGTGCCCGCCGGAGCTGCCGCCCTGCTGGGCTTTCCCCGGGCCAGGGCCGGCCGCGGCGATCTCCTGGCGGCCCGGGTGCTGTTGGCCCTGGATCGAGCGATGGAGCTGGCGAGTCGGCCCGAAGCTGTGCGTTCCGCTGCGCAAGGGTTGCTGTTGCCCTTGGGCCCCCTGGAGCTGGAGGGGGAACTCTGGCGGCCCCTTGGCCTGGCCGACGACGGGGGGCTGCGGCTCATGAGCGACGCGGGCCGCCTCCGCATTTTGCGTCGCTTCTGATGCCAGCAGCACGTCACTTCTGATGCCAGAACCGGCGGCGCTGCTGTTGTGGTCGCTACGCGCTGCGTCCTTCCTGCCGTCGTCGTTCCGGCGGCCATGCACCACAATGGCACCGGTTTTCCCGCAGCGCTCCCTCCGCGGCACTGATCCATGCCCCGCCAGCCTCTGCGCACCCTTTTGGCCCTGCCGGTCCTGATCGCCGTGCCCCTGGCAGCGGTGCCCTTGGTGATGGCCCAGACCGCGCCCCTTGATCCAGGCGGTGGATCCCCCGCCTCCCAGCCCGCGCCGCCGTCCCCCCCCCCTTCCCTACCGCCTGCGCCCAGTTCGGCTGTCCTGGCCCCCGCGCCTGCCGCGGCTCCCGCCGAGCGACCTGCAGGCGCCCCACCGGCCGCGGCCGTCGCTCCAGTGGCGAGCCCTGCCTCTGGGGCAGCGGAAACCTCGCCCTTGCCGCGGGTTCGCGTCACGGTCTCCCCCGAGCGGCTGGTGCCGTCCTCCGGTGCTCTCGGCTCCAGCCCGCAGCCTCTGCAGCCGGGTCCCGATCAGCGCCAGGTTCAGACCCCCAAGCGCTTTGATCGCACCCTCGACGACCTGCTTCGTGATGGCGTGGTCAGCCCCCGCGACGTGCGAACCCACGAAGGCCTCTTTCCTCGTGGCAATAGCGAGGTGGTGCGTGAGGGCTGCAGCTCTGGCGCCTTTTCTGCCCGGGAATGTGGCGCCAGTGGTGTCACTTTCCGCTCCCGAAGCGATGGAGATGGCTCGATCGGAACGAGCGGTTACGGCGGCGCCTGGGCTGGCGGGAGTGCCGGCGGTGGCAGCGGCGAGCGCTACGGCATCGACGCTGCTCCCTTGCCGCCGATTGCCGTGCCGGTCACGGCCCTGCTCTCCGGGATCGGCGGCCGTTTCAGGCTCAGCGATGTTCTCCAGGTGTCCCCAAGGCCCGTCGGGATCCGGGGCAACGGCAACCGGGCCCTGATCTTCCCCCTGATCGGCAGCGCTGAAATCACCAGTGGTTTCGGCTGGCGCCTCCACCCGATTCTCGGCACCTGGTTGATGCATAGCGGCCGCGATCTTGCCGCCCCCGAGGGCACCCCTGTGGTGGCCGCCCTATCCGGCCGTGTGGTGAGCAGTGGTGATGCCGGCGGCTATGGCCTGGCCATCGAAATCGAGCACGACAATCCCCGCCGAAACACTCTCTACGGCCACCTCTCCGAGCTCTACGTGCGTGAGGGGGACCGAGTGCGCCAGGGTGAGGTGATTGGCCGGGTGGGCAGCACGGGCCGCAGCACCGGCCCCCACCTGCACTTTGAATTGCGCATGCCCCAGGAGGGCGGCTGGGTTGCGGTGGATCCGGGCGAACTCGATCCCGGTGGTGGGGTTCAGGTGGCCGGGAGCGGTCAGCCGGGCCTCGCGGGCCTGCTCAATCCCGGCCTGGCACCCCCCAACGACGCGATTGCGCTGCTGATGGGCCAGCTTCTCCAGAGCCTGGAGCGTCCCCGTTCACCTCTTGGAGCCCTCCCTGCGGGCCCCACGGCCCAGGAGTCCACAGCACCCAGGCCACTTCCCACCGACCGTCTGCCCCGAAGCCTGCCCCCCTCCGCCGCGCTGCCGGCGCCGGCACCCCTGCCCCGAAATCTCCCACCCGCAGCTACACCTGGTAGGTAACACCTGAGCAGGTGAGCCGCGATGGGCAAGATGCAACCAGGCAAGAAGGGAAAGCACGCCCCCGGGGATCCCGTCGACCTGAGCGGCGGTGCAGTACGCCATGGGTCCGCTATGGCCTCCTTGGACGCATCAGCGGACCTGAGCCAGCCCACTGATCGGCATCACCAGGCTTCTGCCGGTGGTGGCCGGGAGCATTCCGCTAGCCCGGGCCAGAGTGAGCCCACCTCGCGAGTGCTTGGCGCGCCGGGCGAGAAGCTCCCCCGCAGCTTCTACGAATCGGAACTGGCCCAGCTCCAGCTGGAGCTGGTGAAGATGCAGTACTGGATCAAGGGCACCGGCTTCCGTCTGATCGTGATCTTCGAGGGGCGCGACGCCGCTGGTAAGGGCGGCACGATCAAGCGCATCACCGAGCCGCTCAATCCCCGCGGCTGCCGGGTGGTGGCCCTGGGTACCCCCTCCGACCAGCAGAAGACCCAGTGGTATTTCCAGCGCTATGTGGAGCATTTACCCTCCGCTGGCGAGATCGTGATCTTCGATCGCAGCTGGTACAACCGCGCCGGGGTGGAGCGGGTGATGGGCTTCTGCACGGAGCAGGAGGTGGACCAGTTCATGCGGGCCTGCCCTGAATTCGAACGGATGCTTGTGGACAGCGGCATCCCGCTGCTCAAATACTGGTTTTCGGTGAGTGATGCCGAGCAGGAGGCCCGCTTCCGCGATCGCATCGAGGATCCGATGCGCCGCTGGAAGCTCTCCCCGATGGATCTGGAGGCCCGCGACCGCTGGGAGGCGTTCTCCCACGCCAAGGACGCGATGCTCTCCCACACCAACATCCCCGAGGCGCCCTGGTTCACCGTGGAGGCGGACGACAAGCGCCGCGCCCGGCTCAACACCATCCATCACCTGCTCAGCAAGGTGCCGTATGGGGACATGACCCCTGCTGCGGTAAAGCTGCCGCCCCGAAAACCGGCCCGGGCGGTGGAACGGCCCCCGATTGGCGAGCAGTTTTTTGTGCCCAATCGCTACATCTGAAGCCGGAAGGCGTTCCCTGCTACTGCGGTTTGGTCAGGGTTTGCCGCTCTCAGGCAGCTTCTGATCGCCCGGAAGCAGGGTCACGAGCACCTTGTCGACCCGGTTGCCATCCATGTCAAGGATCTCGAGCCGCAACCCATCAATGTTGAAGAGTTCACCACTGCGGGGGATGTGGCCAAGGTGGTGCATGGTGAAGCCGCCAAGGGTGTGGAAATCGCCGCTGCCCTCGCCCGGCAGGCTGGTGCGCCCCACCAGTTCCTTGAAGGCCTCGAATTCCAGCAACCCATCCACAAGCCAGGAGCCGTCTTCGCGCTGCACCACGGAAGGGTCCTCCTCATCCTCGGCGGAGGGGAGATCCCCCACGATCGCCTCCATCAGATCGGTCACGGTCACCAAGCCCTCGATGCCGCCGAATTCATCGGTGACCAGGGCGATGTGGCTTCCCGATTCCCGGAACCGCTCGATCACAGCCAGGGCCCGCATGGTTTCCGCCACGTAGAGAGGTGGCTGCAGCAGCTGCTCCAGGGCCACCGGCTGGGGGCTGTGTGGCGGTTCGCTCGGTTCCCGTCCGGTCCGGGAGAGGCGCTCGGCCACCAGGAACTGGCTCGTGCGCAGCACCCCTTCGCAGGCATCGAGGCTGCCCCGGCCCACGGGCAGGCGGGAATGGTTGCTTCCGATCACGGTCTCCAGCTGCTCAAGCGGGCTCGCTTCGGCATCCAGCCAGTTGATCTCGGTTCGTGAGGTCATAAAGGCCCGGATCGGGCGGTCCCCCAGGCGGAAGACCCGCTGCACCATGCTGTGTTCGGCCTGTTCAAACACCCCCGCTTCGGCGCCTTGGCGGATTAGCGCCTTGATCTCGTCTTCGGTAAGATTGGGTTCGCCACTGTCACGGATGCCCATCAGCCGCAGCAGGGTCTCGGTGGAGCTGCCCAGCAGGCGAACCACCGGAGCACTGAACCGGGAGAGGGCGCGCATCGGGCCAGCCACAGCACAGGCGATGGCCTCGGGGTCGTTCAGGGCGATGCGTTTGGGAAGCAGTTCGCCGATCACCAGGGAGAGGTAGGTGATCACGCCCACCACCAGCGTCACGCTCACCCCCTGGGCGGAGCGACCGATCCAGGGCACCGTGGCTAAAAGGGGCTCCAACCGCTGGGCGATGGTGGCGCCGCCCACGGCACCGCTGAGGATGCCGATCAGGGTGATGCCGATCTGCACCGTGGAGAGAAAGTCATTGGGGGCGTTGGCCAGCTTCAGGGCCGCCCCGGCCTTGCGGTTGCCGCGCTCGGCCTGCTGCTCCAGCCGCACCTTGCGGGCCGAGACCACGGCGATCTCCGAACCGGAGAAGATGCCGTTGGCGATGATCAGCACCAGAATCAACAGGCCTTCGATCAGCAGTCCCGAGGCCATCTGAACGGCATTCTTGTGGTTGAACCCTATCAGCGCAGCATCGCCCGATGGTCGGGATATGGGCACGGCAGCACGCTCCCTGCCTGCGACTTGACCAAACGGTGCGTCGACGAACCGGAGATTCGATTAGCCGGCAAGTCGGCCATCGCGGAAGTGCACCACCCGGCGAGCCCGGTCGCCCACTTCCTGCTCGTGGGTCACCAGCAGGATCGTGATGCCCTGGCCGTTGAGGTCATCGAAGATGGCCAGCACTTCCTCGGTGGTGCGGGAGTCGAGGGCGCCGGTGGGTTCATCCGCCAGCAGCATCGCCGGCCGGTTGATGATCGCCCGCGCCACCGCCACCCGTTGCTGCTGGCCCCCTGAGAGCTGGTTGGGGCGGTTGTCGATCCGGTTGGAGAGGCCCACCCGCTCCAAGGCCTGCCGGGCCCGCTCGCGCCGCTCCTCGGCGGGCACCCCGGCGTAGATCATCGGCAGCATCACATTGTCGAGGGCGCTGATCTGGGGCAGCAGGTGGAACTGCTGAAACACGAACCCCAGCTCCCTGTTGCGCAGGTCGGCGAGGGCGTCGTCATCGAGGCTTTCCACCGGTACCCCGTTGAGCCGATAGCTGCCGCTGCTGGGCCGGTCGAGGCAGCCCAGAATGTTCATCGCCGTGCTCTTTCCCGAGCCCGACGTTCCCATCACCGCCAGGTAGTCGCCCCGCTCTACCGTGAGACAGAGATCATCAAGGGCGCGAACCAAGGTGTCGCCGCTGCCGTAGATCTTGCTCACATGGTGGAGTTCGGCCACCGGACCCTCCACCGCGATCGGCTTGGCCTCGGGGCCTAAGAGCTGCGTGGCTGATGAGAGAAGATCTAAGGACCTCCTGGGGGCGAACCAGCGCCGGGCCGGTAGGGAATAGGGATGGGCCATGGGACGATCAGCCGAGGGGCAAGGCCCCGGCCACCGCAATCGCCTGCTGGAGGATCGGAGTTCCTGCCACCGTGGAACTTGCCCACTCGAAAAGAGGGCTGGAGAGAATGCCACCCACGGCCGTCACGAACACGCAACCGACCAGAGCAGCGCGCAGCGACTGCATGCCGGATAGGTTCCAGCTGATCTCGGGATAGGCCTTCACAGCATCAGAGGCCTCCTGCGGCTCTTTCACCACCATCATCTTGATTACAGAGATGTAGTAGTAGATCGAAACCACTGAGGTGATCAGACCCACCACCACTAATAGATACTGTTTGTCGGCCCAACCGGCGAAGAAGAGATAGATCTTGCCAAAGAAACCCAACATCGGCGGGATGCCGCCTAGCGAGAGCAGGCAGAGGCTGAGCCCCAGGGTGATCAGGGGATCCTTCTGGTACAGGCCTGCATAATCAGCGATCCGGTCACTACCGGTGCGGAGCGAGAAGAGGATGATGCAGGCAAAGGCCCCCAGGTTCATGAACAGATAGGCGGCCATGTAAAGAACCATCGAGGCGAAGCCGTCCTCGGTGCCACAGACCAGGCCGATCATCACGAAACCTGCTTGCCCGATCGAGCTGTAGGCCAGCATCCGTTTCATCGAGGTCTGCGCCAGTGCCACGATGTTGCCCAGCACCATGCTGAGCACCGCCAGCACGGTGAACAGGAATTTCCACTGGACATCGAAGCTTTCAAAGCAGCCCACCAGCAGCCGCAGGGCTAGGGCGAAACCGGCGGCCTTGGATCCCACCGAAAGGAAGGCCACCACCGGGGTGGGGGATCCTTCGTACACATCGGGAGTCCACTGGTGGAACGGCACGGCGGCAATCTTGAAGGCCACCGTGGCCAACACGAATACAAGCGAGAGGGCGGTGATCGGTGAGGCGGCCGTCTTCAGAGCCACGGCAATCGCTTCCAGACTGGTGCTGCCACCGCTCAATCCGTAAAGCAGGGAAGCGCCGTAAAGAAAAACAGCGGCCGCAGCCGATCCCACCAGCAGATATTTCAGGGCGGCCTCGGAACTGCGGGCGTCGCGCTTCATGTACCCCGAGAGCAAATAGCTCGAAACCGAAAGGGTTTCCAGGGAGATGAAGATGCTGATCAGGTCGGTGGAGCCACACAGGAACATCGCGCCCAGCGTGGCTGCCAGCAGGATCGCGGCGTATTCCCCCACCGGCGTGCCGCTGCGCTCCACATAGCGCCAGCTCAGCAGCAGCGTCACCAGGGTGGAGGCCGCCACCACGCCCCGGAACGCGATCGCCAGGTTGTCGGCCAGGAAGGAGCCCAGGAAGGAGGGTTCCAGAGGTCCGTTCCATTGCAGGGCAAGCAGCACTAGGGCCGAGCCGAGACCTCCGTAGCAGAGGGGAGGAACCCAGCGGGTCGCCGCCTTCTCCCCGGCCAGATCCACCAGCAGGCAGGCGATCAGGGCGATCAGCACGGCCGCCTCCGGGGCGATCGCGCCGGCATTCAATTGAAGATTCAGGGTCCCCGTGCTGAGGCCCGAGGCGATCGTATCGGTCACGGCGGTGGACGCCGTCGTGAGGGCTAGCGGTACGAGGGCCAGCGGGTGGGGGCCACTCAGCAGGCCAGCGAGCGCACCTGGAAGTGCCACGGTGATGGCCACTGGGTTCAAGGCATCCGGTTTTGCGGACTGTAGCGGCCGTTTCGGGAGTCGATGGCCCCTTGCTTGTCTCGCTTTGCAGGCACCGCGTTAGGCGTCCCGCCCGCCGATGCGATAAAGAGGGAAGCGGTTTCCTGCGTTTCTGTGGCGCACACCCTGGTCATTGTCGAGAGCCCTACCAAGGCCAAAACCATCCGGGGGTACCTGCCGAAGGACTTCCGTGTGGAGGCCTCCATGGGCCATGTCCGGGATCTTCCCAACAACGCCAGCGAGATCCCGGCGGCCCACAAGGGCGAGAAGTGGGCCAACCTGGGCGTGAACACCGCCAACGACTTCGAGCCCCTCTACGTGGTGCCGAAGGACAAGAAGAAGGTGGTCAAGGAGCTCAAGGATGCCCTCAAGGGCGCCGAGAGGTTGCTGCTGGCCACGGACGAAGACCGGGAGGGCGAAAGCATCAGCTGGCATCTGCTTCAGCTCCTCTCTCCCAAGGTGGAGGTCAAGCGGATGGTGTTCCACGAGATCACCAAGGAGGCGATCGGCCGGGCCCTGGAGAGCACCCGTGACCTCGACATGGAGCTCGTGCATGCCCAGGAGACCCGCCGCATCCTCGACCGGCTGGTGGGCTATACCCTCTCGCCGCTGCTGTGGAAGAAGGTTGCCTGGGGCCTCTCAGCCGGCCGGGTGCAGTCGGTGGCGGTGCGACTTTTGGTTCAGCGGGAGCGGGCGCGGCGGGCCTTCCGCAGCGGCAGCTACTGGGACCTCAAGGCCAGACTCAGCCACGGCGGCCTCCGCTTCGAGGCCAAGCTCAGCCAGGTGAAGGGCGAGCGGATCGCCGGCGGCAGCGATTTCGATGAGAGCACCGGAGCCCTCAAGACCGGTAGCAAGGTGCGGCTGCTCGCTGAGAACGAGGCCCGTTCCCTGGTGGCGGCGGTGGAGGCTGGCCTCTGGCGGGTCACGGCGGTGGAGGAGAAGCCCACCGTGCGCAAGCCGGTGCCCCCCTTCACCACCAGCACCCTGCAGCAGGAGGCGAACCGCAAGCTGCGGCTCTCGGCTCGGGAAACGATGCGCACCGCCCAGGCCCTCTACGAGCGGGGCTTCATCACCTACATGCGCACCGACTCGGTGCACCTCTCCGACCAGGCGATCAATGCGGCCCGCAGCTGCGTGGCCGACCGCTACGGCAAGGAGTTCCTCTCGCCGGCCCCCCGCCAGTTCACCACCAAGGCCCGCAACGCCCAGGAGGCTCACGAGGCGATCCGCCCGGCTGGGGAATCCTTCCGCACTCCGGCCGACACCGGTCTCGACGGCCGTGACCTTTCCCTCTACGAGCTGATCTGGAAGCGCACCGTGGCCAGCCAGATGGCCGACGCCAAGCTGACCATGCTGGCGGTCGACCTAGAGGCCGCTGCCGGGAGCGCCGAGGGCCCGGCCCTGTTCCGCTCCAGCGGCAAGCGGATCGACTTCGCCGGCTTCTTCCGCGCCTACGTGGAGGGCAGTGACGACCCCGATGCCGCCCTGGAGGGACAGGAGGTGCTGCTGCCGGCCCTGAAGGTGGGTGATGCCCCCGCCGGTGAGGCGGTAGAGGCCCTCGGTCACCACACCCAGCCCCCCGCCCGCTTTAGCGAGGCGGCCCTGGTGAAGACACTTGAGAAGGAGGGCATCGGCCGCCCTTCCACCTATGCCTCGATCATCGGCACGATCGTGGACCGCGGTTACGCCACGCTTCAGAACAATTCCCTCACCCCCAGCTTCACCGCCTTCGCGGTGACCGCCCTGCTGGAGGAACATTTTCCGGATCTGGTCGATACCAGCTTCACAGCCAGGATGGAGAGCAGCCTCGATGAGATCTCCACCGGCAAGGTGGAGTGGCTGCCCTACCTGGAGGGCTTCTACAAGGGCGAGAAGGGGCTCGAAACCCAGGTGCTTCAGCGCGAGGGCGACATCGACCCCGGTGTCTCCCGCACCGTGGAACTGGAGGGTCTGCCCTGCGTGGTGCGGATCGGCCGTTTCGGGGCCTATCTGGAGAAGAAACGGGTGGCCGACGATGGCAGCGAGGAGCTGCTCAAGGCCACATTGCCGGTGGAGATCACCCCGGCCGACCTCGATGCGGATCGGGCCGAGCTCATTCTCAAGCAGAAGGCCGATGGACCAGAATCGATTGGGGTGGATCCCGAGACCGGCGAATCCGTCTACCTGCTGTTCGGCCAGTACGGACCTTATCTCCAGCTCGGCCAGGCAAGTGAGGCCACCCCCAAACCCAAGCGGGCTTCCCTGCCGAAGGGCAGCAAACCCGATGGCATGACTCTGGAGGATGCCCTCGGCCTTCTGCGGCTTCCCCGCCATCTGGGCGAGCATCCCGAGGGCGGTAAAGTGCAGGCCGGCCTCGGCCGCTTCGGGCCCTATGTAGTGCACGACAAGGGCAAGGGCGAGAAGGAGTACCGCTCCCTTAAGGGCGACGACGACGTGCTGGCGATCGGCCTCAGTCGGGCCCTCGAATTGCTGGCCGAACCCAAGCGGGGCCGCGGCGGCCGCACCGCCCTCAAGGATCTCGGCACACCGGAAGGGGCCGAGGAGGCGATCCAGCTGTTCAATGGGCCCTACGGGCTTTACGTGAAGCAGGGCAAGGTGAATGCCTCCCTGCCGGAGGGCACCACGGCCGACACCATCACGCTGGAGCAGGCGGTCGAGCTGCTGGCCGCTAAGGCCTCCAGCGGCAAGGGTTCCAGCCGGGCCCGCCCCACCAGGGCAGCAGCCCCCAAGGTCTCAGGTGCCAAGACCCCTAAGCCCGCCAGCAAGGCCAGCAGCAGCGCGAAACCGGCCAAGCCGGCCACCAAGCCCCCGGTCACCACCAAGACCGGCCGGCTTCGGGCCAGTGCCGTGAGGGTGATCAAGCCGGCGGGCAGCTGATGGCCCCCGCAACTTTCCCACCCCAGCGTCCCAGCCCGCCAGCCCTGCCAAGGGTCCTGTTGGCACTGCTGCCGCTGCTGCTGGGGGGGTGCAGTGGCACCCCCTTTGGTGAGGCCCTCTCGCGAAGTTTTCCCGGCCCCTCCGCAACTCCTGCCGCTACCGCCACCCCTTCCCCTGGCGACGTCCAGACCACCCGCCAGGGCGACACCCTATCCACCCCCGCCTCCCCTTCGGCAGCCTCAGACAGAGCCGCCGACGCCCAGTCAGGACCGTTGGCTGGCGCAGGAGCCGGACCGGTCGCCGCATCCGCTGGAGCCGGAGCTGCGGCCACATCCGCGGCCATTCCGAAGTCCGGCGGTTCCAACACGTCCGGCACCGGTCCCGCCGTGTCTACAGCCAGAGCTATCCCTGCAAGTGCCCCGCGTCCCGCCGCCAAGGCACCGGCCAATCCGGCGCCCTACCGGGTCACGATCCGCTTGCCCCAGGCTGATCCCTCCGCGCCGGCCGAGGTGGTCACCGAGGCCCTGCGGGCCGCCGGGGTGCCCTTTGAGGTGGAGACGATCGAAAGGATGGGCGCTGGAACCACCGCAGCCCCAGCGGTGGCGCCGGTGGTTCCTGCCGTTCCTCAGGTGCGTCCGGCTCCGTCCCCCCGCTGAGGCCCCTGTCAATCGATGTCCCTCCCCCCCCAGCGGCAGCTCAGCCACCGTCAGGCTCGTCAGCTGATGGACACCGCCTATCTGGCCGCCGCTACCGCCCTGCTGTGGGTGGCGCTCTACTACCTGCCGGTGGGGAGCCCCCTGTTCCGTCTGGCCCTGCCCCTGCCCCTGGCCCTGTTGCAGCTACGCCACGGCTGGCGTTGTGCCCTCGAGGGGGTGGCGGTGCTGGGCCTGCTGGTGGTGGCCCTGATGGGGCCGATCCGCGGCCCGCTGGTGCTCTTTCCCTATGGCTTTCTCGCCCTGTGGCTGGGTTGGAGCTGGCGGCGGCGGCTGAGCTGGTGGATCAGCCTGGCGGTGGCCGGGCTGATCGGCAGCCTGGGCTTCTTGGTGCGGCTGGCCGTGCTCTCGGTGCTGGTGGGGGAGAACCTCTGGGTGCTGATCACCACCGCCGCCGCCGGCCTGCTGGAGCGTCTGCTGGGCCAGGTGGGGATTGGCGCCGGCATCGACCTCGCCCAGGTCCAGGCCACCGCCCTGGCGCTGGTGCTGATTCAGAACCTCCTGATGGCCCTTTGCCTGCATGCGGTGGCCTACTGGATCTTCCCCCGGCTCCAGTCTCCGATCAGCGAACCGCCGGAGGCTCTGAAGGCCTTGGTGGCCCTCGATCCCCTGTGAGTGCGCTGCCCCTGTTGCTGCTCGGAGCGCCGGAGAAGGCCGAATCCTGGTGCCGTTCCTGGCGGGCGAGCCTTCCCGCCTGCCGGGTGCTGGTGCTGCTGGCTGCCACCGACACGGCGGCGGTACCTGGCATCTCTGCCGCTGGAACCAGTCCCGAATCCCGGCGCGTCACGGCCGCCGCCGATGCTGAGCTGCTGGTTCTGGGGCCCACGGCGTCCCTGCCCCACGCCCTGCCTCCACTGCCAGCTGGGGTTTCACCGGCCCTGATATCCCAGGTGGTTCTCCAGGGTCTTGGTCTCCATCCCATTGTCGTTGACCTGGGCTGCCCGGTGGCGCCCGCGGTATCCCACCTGCGCCTTCCGCCCCCGGCCGGTGCCGGTCCGGCCCGATGCCTGAGCACCGGATTCGCCATGGACCGCACCCGGGTGGAGGCCCTGCTGGAGCAAGGCCGGCGCTGGGGGCGTGCCGCCGCGCGCTCTGCCCCGTCCGCTGGGCCCCTGCCCCTGGTCCTGGCCGAATGCGTTCCTGGTGGCACCACCACGGCCCAGGCGGTGCTCACGGGCCTCGGCATCGAGTCGGGTGGCATCGTGAGCGGCAGCCTCCACCGCCCGGCCCATGCCCTCAAGGCGGATCTGGTGGCGCGGGGCCTGGCGGCTGCTGCTGCCCGCACCCTGGTCCCTGCTGCGGCGAGGCGGCTGCCGCCCGACCCGGTGGCGGTGCTGGCCGCCCTGGGTGATCCGATGCAGGCCCTGGCGGCTGGCCTGCTGCTCGCTGCTGCCGAAACGGGCCAGTCCGTGCTTTTGGCTGGCGGCAGTCAGATGGCGGCGGTACTCGCCCTGGCTCTGGCCCTGCTCACCCCGGAGCTTCGACCCCGGCTGGCGGCGCTGGCGGCCATCGGCACCACGGCCTGGGTTGCATTCGAGTCGGACAGCGATCTCACCTTGCTGCTGCGTCGGATCGGCCGTCACTGGGGGATCGATCATCCCCTCGCCTTCGCCGCTTCCCTCCGCTTCCGGGGGGCTCTCCACCCCGCCCTGCTGGACTACGAACGGGGCTACGTGAAGGAGGGGGTGGGGGCAGGGGGCCTGGCGATTCTCTGGGAGCTGGCCGGTCGCTCTCCTGAGCACCTTGCCCGGGCCTGTGATGCGGCCTGCCATGAGCTGATCGGTCCGCCCTGGGCACCGCCTGCCTGCCACCTGGTGGCTCCTGGGAGCGGCGACCCCCTACGGTCCGGCGATGGCTGATCGTCTCTGGTCGCGCCGTCAGGTGCTCCGCTCAGGCGCCGGTGGCTCCCTCGCCCTGGCCACCTTGGGACTCACGGGGTGTGCGGCCGCCACCCCGCCCCGGCTGCTGGCCAGCCGGGGAGACCTGCCAGCCGCCTGGATCGCCCGTCTGCCCCGCACCTGGCAGTCCCAGTTGCTGGAGGGGCCCGATCAGGTGCGTACCGCCGTGCTGGCCTCAGGCCCGCGCCGGCCGGCTCTGGCGCAGCTCAGCGACGGCTGGGCGGCGACCCTGCCCCGTGCCGAGCTCCAGCCGATCGGCACGCCGGCCCTTCTGGCCCGGCTCGACCCTGCAGCTGCCCAGGTAGCCCGCCTCTTCGCTGCCGATCCGGCGCCGCAGCTGGCCTTCCCCTGGGCCCTCAACCCCTGGGTGCTGCTGCTGCGCAACCGACTTGATCTAGTCCGGCGCCGTGCCGAGGGCTGGGAGTTGCTGCTCGATCCCAGCCTGGCCGGGGCGGTGGTGCTTCCCTCCTCGCCGCGGGTGGTTCTCGATCTTGTGGATGGCGATGTTGAGCGTCTGCGGCGCCTTCGTCGCCAGGCCGTCGCCTTCGACGATCGCGATGGGCTGAGTCTTCTGCTGAATGGCCAGGCGGAGGCCGCCGTGGTTCCCCGTCAGCGGGTCGTGTCGCTCCTGCGACGCGATCCCCGCCTCGCTGTGGTGCTGCCCGAGCAGGGGGGCCCCCTAGGTTGGAACGTACTGCTCAGTCCGGCGGGGGCGCCGGACGCGCCGATCGAGTGGCTGGCGGAAGCGTTGCAGCCCCCCCTGTTGCCCCGGCTCCTTGCTGCCGGATGGGTTCCCCCCCTCCCAGCCGACGAACTGGAGAGGGCCTTGGCGCCATTCCCTCCTGAGCTGCGGCAGCTCCTCCATCCCCCCATTGCTGTGAGGGCCCGTTGGCGCAGCCTGCCGCCGCTGCCGCCCGCGGAGCGACTTCGTTTCCAGGCCCTCTGGGATGGGGCTGCCCCCGATCGATCCTGACCTCCGCATCACTCTTTGGTGGGCTCCGGTTCTTCAGCGCGGCGAGCGGTGGCAGATCATCCCCACAGGCGCCGCCGTGGCGGTGCCGCCAGCCGGTGATGGGTGTCGGCCAGCAGCTCGGGGATGGCCAGGTCGTGGGGGCAGCGGGGCAGGCAGGCGCCACAGCGGAGGCAAGCCGAGGCATCCACCGCCTCCCACCAATGGCCAGCCCGGCCGATCAGGTTGTAGCGCTCTCCCGCAAAGGCCTCCATGCCGTGGCCCACCGCCAGGTTGCGTAGCCGCAGCAGGGCGGGGATCGGAACTTCCGAGGGGCAGGGCAAGCAGGCTCGGCACTGGCCGCAGCGCTCAATCCCGAGCCTCTGGGCACCGGCGGCGCTCAGCTGCGCCATCGCCTCCTGTTCTGACGGCGTGAGGGGCCCTGAGGAGTTCGCCAACCGTCCTGCCCAGGCCAGGTCCTCCGGCCGTGACGCCCCGAGCGTGAGGGTGCTGATCCCCGCGGCGAGCAGATATCGATACCCCAGCTCAAGGGGCGCAAAGGGAGCGCAATCCTCCACGAGCTGGGGTGATGGGTCATAGAGGCGGCCACCCTTATCGGCCGGCGAGATGGCCATCACCCCCATTCCCTCGGCCAGGGCCCAGCGGGCCAGGGGAAGCCGTTCGGGATCGAACAGGTGCAGATGCAGGCTGCAGAAGCTGAATCGACCACTGGCCAGGGCTGTTTCGATCAGGTCGTAGCCGCCATGGCTGGAGAAGCCCACCTGGCCCACCAGACCTTCGGCCACGGCGGCTTTGAGCAGCTCGGCACCGGCCCCCCGCAGGGCCCAGACCAGGTGGGCCTCGGTGTTGAGGCCGTGGACCGCCAGGTTGTCGAGCCGCGGCAGGCGAAGGCGTCGCAGGCTGGCCCGCAGCTGCTCCAGTCCCTCGGCCAGCCCCACCCCTTCGCCGGAACCTGGCAGCAGCTTGCTAGTGAGCACCAGCTCGGAGCGACCGATCGGATCGCGCTCCGCCAGGCCAGCGAGAACTTCGCCGAGGAAGGCTTCTGCCGGGCCGTAGGCCGGAGCCGTCTCGAGGTGGTTGATGCCGGCCTCCAGGGCCGCATCCACCACCCTCTCCAGAACCCG
This sequence comes from Cyanobium sp., assembly GCA_014191755.1. GTDB lineage: Bacteria > Cyanobacteriota > Cyanobacteriia > PCC-6307 > Cyanobiaceae > Cyanobium. Next base: position 30,082 of record BJHE01000014.1, read on the forward strand.
GCTGCTCTCCAGGGCTCGCATCGTGCCCAGGGTGAACAAGGAGACTGACCTTCCCCCGCCGAAGGGACGCCGGACCAACCGGCGTTCAAGCCTCTCTCGGGCTGGCCCGGCCGCGGAGTGGGGGTCCCCTTCGGGCCGATCTCCGCTGGCCATGGCCCCGGCGTCACGCCCCGCCGTCTGGCTTTCTGCGGTGCTGGATTCCGGGGATGGGGAACCGTTGCGGGCCGTTGCCGGTCTGCCCATGCCGGCCTCAGGGCCCTGACGTGGCAGGGTCATCGGCTCCGGGATCGTCGGTCCCCCCGGGCGGCTGCTCACCGCTCTCCTTCTCGGCTGGTCCGGCTTCCTCAAGGCCCCGCCGTAGATGGCGGACCAAATCCGCCGGGCTGGTGCGGTCCAGGAAGCGCCGGAAATCCTCTTGGTCCTCGGCGTCGGCTTCGGCATCCACCGGGATGGAGGCATCGGCCACCACTTCCTCCAGCATCCAGATGCCGCTTCCCGTCCGCAGCGCCAGTGCGATGGCGTCGCTTGGCCGGGCATCCAGCTCGATCGCCTCCTCCTCGCCCCGGCGGAGTTTCAGCACAGCCCGAAAGGTGCTGTCCTCGATCGCATGGATCACAACCCGCTCCAGCTGCAGCCCGCCGGCCTCAAGCAGCTTCGCCATCAGGTCGTGGCTGAGGGGGCGGGGAGGGCGGTCGCCGTTCAGGCCCGCAAGGATGTTGTGGGCCTGGGCCTGGTCGATCCAGATCGGCACCTGGCGACGGCCAGAAGGATCCCTCAAAAGCACGAGCGGGCTGCGGCTGGCCGCGTCAAGGCCGATTCCCGCTACCCGCATTTCCACCATGGCCCTATGCCCCCGGCGTTAGCCGTCGCGCCTGAAGCGATTATGGCCACAGTGGCAGGGTAGGCAGGCATGTTCACCGGACTGGTGCGGGCCGTGGGCAGGCTGGAGAGATGTCCAGCGGGGGTGCGGCTGCGCCTCGAGCCTTGGGCGCTTGATGCCACCGCGGGGAGCCTGGGGCCCCTCTCCCTGGGTGACAGCGTCGCAGTGGATGGCGTCTGCCTCACTGTGGCGGACTGTCTCCCCGATGGATTCCGGGCCGACGTCAGCGAGGAAACCCTGGTTCGCACCACCCTGGCCGCCAGGGCTGCATCCGGGGCGGCCGTGAACCTGGAGCCGGCCCTGCGGCTCAGCGACCGGCTCGGCGGCCACCTGGTGAGTGGCCATGTCGATGGGCTGGGCACCGTGATGGCAATCCAGCGGGAGCCGGCCTCCTGGCGTTTGGTGCTGCGCTGGAACGACCCCGCCTATGGCCGCTATGTCTGTGAGAAGGCCAGCGTCGCCGTCGATGGCATCAGCCTCACCGTGGCCGGCTGTGACAGTGAGGGCCAGTTCTGGGTGGCCGTGATTCCCCACACCTGGTCGGCCACCACCCTGGCCCACCGCCGGGTGGGCGATGCGGTGAACCTTGAGGCGGATCTGCTCGCTAAATACACCGAACGCTTGCTCCAGGGTGGCGGTCAGCCTCAGGGCCTGGCTCTTCCGGCCCCTTCCGGAGGGGCTCTCAACAGTGACTGGCTGGCACAGCATGGCTGGGAGTGAGCCTGCCGCTCCCCGAACGTGGCCTTCCGCCGACCTTCTGATTACGTCCCGGTAACGCGTCGGACCCGCCGTAACCAGATGCCTGAACTCAGAGATCTGGTATCAGGATCCCCGTCTGGGTGCCTCCTTGCCCGTGACAGCAGCGCCCTGCGCACCTTCACCTTCGCCGAGGGGGTGGTGATGCTGGTGCTGGGTGTTCTGGCGCTCATCTTCCCCGTGCTCGCCTCCGGACCGCCCGTCTGAGCACCGCCATCAGCTTCTGGCGCTTCACTGTGTCCACCTTGTTCCTGGTGGCCGGCCTCTGGATGGTGCGGCAGCTGGCCTCGGGAACGGAGCGGGCCGCCTTTCAGGTGGCCTCCCTGGCACTCGCTATCGGCGTGGTCTTTCTGATCGAGGGGGCTGGGGCCTCACCAATGGAGTGGTGACCTTGGTGCTGGGCCTGATGATCCTCACGATGAAGTCCATGAGCCTGCTCTGGGTGCTGGGCACCTTGGTGGGGATCAGCTTTCTGTTCAGCGGCCTCGACCTGCTCACCTTCAGCGCCAACTTCCACCGCATCAGTAACGACAGATCGGCCTCCTCAGGTTCTCAGGATCGAGCCGACCCTGCCTGAACGGAAATAAACACCTGAACGAACAGAAACAAGCGGTGGGCCGGGTGCTTCAGCCCCGCTCCCGTCTCTCTGGCTTTTGTGGGTTCTTCAGCCGATGCTCTGCTCGTTGCCGGTGGTGCCCATAGGCAGCAGCCAGATGGAACCTGTCTCCTTGTGGAGTTCGATCCGAAATTCCTGGCCAGGTTCCAATCCCATTCGGCGGGTATAGGCCTGACCGATCAAAAGGTTGCCGTTGCCGTGCACCCGGGTGCGGAACACCGCCTGTCGCCCCTTGGTCGTCGCAACTCCCCCTTGGAGAGCAGAAGGGAGCACGTAGCCCTTAGCGGCCACAAGGGCCCGGTAGAAGCTCTTCTTGAGGATCCGGCCACTCGGACCCACATAGCCGCAGGCCCTCGCGATCTGGTCTTCGGGGCGGTTGCTCAGGGAGCGGGCCCGATCCAGTAGCGCCTTGCCTTCAAGGGGCGCTTCCCCGTGACCATGTCCACCCTCGGAGCCAGTCGAAAACCTGTTGGCAGCCATCGAATTGAGCTAGGGGAAATGAGATCGGCTTGAAGGAGCCTCGTCCTGATATCGATTGTGACCAATCCAATCAGGTTTCGGCAAGTGCTTCAACTGAAAAAGCCATCAGAGCAGATACAGGATTCCGTAGAGAACCAGCCAGATGCCATCGACAAAGTGCCAGTAGAGCTCAGCAGCCTCAAGCCCGAAGGGGGTGGAGGCTTTGATCCGGCCCGCCGTGCGTGTCTGCCACCAGACGATCAGGATGCAGATCACGCCCAGGGTCACGTGGAGCCCGTGGAAACCGGTGAGGGCGTAGAAGGTGCTGGCGAAGAGGTTGTCGGTGAGGCCAAAGGGGAGGTGGAAATACTCCACCATCTGACCGGCTAGGAAGGCTAGGCCGAGAGCTGCAGTGATCGCCAGCCAGCTGCGACAAGCCTGGCCCTCTCCCCGCAGCAAACCCCGACCCGCCCGGTGGAACGTGAAACTGCTCAACACCAGTAGGAGGGTATTGATGCTCGGCAGGAGCAGTTCCAGTTCGTAGTTGGAGTTTTCCGGCAGCGGGTTCACTGCCCGGAAGGTGAGGTAGGCGGCGAAGAAGCCCGCGAAGGTCATGCCGTCGGCCACCAGAAAGGTGGCCAACCCGAAGAGGCGAACATCAGGGTGTTCGCCATGCTCACCATGCCCATCGCTCTGGCCAGCAATGTCGACATCGCTTGAGATCTGGGCGAGGTCACCGGTTCCTGAGGTGAGGCTGGTCATGGCGAGTCGTGCACGGTTCGGAGCAGGGAAGCAGGATGAATCATGGCTTCGGGTCGTTCCAGATCTGTTCGGCGGTCACCATCTTGAGATCGAGACGATCGGCCGGTGCCCCGTAACCGTAGGGGTGGGTCACCAAGGGGGCTTCTCCGATCCAGTTCTCCACCGGCGGCGGCGAGGAAGTGAGCCATTCCGGCGTAAGGGCCTTCCATGGGTTGTCGCCGGCCACCTCACCGCGAAAAGCACTCACCACCACATTGAACAGGAATGGCAAGGTGCTCACCGCCATCAGCAGGGCTCCGACGCTGCTCACCTGGTTGAGGGTGGTGAAGGAGGGGTCGTATTCCGCGACTCTGCGGGGCATGCCATTCAGTCCGAGCCAGTGCTGGGGAGCGAAGCAGAGGTTGAAGCCGATGAAGGTGAGCAGGAAATGAAAGCGGCCAAGATGTTCATCTAGCATCCGACCGGTAAATTTTGGGTACCAGTGGTAGACGGAGCTGAAGATAATAAATACAGTTCCTCCGTAGACAATGTAGTGAAAATGACCAACAACGAAGTAAGTATCGTGCACGTGAATGTCGAAGGGAACCTGGGCAAGGGCTACGCCTGTGATGCCGCCAAATACGAAATTCACGATGAAGGCGCAAGCAAAAAGCATCGCGCTGTTGAGGGCAATCTTGCCTTGCCAGAGGGTGGCCAACCAGTTGAAGAATTTTATCCCGGTGGGCACGGCGATGAACGACGTGGCGATCGTGAAAAACAAGCGCATCCAGGGGGGTGTGCCGCTGGTGAACATGTGGTGAGCCCACACGACTAGGCCCAGTACCACAATGGCTATAATCGAATACACCATTGTGGTATAGCCAAATAGCGGTTTGCGTGCATGGATAGGAATAATCTCGCTGACCAGGCCAAAGGCTGGTAGCACCATGATGTAAACGGCTGGATGGGAGTAGAACCAGAAGAGGTGCTGATACACAACCACATTGCCCCCCAGAGCGGGATTGAAGAAGCCGGTGTGGGCAATGATGTCGAAGCTCAGCAGAATCAAGGTCCCAGCCAGAACGGGCGTGGAGAGAACCACCAGGATGCTGGTGCCCAGCATTGCCCAGCAATACATGGGTAGTTGCATCATTTTCAGCCCAGGTCTGCGCAGCTTCAAGATGGTGGCGATGAAATTGATGCCACCGAAGATCGAGCTACCGCCCAGGAGTAAAACACTAATGATCCAGATCACCTGGCCCAGGGATGGAGTGGTGAGGCTGAGTGGTGGATAGGCAGTCCATCCTGACTGGGCTGCTCCGCCTTTGATGAAATAGCTACTGATCAGCAGAATGCCGGCCGGAGGGATCAACCAGAAGGCCACGGCGTTCAGCCTTGGGAAGGCCATATCCCTGGCTCCTACATAGAAAGGAATGAGATAATTGCCAAAAGCCCCATTCACCACGGGCACGATCCACAGAAAGATCATCACCGTGCCATGCAGCGTCAGCACTTCGTTGTAGGTTTCCCGGCTCACGAAGTCACTGATCGGGCTTGCCAGCTCGGTTCGGATCACTCCGGCTAGGGCACCGCCTAGGAAATAAAAAAGAAAGCCACACACCATGTATTGGAGGCCGATCACCTTGTGGTCGAGGCTGAAGCTCAGGTAACGCAGCCAGCCTTCCGGCTGCAGTCCCCGAGGTCCTCCCTGATCTGGTGAACTCTGCTGGGGAGCCTGGAAATCACTTGGGGAAGCAAGGGTCATCGTGGATCAGGCCGTTGGAGTGGAACCGGAGCTGGCCACAGTGGCCGGCACTGGTGGGGTGTTCTTGCTGAGCCAGGCGTCGAAATCAGCGGGTTGATGCACCACCACGCTGGAACGCATTCCGCCGTGGTAAGGCCCACAGAGCTCGGCACAGACGATCGGATAAGTCCCGGGCCGGGTGGCGGTGAAGCTGAGTAGGGTAGGTTGCCCTGGAATCACATCCTGCTTGAGGCGGAACTGCGGAACCCAGAAGGCATGGATCACATCGCGGGCTTCCATGTTTAGGGAAACGGGACGGTCGGCCGGGATGTGCAACTCACCGCTGACGATATTGCCTTCGGGATAGTGAAAGATGAAGGCAAACTGCATGGCGGTGACATCCACCGTGAGGGTTTGTTCCTCACCAGTGTTTGTTCCGATCCCAGCCCAGACCCTTCCAGGTTCCTGATCAGCTGTTGCCGCCGGCGCTGACGACGAAGAGGCCAAAATCGCCTGCTTCGAGCCATGAGTTCCGCCATGGTGGTGATGATCACCGGCGGGCTGGGCAGTATGCATGGCACCGTGATCATTCAACGGTGTCATGCCTCCCATCCGCTCGTAGATGTCGTAGCTGTAGATACCTACAAACAGCACCACCACCGCGGGGATGGCGGTCCAGACGATCTCTAGGGGAAGGTTGCCTTCAATGGCGGCTCCGTCGGAGCTGTCGCCACGGCGACGGCGGAAGCGCACCAGGCTGAAGATCAGCACCCCCACGATTCCAAGGAAAAGGACCGTGCCGATGCTGAACAGCACCTTGAACAGGGCGTCGTAAACCGGGGCGTTGCTGCTGGCGTCGATGGGCAGCATGGAGACGTTGTAACCCACCCACAGTCCGGCAAGCACAAGTGCCATGCCCACAAGGAGGGTGATCAGGGCTGAAGGAATCGGCACGGGACGCTGTTGGTCACGAATCAAAGCCTTACCAGCCTATGGAGAACACAGCTGGGCTGGAAGTGACGACGGATTCGAAAGCCTCTTCCGGCTGAAAGTTTAGATTTGATTCATATTTACCCTTGAGATGTGCGAGATCGCTCATCTCCGTGAACTCGCTAACTTGTGCGCTCTGCTGCATGTGCGGTCATGGTCGGCAGGCCCTTCGCTTCCCGGGCTTCTGAAGCTCCCGCCATCTCCGACCCCATGCACGCTGCGGACCTGCCCTTTCCTGGCGGGTCCTGGCTGCCCGCAGCTCTCGACTGGCTGCTGGCCCACCTCGTTGTGGCCTTGGTCGCCCTCGTCGGTATCGGTGGAGCCACTCGCGTTATGCAGGCCGGACTGGCATGTCCTGATTGGCCCCTCTGCTACGGCTCTCTCCTCCCCGGCCGCCAAATGAACCTTCAGGTTTTCCTGGAATGGTTTCACCGCCTCGATGCCTTCCTGGTTGGCATCGCCCTGCTGGTTGTGGCGTCCCTTTCCTTCTTGCGAAGAGCCCTCCTGCCCCGCTGGCTGCCTTGGGCGGCTGCGGCAGCCCTGTTGCTGGTGGCCTTTCAGGGGGGGCTCGGTGGCCTCACCGTGCTGGGGCTGCTATCGGCCTCCACGGTGACCGCCCACCTAGTCACAGCCTTGCTGCTGGTGCTGCTCGTCAGCGCCATGCATCAGGCCCTAAGGCGCTCCTCCACCCGATGTCTCCCGTCTTTCTCCAGCGCTGCGCTGCCTTTCTGGTGGATCCCTCTCCTTGCCCTAAGCAGCTTGGTGCTGTTCGGCCAGTGCGCCCTGGGAGGTGCGATGGCCAGCCGCTGGGCTTCCTCGCTCTGCCTGCAGGCTGGAGAGGGATGCCGCTGGCTGTTGACCCACCGCCTGGGAGCCTGGGCGGCCCTCGCCGCCCTGCTGCTGCCGGCTGTGTTGGCCCATCTGCTTCCCGGCATCCCGCCCGTGCTGCGTCGGTTCTCCCTCGGTCCAGCCTTTCTGGTTCCGCTTCAGGTAGGCCTGGGCGTCTTCACCCTGCGGCTCCAGCTGCAGCAGCCCCTCGTCACCGTGGCGCATCAGTTGGTAGCGGCCCTGCTGGTGGCCTTGTTCGGCGCTCTTTGGGGCATCACCTTGGCTGCCCGTTCCCCGGCCCCGGTCGTTTCCTGTTCACCCTCATTGGAGATGGCCCATGGTTAGTGTTCCCACCCTGTCTCCTCACTCCCTTGCCAAGGGGAGCAGCGAGCCTTCAATCGTTGCGGCTCCCGCCTCGGTCCGACCCTCGGTGAGGCTTCCAGCCTGGCTGGAGGTGGCCAAGCCCAGACTCATCCCCCTTTTGCTGGCCACCACCATCGGCGGCATGGCCCTCACGGCAGGTTGGCCCCTTGATGGCGTCACCATGGCGGCCACCCTCACGGGTGGGGCCATGGCTTCGGCCGCCGCCGGGGTGCTCAATTGCCTCTGGGAAGAGGAGCTTGACGGACGCATGCAGCGCACCAGCCGCCGTGCCCTGCCATCGGGGCGCCTGGCCAGGCGTCAGGCTTTCGCGCTTGCCGTGCTGCTCACCTCGGCATCCACCCTTGTTCTCGTGTTGGGGGTGAATGCACTCGCCGCTTCCCTGAGCCTGTTGGGCCTGTGCAGCTACGTGCTGCTCTACACCGCTCTGCTCAAGCCCCGCACCTCACTGAACATCGTGATCGGTGGGGTGGCCGGAGCCATCCCACCCTTGGTGGGGGTTGCCGCTGCCAGCGGTCACCTCGGCTGGGCCGGATGGTGGCTGTTCGCCCTTGTCATGGTCTGGACCCCGGCCCACTTCTGGTCGCTTGCCCTGCTGCTGCGGGAGGACTACCGCTCCGTGGGCATTCCCATGCTTCCCGTCGTCAGGGGAACGGCGGTCACCGGCCGGGCGATCGCTCGCTACAGCTGGCTCACCATTCTGCTCAGCGGCCTCGGGGTACTGGCCCTTCCCACGGGCGGCTGGCTTTATGGACTGCTGCTGCTGCCCTTCAACGGTCGGCTTCTGCAGCTGAGTTCCGCCCTGCGGAACAACCCGGACGATCCCCAGCGGGCTCGCAGCCTGTTCCGGTGGTCGATTCTGTATCTCTTCGGTATCTGCCTGCTCCTGGTTCTCGCCCGCACCCCGCAGGCCATCGCCTCGGACCCCTTCGTGCGCGTTCTCACGCAGCTCGCCTGAGACCTGAGAGTGGGCTCGATTCCTCCCCCTGCTTGGCCCAGTTCTGGCGATCAGAACCGGTCCGGTGCTGATGCTCTACTCGTGCAGGACGGTTCTCCCCCAGCGGAGGCTGGAGGGCGCTGCCTAGATTCCAACCCGGAGTCCATCGGGAGAGAGCCTGGCTTGATTGAGCTGCAGCATCTCAGTAAGAGCTATGGAAACGGTCGCAGGTCCGCGCCTGTCCAGGCTCTGGATCATTTCTCCCTGACTGTTCCGGCGGGTTGCCTCTACGGCCTTCTCGGGCCCAACGGCGCTGGCAAGACCACGGCCCTTCGCATCCTTGCCACCTTGTTGGCCCCCGATGCGGGCAGCGTGCGGGTGGCGGGACTCAATGCCCTCACCAACCCCCGTGCTGTGAGACGGCTGCTGGGTTATGTGGCCCAGGAGGTGGCAATCGACAAGATCCTCACCGGCCGGGAACTCCTAGCGCTGCAGGGTGATCTGTATCACCTCAACCGTTTCGAGCGGGATGGCCGCATCGCCGAACTGATCGCCCTGCTCGGCATGGCTGACTGGATTGATCGGCGCTGCGGTGGCTACTCCGGGGGCATGCGGCGTCGTCTCGACTTGGCCGCCGGGCTCCTGCATCGTCCACGGGTGCTGGTGCTCGATGAACCCACAGTGGGCCTCGACATCGAGAGCCGCAGCGCCATCTGGCAGGTGCTTCTTCAGCTCCGCGACCAGGGCACCACCGTGCTGCTCAGCAGTCACTATCTCGAGGAGGTGGATGCACTGGCCGACAGGCTGGCCATTCTCGAGGCAGGCCGAGTGATCGCCGAAGGCAGCCCCACTGAGTTGAAGGGAGCTCTCGGTGGCGACCGCGTGACCCTGAGGGTGCGCGAGTTCAGCGATGAGGAGGAGGCCAGGCGGGTTAGGGACCTGCTCGAGCGCTGTGAGGGTGTGCGGCAGGTGGTGATCAACCGGGCCCAGGGGCACTCCCTGAATCTTGTGGTTGAGAACGCCGCCGTGGTGGAGCGGCTGCGGAACCAGTTGGAGGCGGCCCAGGTGCCGGTTTTTGCTCTCGCCCAGAGCCGCGCCAGTCTGGATGATGTGTATCTACAGGCCACCGGCCGCACGCTCATGGACGCCGAACTCGCCGTGGCGGGCCAGCGGGATCCCAAGGCGGAGCGCAAGCTGGCCATGCGTTGATCGCTGATCTCTCCAGTCCCCGGATTCCAGCCCTTCCAAGACCCGCAGCCCGTGCCATGACCAGCACCTCCCCCAGCCTTGCACCCCAGCCCGAGCTGGCGGCCGAACCCTCGGCCTTTGCCGAGATCGGCCAGGAAACCCTGGCCCTCACCCGGCGACTCTTTCTGCAGCTATTCCGGCGTCCTTCCACCTTGGTGGCTGGGATTCTGCAACCTCTGATCTGGCTGGTGCTGTTCGGGGCACTGTTCGCCAAGGCACCCGAGGGCCTCCTTCCGGGCGGCGGGAGCTATGGCCGATTCCTGGGGGCTGGGGTGATCGTGTTCACCGCCTTCAGCGCCGCCCTCAATGCCGGCTTGCCCGTGATGTTCGACCGGGAGTTCGGCTTTCTGAACCGCCTGCTGGTGGCGCCCTTGCGTTCCCGCAGTTCGATCGTGCTGGCTTCGGTGCTTTACATCACCAGCCTCAGCCTGGTGCAGAGCCTGGCGATCGTGGCCACCGCTGCCCTCCTGGGCTACGGCTGGCCGGGGGGGGCTGGATTGGTGCTGGTGCTGATCACCCTGCTGCTGCTTGTGTTTGCGGTCACCGCCGTGAGCCTGGGCCTGGCCTTTGCCCTGCCGGGACACATCGAGCTGATCGCCGTGATCTTCGTTGCCAACCTGCCGCTTCTGTTTGCCAGTACCGCTCTGGCCCCTCTTTCCTTCATGCCGGCCTGGCTGGGGTGGCTAGCGGCCTTGAATCCCCTTACCTTCGCGATTGAACCGATCCGCGCCGCCTACGCCGGCAGCTTCCAGCTCAATCACATCGCAAGTGATGTGGTTCTCCAGGCTCCTTATGGCTCTCTCACTGCCGTGGGCTGCCTCGCCATCTTGGCGACCCTCGCCCTGGGGTTGTTCCTGGCCATCCGTCCGCTGTTGGATCGAAAACTTACCTGAGCTTCCCCTGCCGTGTCCCTGAATCCGCCCCGCCAGATCTCAGGAGCAGAGGGCCATCGTTCCGGCCCGGATGCCGAGGCACTGCTGCTCGAGGCGGTGCGAGATCGCCGTGGCCACGAGAGCCTGGTGAGGCTTCAGCGCTGCGTGCACCGCAGGGGCCTGGATTGGCTTGAGAAGTTCCAGTCGATCACGCTCCCGGCTCTGGAGGGCAACGACGCTGCAGCTTGGTTCGCAGCACTGCTGGGGGATGGGTGCCTGTGGATGCCTGCCGATCGCCAAGGCGTCGTCGAGGAACAGGCCTGGATCGAGCAACGGACCACCGCCGCAGTCGATGGGGCAATCGCTTCGATGTTGGCGGAATTCCCCGAACTGATTCCCCAGGTCCAGCCCCGGGGATTCGCTCTGCCCTTCACGAGTGCCCGTGACTTGGCACCCATTCAGGAAGCACGCCTTGCCTTGGAGATCCTGCCGGGCGAACTTGCCGATGAGAGTGCCAAGGAGGGTCACTCCCATCCCGAGCCGTCCGGTTCCGCGGCGTCTATCGATGATCATGCCCTGTTCGAAGGGTTGCTAGCCGATTCCGCTCAACCGCGCCAGCGGAGTGCGGCCGAGATTGGTGCCGCTCTGCGGTCCAGCCTGCTGCGCCGTTTTTCTCGCACCCAATGGCGGAGTCTTGCTCGCATCCGCACAGATCGGGGTGGGGCTCCGCAGGTCGTTGATCCCGCCGTCGCCCCGAGTTTGCAGCCCCCTGCTCCTGAGGAGTTGCCGGGGGCTGTGGCGTCCCCGTCACCTGCTGGGACCACCACTGTTCTTGCCCAGGATCGTGGCATCGGTGCCGGCACCCTCCCCCAACCTCCCGATCCGCTGGCCGTCGTGGTCCGACTGGCCGAGCGCCGGAGTGAGCCAAACCTTCAGCAGGATGCCGCCCCGGCTCCCAGAGCCCTGGCGGATCTGCGGGCCTGGCTTCCGGATTCCTCCCTGCCCCGGGCCAGCTGAGGGGCGCCGCGCAACCGAGTCCCGCTTCCCCCGTCGTCCTGCCCTCGTTCTCTCTCCCCATGGGTTCTGGTGGTCCATTGTTTCCCGATCGCGCTGCCCTGGCGGGAGGTCTGATCGTTTCGGTGCAGGCTCCTGACGGGTCTCCCCTGCGGGATCCTCTGGTGATCGCGGCGATGGCGGAGGCCAGCCTGCGGCAGGGTGCACTCGGGGTCCGGCTTGAGAGTCCTGAGCACATTGGCGCGGTGCGGCGGCGATGTCCCGATGCTCTGATCGTGGGCCTGTGGAAGCGTTCCTACCCCGATAGTCCGGTGTACATCACCCCGGGATGGGAGGAGATCCGGGCGGTCTGGGCGGCGGGAGCGGATCTGGTGGCTCTTGATGCCACCGAACGGCACCGCCCCGACGGTCAGGATCTCGAGGTGCTGATCAGCCGCTGCCGCGACGAACTGGGCGCTCCGTTGATGGCGGATGTTGATGGTGTGGCCAATGGGCTCCGGGCCGCTGAGTTGGGTTGCGCCTGGGTGGGGACCACGCTCTATGGCTACACCGAAGCAACCGCAACCCTTCGTCCGCCCGGCTGGGAGTTGTTGCCCGTTCTGAGGCGGTCGTTGCCGGGGGCGGTGCCCCTGATCTGTGAGGGCGGCATCGCCTCCGCCGAGCAGGCTGTGCGTGCAGTGGTGGAGGGGGCCGATGCCGTGGTGGTGGGCACCGCGATCACCGGCATCGACCTCCAGGTGGCCGCCTACCGCCGGGCCCTAGGGGAACGGCGCAGCCGTTGAAACGCCTGAAATGCGGGGCCTGGGAGCGGTGGGCCACCAGAAATCCGACCGGACTCAATTTTTTTGTAGCTCAGGCGTCTATGGGGTGTGGTTCGGACATCATGGAAGTAGATCGAGAACGAGACAGGAGGGACGCATGGCGACCCAGGGCCGCAAGGGTGGGACATGGATGTCATGGTCTGCGAAGGGATGGCTTCCCCTCCTGACCGCAAGGCTGATTCCCGGTTTCGGTGGTGTGGTGCTGTTCGGCGCGGGCCTGCTGGGCCTTCCCTTCAGCGCCAATCATCTCTCCCAGTTCGAAGCCCTCAACCGGGAGCTGGGCAAGCTGTGTTCCCAACCGCCTCCTCAGGCGCTCAACGTCTGCCGTCTGCATGCCCGGCTATTGAGCAGCCTGTGAGGCCGCTCTCCAGCCTGGGCATCAACGGCGGGATCACATCATGCCGGGCATGCCCATGCCGCCCATTCCTCCCATCCCGCCCATGCCTCCCATGCCGCCATCACCGGCGGGAGGAGCGGGGGGTTCGGGTTTGTCGGCGATCACCGCTTCGGTGGTGATGAGCAGCGATGCAATCGATACGGCATCCTGCAGGCCGAGTCTCACCACCTTGGCGGCATCGAGGATGCCGGCGGCCAGGAGATCTTCATAGGTGCCGGTGAGGGCGTTGAAGCCCAGGCCACTCCGTCGGATCTCCTCCACAACCACATCACCATCGCTGCCGGCATTGAAGGCAATCTGCTTCATCGGGGCCTCTAGGGCCCGCTTGACGATACTGATGCCGGTGCGCTCATCACCGCTGCTGGCGGCGATAAGACCATCGAGGCCGTCAGCCAACTGCAGCAGGCTGCTTCCGCCCCCGGCGATGATGCCCTCCTCCACTGCGGCTCGGGTGGCGTTGAGGGCATCCTCGATGCGCAGCTTGCGGTTGCGCAGTTCGGTTTCGGTGGGGGCCCCCACCTTGATCACGGCCACTCCTCCGGCCAGCTTGGCGATCCGCTCGGAGAGCTTTTCGCGGTCGTAGTCGGAATCGGTGGCCTCCAGTTCACGCTTGATTGACGCCACCCGGTCGGCCACGGGAGCTTTGCGGTTGTCGCTGGCGAGGATGGTGGTCTCGTCCTTGCGGATGGTGATCCGCTCGGCGCTGCCCAGATCCGCCAGGGTGGCCTTCTCCAGGGTCATCGCCCTGTCTTCACTGATTACTGTGGCGCCTGTAAGGATGGCGATGTCCTCGAGCATCGCCTTGCGGCGATCCCCGAAGCCGGGGGCGCGCACGGCCGCCACCTGGAGTATGCCTCGAGTCTTGTTCACCACCAGGGTGGCCAGCGCTTCCCCCTCCACCTCTTCGGCCAGGATCACCAGGGGGCGGCCGCTGCGGGAGACCGCCTCCAGCACCGGCACCAGATCGGCCACGGCACCGATCTTGCGGTCGGTGATCAGCAGGAGTGGATTGCTGAAAACACATTCAAGCCGCTCGTTGTCAGTCACGAAGTAGGGGGAGGAATAGCCGCGATCGAACGCCATCCCCTCGGTGATCTCCAGTTCGGTTGCCAGGGATTTCGATTCCTCCACCGTGATCACTCCATCGGCGCTCACCGTTTCCATCGCCTCAGCGATCATCCGGCCGATCTCTTCGTCATTCCCTGAACTCACCGTGGCCACCTGGCGGATGGCATCACCGGCCACGGGGCTGGAGCGCTGGGCGATTCCTGCCACCACCTGGGCTACGGCCCGTTCCATGCCACGGCGCAACTGCACGGGGTTGGCGCCAGCGGCCACGTTGCGCAGACCGTCCTTCACCATCGCCTGGGCCAGCACCGTGGCAGTGGTGGTGCCATCGCCCGCGGTGTCCTTCGTTTTGGAGGCCACCTGCTGGATCAGCTTGGCGCCAAGGTTCTCGAAGGGATCCTCCAGTTCGATCTCCTTGGCGATGGTCACACCGTCGTTCACGATGTCCGGAGCTCCGAATTTCTTCTCCAGCACCACGTTGCGCCCCTTCGGACCGATGGTGACCTTCACCGCATCCGCGAGGGCGTTGACGCCCCGCTCCAGGGAGTCGCGGGAGGCATCGGAGAACCGGATCAGCTTGGCCATGGGGGGGGCGCTCAAGCGCACAGCATTGCTCATTTTCCCACATAGCATCTTGTTGCAACGATGCCAGCAGGCTGAAGCTCCCTCATCTCGTGCTGTGGGCTTGATCTGATTTCGTTGGATCGGCTGGAGTGTTTCATTGGAACGGCTGGAGTGCGCCATTGACTACAGGCATCGCCAACACGCGGCTGGCAGCACAGCCTCCGCTTGGATGCCGAGCACGATCGTGAAGCGACCGATCCCGCTGGTTCTCAGCTTCACCGGCCCGCAGCCGACTGCGGCAGGAGATGGGGAAGTTCTTGATCCGGAACGAAGCTGCTAGGAGGTCAGGGCAGAGCCTGCCTCTGCTGGGAGAGGATCAACTGACACATCACCACACTTCCTGTGACAAGAATGGCAGGCCAGATTCCGAGCCAACCTTCGATCGCTTGGCAGAAGAGGGCATCGAACAGGAGGACAGTGGCTGGCAGGCAGACGAGGAAGTAGTAGGGCGTCGAGAAGGGGATGGCGATGTCGACCGGCGTTGTGAACAGGTAAACCAACCCAACAAGCAGGCAAAGATCGAAACTGCGATTGGTGAGGAGCTTGCGGAGGTTCTGCACCAAGGAAGCTGCACCAAGGAAACAGCCTGGGACTCGGGTCCGTTCCAGGACAAAGCTTTGAACCGCGGCGGCGTTGTTTGGGAAGCGCCGGCGCGGTGGCTTTGAGGCGATCGCCATGCGGCATCAACCAGGGCTGCGAACACTGCGGTGGCAAACGGATAGGCAGGCTGACGAGAGACCAGAATAACGGGTAAATTCCCCATGAGAAAGTTATTTAACGTGCTGACGAACAGCAACATCTCCACCAATTGATTCGACTCGGCCTGCATCTCAAGTGAACCAAACAGCTTCTGATACAGCGGCCAGATCAGCAGCAGGGAAAACAATCCGATACCCGGCAGTCGCGAGCGGTTGAACCTGCGCTCGACAGCATCGATCGCTAACAGGATGGCCACATAAAGGGTGCCGTAGCAATGGGTCAGCCCCAGAAGCAATACCGTGCCAAAAAAGGAGGCCGCTGCGGGTCATGCTGGCGGTATTGACCAGAGCTGCTAAGCCTCCATTGACTTCCAGCGCCACTTTCGCTTTGCCGCCTCCAGCTTAAAAGCCCACGTCTGTATAGAGGCTCCGTGTCTTGCTTAGAGGCGAGATGTGTTGCTTAGTGGCCCCATGTCTTGATGCCGGCCGCAGTGCTCGCGGCCACCACTTCAGGGGAGGCCTCCGGTGAGCGGGCGTAGTTGACCACTCTGATGGGGCTGATCGGGCCGGTGCGGTTCAACTCCCCGCCAGTGGCCTGGCCGATGCCCCTGCTGGTTCCGATCGGCTTCCCGGTAGAGATAGGCCGTGCCTTGGGCAACGGATGCCGTTGGGCTGGTAGGTCTCCGCTCGCAGGGACCGCAGGGTGGTCTTTTCGCCGGATCTTAATCCGGTAGGTGCCATGAGAGGGCCCGACCTGGCTGATCAGGGCATCGCGCGCCTCGTGGTGCAGTTCTTCGAGGGTCGGGGCTTCCACCACGAGCCCCCATTCCGGGGCCGTGGCCTCGATCCGGCCGGGCTGCTCGACCGTGACCAGAAAAACGATCTCGCGCATACCTGATGCTTCGGCTCCTCCTTAAACCCAACCCTGCCGGGTTCGACGCGCATCGGGGTGCTGCCTGGGATACGGGGATCCGTCATCGTGATTCCCCCGCCAAGCATGGCTGCCTTGCACGTGGCGCTTGGACCCCAAGAGTGGCCACCCATGGCAACCTGAAACCTGAAGTGCACCTCATGCGCTTCGCCGTCGTCGGGGGGTTCCCCGGGATCCCTCTACCGACCCTGGCGCCATGCCGATCGCCGCTTCCTTCTCCTCCCCCCGCTCCTACACCCTGCTCTCGGTTGCGGCGGCCCTGGCCACGATCGCTCTCAAGACGGCGGCGTGGCGGCTCACCGGATCGGTGGGGCTGCTCTCCGATGCGCTCGAATCGGGGGTGAACCTGGTGGCGGCTCTGGCCGCCTTCTGGGCCCTCACCTTGGCGGCCAAGCCCGCCGACCGCACGCATCATTACGGCCACTTCAAGGCGGAGTACTTCTCCAGCGGCCTGGAGAGCGTGCTGATCGTGGTGGCGGCCCTTGCCATCATCTATGCCGCGATCGGCCGTTTCCAGCAGCCTGTGCCCCTGGAACAGGTGGGCATCGGGCTGGCCCTCTCGCTGCTGGCCACCGGCCTCAATGGTGTGGTGGCCTGGGTGCTGCTGCGGGCCGCCCGCCGTTTCGACTCGATCACCCTGCGGGCTGATGCCCACCACCTGCTCACCGATGTGTGGACCTCCTTCGGGGTGGTGGTGGGGGTGGCGCTGGTGAAGATCACGGGCTTCACCATGCTCGATCCGCTGATCGCCATCGCGGTGGCTCTCAACATCGTGGTGACCGGCTGGAAGCTGCTCCACGAAACCGCCTCCGGTCTGCTCGATCGCGCCCTGCCGGAGGAGGACCACGCCCAGCTGGAGGCCCTGCTCGCCTCCCATGAGAGTGAGCAGATTCGTTTTCATGCCCTGCGCACCCGGGTGGCGGGATCGCGGCGCTTTGTGGCCTTCCATGTGCTGGTGCCCGGAGCCTGGAGCGTGCAGGCCGGCCACGACCTCTGTGAACAGTTGGAGCAGCAGATCGCCGCCACCCTGCCCCGCACCCATGTGCTCACTCACCTCGAACCGATCGAGGACCCGAAATCCTGGGATGACCAGGGCTTTCGCTGGGAGGAGGGTTGAAGGAGTGCGTCGCCGCGGGGTTGTTCCGGTGAACCCGGACAAGCATGTACGACAGCTCTGGCCAGTGAAGGCGGGTCTGGAAGGCAGCCGCAGGGGCCGCCCTTCCTGGCCCTGCCGCCGCGAGCCCCCGGGCTGTGGCGCTGCGTCGAAGGGTGGGGAAATGGCCTGGGTCGTGGTGTTCAGGCCGCTTCGGCCGGGGGCGGCTCGGGGGAGACCCACCGCTGCAGCAGCCGCGGTAGCACCACCCCCTTCAGCACCAGGCTGGTGATCACCGCCACCGCCACCAGGGCTTGCATCTGCGTGGCCAGGTCGACGGCCTCGAGGGGATGCACATCCCGCAGCCGCGGCACCTGTTCCAGCAGTGCCAGGGAGAGTGCAAGAGGCACAGCCCCCCGCAGCCCGCCGGCAGCGATCAGCAACCGCTCAAGCCGCTGGCCCCGTGGCGCTCCCCCCAGCCCCAGCAGCACAAGTGGCCGCACCAGCAGTTCGAGCAGGAGCCCCAGCACCATCCCCAGGGGAAGCATCTGCACCATGACGCCGGGATGCACTAGAAGGCCCAGCAGCAGCAGCAGCGTGAATTCGGCCGTGGTGTTGAAGGGGAGAAGCACGTGGCGGAGCCCGGCATGGCCAGAGGGCCCGCGGGTCTGGGGCCGGTTGGCCAGCACCAGGCCCGCGATGTAGACGCTGATTAACCCTCCCCCTCCCAGCAGGTTGCCCATGGCGTAGGCCACAAAGGCCACCGAGACCGCCAGGATCAGCAGGTGCTCGCTGTGGCTCACCAGCAGGGGAATCAGGCGGTTGGCCAACAGCCCCACCAGCAGGCCTGCGGCCAGCCCCGCCAGTAGGTGCCGCACCAACTCCAGCAGGCTGCTCGGTAACTCCTGCACGGCACCGAGACGAAAATCGCCCTGACCGCCGTGCTGTAAGCCTAGGAACAACGTGACCACAAGGCCGAAGCAGAGGATCGCGGTGGCACTGCCCAGGGCCGCCTCGAAGGCCAGAACCGGTTGCACCTTCTTAGGGGCATGGTGCCCCCACTGATGGGCTAGTTCCTCATTGGCGGAGCCGTCCGTGGGCAGTAGGCAGGTGGCCGTGAGCATGGCCACCCCTAGAGGGAGGGGGGCAGCCAGACCGGCCCTGGGGAGGAACGGAAGCCCGATGTGGCCCAGGGCCCAGAGCAGCAGACCCAGCAGCAGCCCGGAGAGCAGAATCCCGATCGTGGGCAGGGTTAGGGCCAGGGAAAGGCGGCCTCGTATCCGATCCAGATCGGTGTTCAGGCCCGCGTAGAACAGCAGCAGGGCCAGGCTGGTGGTGTGCAGGGTCTCCACCTGGCCATGGCTCACGACATGCAGCCCGTGGAGCAGCCAGTTCACCACCAGGGCCAGCGCCAGGATCGGCAGGGCGGAGGGGATCGCCAGCCGCCAGGCCAGTCGATGGAGTCCCAGCGCCAGGATGTAAATGAGGCCTGTGGCAAGGAAGAATCCCCGCGGCAGGATCGTGCCCGCGGCGGTGGAGGACACGCTGCCGGCGTGTTCTGAAAGGGTCAACAGCCAGGTGAAGCCCATCCGCCGGAGCCCGGGAGCGGTTGGGGCTGACGCTAAACGGCGCTTGGGGGGCGACAGAGGTGGCCCCCTCAGCGGGTGATCGGGGAAGATCGCTCCCGATCAGACCCCCAGCCCGTCGCTCCATGAGCCTTCTCCTTCCTCGCAAGCTCGTGGTGCTTGGCGACAGCGGCGTGTTCGGCTGGGGCGATCCCGACCAGGGCGGCTGGTGTGAACGGCTCCGGCGCCACTGGATGGCCACCCCAGGGGCACCGGTGCTCTACAACCTGGGCGTGCGCGGTGATGGACTGGAGCGGCTGGCGGCCCGTCTTTCCCCTGAGGTGCTGTGCCGGGGTGAGCTGCGCCGTCAGCGGCCCCAGGGCATCCTGATCTCGGTGGGTCTCAATGACACCGCTCGGGTCGGCCGGCCCGACGGCCGCCATCAGCTCGATCCCGACGGCTTTTTCTTCGGCTTCCAGCAGCTGCTGCGCCAGGCCCGGGAGCTGGCCCCCACCCTGGTGGTGGGCCTCACCCCCGTGGATGGGGCCGCTATGCCCTATGCCGAGGTGCTCTGGTATCAGCTGGAGGCCGTACGGCGCTACGAGGGTCTTCTGGAGGAGGCCTGCCTGGAGGCCGATGTGCCCTTTCTGCCGATGCTCGAGCCCCTGCTCGCCGATTCCCGCTGGCTGCGTTGGCTGGATGCCGATGGGCTGCATCTCAACAGCGAAGGCCATGCGGAGGTTTACAGGCGGGTGCGGACCTGGCCTGCCCTGCTCCAGTGGGCTGGCCTGGAGATGCGGCTGCAGCCCACCTCCAGTTTCTGAGTTCAGGCGCACCGTCTAAGGGCCGGCCGGATCCGTTCCACCCGTCCAGCCGGTTGAAACGCCCATCGCCCTCCCGGAGCTCGCCATCCCCCGATCGGGTGAATGTTGTTCCGCCGATCCGGTGACAGTGCGCCCCCCGGGCCCCTCGCATCGTGGAAACACCGATGCTGATGCCGGCCATGGCCGCCTTCCTTCCCCCCATTCCCAGCCGTCCGATCCCCTTCGAGGCCTCCATCCCAGTGGCTGCCGCCTTCGTTGCCGCTGCACGACCTGCGGCCGTTGCTGGAGCTGCCCCCTCCCTGGCACCCTCCTCGCCAGCCCCTAGGCCCGGACGTGTATCGGTGCAGGCGCGACCACCCGGACGACTTCGGGCCAGCGATCCCTTGGTGCGCCGCCGCAATGCCTTGGTGGAGGCGAACCTGCCCCTGGCCAGGGCTGTGGTGGCCCGCTTCTCCCCACGGCCGCCGCTGCCCCACGAGGACCTGATGCAGGTGGCCAGCCTGGGCCTGATCCGGGCCGTGGAGGCCTTCGATCCCAGCCGCGCCGTGAGCTTCAGCAGCTTTGCGGTGCCCTACATCCGTGGGGCCCTGCTGCATGAGCTGCGCGATCGCCAGCCGATGGTGCGGATCCCCCGGCCCCTCTGGGAACTGCGTCAGCAGTCGGCCCGCCTCCAGGAGGAGCGTCGGGGGCGGGGCCTGCCTGCATTGGATCAATCCTCCCTGGCGGCGAGGCTCGGCTGTACGCCGGAGCGGTTGCTGGAGATCGAGGACCTGCGGGCAGCGGCCCGACCCCGCAGCCTCGATGCGCCGCTCGAGCGGGGGCCGGCGGGGAGCGATGCCGGCGACGCCGGCGTGCTGCTGGATCGCCTTGCAGATCCGCGTTCGCTGGTTGGTGATCTCCCTGAGCCTGACGGGGTTGATCCGCGCGCGGCGGAGCGGGTCTGGTTCCGGCAGCAGATGGCGGCTCTGGATCCGATGCGCCGCCAGCTGCTGGAGGGTCGCCTGCGGCTGGGCTGCACCTGGGTGGAACTGGGTCGGCAACTGGGCATCCATCCCCGCATGGCCCAGCGGCGCTGCGACGCGACCCTGCATGAGCTGAAGCTGGCGGCGGAACGGTGGCAGGCCACACGGTGGCAGGCCACCCGCGACGGGGCTGAGATCACCTGAAGGCTTTGGCTCAGGGACGTGGGGGGGCGAGCATCCGGTTCCCGGGGTCAGCCGCCCCGCAGACCCAGCGCTGCCAGGGCCAGCAGCGCCGCCACCAGGGTCTGCACCCCATTCACCAGCTCATTGCTGAGCCAGCTCCAGCGGCGCTGCAGGGTGGCGCCGATCACGCTTTCGGCCAGAGTGGCGAGCAGTGCCACGGCTCCGACCAGGAGCCAGGTGCTCGGGCCGGGGATCAGGCCCAGGGCCAGCATCACCAGGGCCATCAGCAGCCCGCCGACCAGGCTGGCGGCGGTTCCCTCCAGGCTCACGGCCCCCTCGGTGCCGGCGGGCACCGGCCGCAGGCTGGTGATCAGCAGGGTGTGGCGCCCCCAGCGTTTGCCGATCTCACTGCCGCAGGTGTCGGCGAGCTTGGCGCTGAAGCTGGCCGCGAAGGCCACCAGCAGCGGGCCGTTCCAGCTGAGGGGCGCCCGGGCGGCCAGCATCGCCAGCAGGGCGCCCACCAGGGCAGACCCCCAGACGTTCTCCGGGCCCCGCCGGCCGCCGCGGGCTTCGGCCAGGCCGCGTTGTTGCTTCTCATGCAGCCCTAGCCGGGTGACGAGGGAGCCAAGGGCGAGATACAGCACCACCGCAAGCCAGCCCCGCCAGCCGAGGGTGCCCCACAGGATTGTGCCGAGGATGCCGGCATGCACCCAGCCGGATCGGGTGAGCACCGGAGCCCGCTGGGCCAGGGCGATCAGTCCGGCGTTGAGGGCCAGGGCCAGCAGCCAGTGGGCGGGATCCTGAGGCGGCAGGGAGAGCATGGGGAGAGGACAGTGGGCGGACCACCAGCTGCTCCCCGTGCCGGCCCCTGCGGCGGCTGGAACCGCTCAGCTGGAGCCAGAGGGCGGGAGCTGCCCTGCATGGGAGCGGGGCAGGGGAGCGGGAGTGTTGCACTGGTCTAAGCGCCGGGGGCTGACGCGCCGCCGCCAGCAGATAATCGCCCCATCGCGGCTGCCCCCATGATCTTCAAACCGAAATTCTTCCTCGACCTGACCAACGGCAAGGATGAGCTGCCGGCAGCCCCCGCCGTGGTGGCCCCGGTGAGGGAGAAGGCCGCTCCCGCCAAGGGGCAGGACAGCAAGACGGCCGAGGTCGCGGTTCGAGTAGCCCCCATTGCCCAGTCCCCTAGGGCGAGCGAGCCGGCCAAGGTCGCCGCCGAAGCCAACTTCGCCGCCGAAGCCGCCGAAGCCTTCGTCGCCGCCGTAGCCCCGGTCGCTGCTGCAGCTGCCGCAGCCAGCACCTCCCTTACCACCGCCGAGTCGATCGCCGCCGAACTCGCCGCCGCCCAGGCCAACCGGCCTGCCCCCTCGCTCGCCACCTTCGCGCCGGAAGCCCTGGTTCCCGGTGGAGCCACCCCCCGGCGTCGCCGCAGCGGTGGAGCCAATCTCGCCGGGTTCAAGGCGATCGCGCGCTCCTTCGTGAAGAACTGAACATCGGCCTGCCTTCACCCCTTCCGCTTCGAGGCCAGGGCCAGCCAGGCCAGGGCGGCTACCGCCGCAGTTGAGGTGCGCAGGATGGCGCCCCCCAGACTCACCGGCTGCCAGCCGGCTGCCAGGGCCGCCTCTTCTTCTTCGGCGCTCCAGCCACCCTCAGGCCCGATCGCCAGCCGCAGCTCCGGCAGGCTCTGTTCGGGCCGGTTCGGCAGGCACTCCATCAGAGGAGAAGGCAGCAGCTCGGGCAGGGTTGGCAGGGCCTCCTGACGGGTCGTGGCCAGCAGGGACCCCCCTGGGGCGGGGCTGCTGAACCAGGCCAGGGCTTCTATCGGTTCAGCCAGCTGCGGCAGCCAGAGGCGCTCGCATTGCTCGGTGGCCTCCCGCACGATCGTGCGCCAGCGCTCCAGGGGTAGAGCGCCACGCACCACCCCGCGGCTGGCCAGCAGGGGCTGCAGCTGGCTGGCCCCCAGTTCCGTGGCCATGCGCCACGCCAGCTCCGCATCCCGCTTGGGCACCGCCATCGCCAGGGTGATCGTTGGCCTCGGGCGGCCGGCCCGCTCCAGGGGCTGCTCCAGGGGCTGCTCCAGCTTCAGCATGGCCGGCTGCTCCAGGGTGGCGGTCCACAGCTGACCTTCGCCGTCGATCAGGGCGAGCCGATCGCCATGGCGGAAGCGCAGTACCCGCGCCACATAGTGGGCTTCTTCCGGCTCAAGTTCCACAAGCCCTCCCTCCTGCTCCAACCCGATCCCGGCCGCGGCCGCCTCAAGCCTCCCTGGAGGAATCAGCAGCCGGCGGAGCTCTCGGGCCATCTGGGGGGGAGTTTTAGTCGTCCAGGGCGAAGGGGCTGTCGGGGGCGTCCTCGATCGGCCAGTCCTCATTGATGCCGCCGATCAGCACCTCCTCGATCTCCAACACATCGCTATTGAGCTGGTTGAGGGTGTTGATCAGCACGTCGAGGGCGAAGGCATCGCTGGTGCCCAGATCCAGCCAGCAGCGCGCCCATTCCTCCTCGTATTCCATTGGGCCCATGTTGTGCATCAGGGCCGGTAGGGCCCGCTCCGCCTCATCCGCCTCGTAGACCAGCCAGTTGAGGTCGGCCCCCTCCTGATGGGCCTGGAGGTTTTCGGCGTTGAAGCCCCCAAGCTTGCCGAGGAAGAACCAACTGTCGAACACGGTTTCCAGGTAGCTCCGCTCCGCCGCTCCGGGCGGATGGCCGCAGCGCAGCCAGATCCAGCAGTTGAAGGGGTCGACCTCGCGGAAGCGGACCTCCATGGGTGTGGGCAGCGATGGGAAGGAAGCCTCCCCATGCAACCACTCCGCCCACCCTGCCCCGGCAAGCTGGGGAGATGCTCGAACTCCGTGGCCTCCGCTATCAGCCCGCCACCGCGCGCCAGCCGGTGCTGCGCGACGTTTCCCTGCAGCTGGCGGCGGGAGCACCCCGGTTGGTGGCGGGCCGCAGCGGCTCGGGCAAGACCTCCCTGCTGGAACTGATCGGGGGTCTGGCCGATCCCGATGCCGGCCAGATCCTCTGGAACGGTGAAGTGCTGAACGCTCGCCAGCGCCGCTGGCTCTGTGGCCTGGTGTTTCAGTTTCCGGAGCGCCATTTCCTCGGCCTGAGCGTGGGCCAGGAACTGAGGCTCGGTCATCGCCGCCTCGGCGGCGAGGCCGTGGAGCGGGTCCTGCGTCAGGTTGGTCTTGCCTCGATCTCCCTGCAACAGGCGCCGGAGCGGCTCAGTGGCGGTCAGCAGCGGCGCCTGGCCCTGGCGGTGCAGCTGCTCCGGGATCCGAAGGTGCTGCTGCTCGATGAACCCACCGCCGGTCTCGACTGGACCGTGCGGAACGAGGTGCTCCAACTCCTCTCTGTCCTGTCTCGCGACCGGGCCCTGCTGGTGGTGACCCACGAGCCCGATCTGTTCGCCGGTGTGGTGGAGGGGGGGTGGTTCCTGGAGCAGGGCGCTCTGCGTCCGCTAAGGGAACGGTTCCTCACACCGATCCTTACGATGCCGCCAGAGGGAGTTGGCGATGGCGGATGAGCTGCTGCGGGCCACCGCTGCCGGGGGCGGCATCCGCATGGTGGCGGTGAACACCACCGGCATCTGCCGGGAGGCTCAGCGGCGCCATGGTCTCTCGTTTCTCACCACCGCGTTGCTGGGCCGCGCCATGACTGCCGGCCTGCTGCTGGCCAGCTCGATGAAGGTGGCCCATGGACGGGTGAACCTGCGGATCCGCTCCGATGGGCCCCTAAGGAGGCTGATGGTGGATGCCGGCCGGGATGGCACGGTGCGCGGCTATGTGGGGGATCCTGGCCTGGAGCTGGATCTGGTGGCCGATCCAGCCGGGGTGCCCCAGTTCGATTTCCGCCGCGCCACCGGCACCGGCTATTTGCACGTGGTGCGCGACATCGGCCAGGGTGAGCCCTTCAGCAGCACGGTGGAGCTGGTCAGCGGCGGCATCGGTGATGACGTGGCCTCTTATCTGCTTCATTCCGAACAGACCCCTTCGGCCCTGTTCGTGGGTGAGGAGATCGGCAGCGATGGCGTGCGCTGCTCCGGCGGCGTGCTGGTGCAAGTGCTGCCGAAGGCGGCCCAGGAGCCGGCCCTGGTGGCCCTGCTGGAGGAGCGCTGCCGCGAGATCGAGGGCTTCGCGGGTCGTCTGGCCGCCAGCGCCGATCAGCTCCATCTGCTGCTGGAGGATATCTTCCCCGACCTTGATCCGCTCCCCCTGGAGCAGGCCGA
>BJHE01000015.1:0-33058 GCA_014191755.1 Cyanobium sp.
CCCCCACCACGATCGTGGCGGCGGCCGTTGATCGGGTGGTGCCCACACGCCACGCCGTGGCCCTGCACCGCGCCTTCCAGCCCGGCGTGGCAGAGCTGGTTCTGGTGCCCGACCTCGACCACAACTCCCCGATCCTCAGCTCGGCGGTCTTCCGCGCTGCCCTGCAAGACCAGGAACCTGGCCGTCCCCACAGCCGCTAGCAGGGGCTGCTGGAGGCGCAGGGCGTCAGACTCGATGAGACCGCGGCAACGGAAAAGGCAGAGGTAGCCGCAGCCTGAGCCATGCCACCAAGATGTAGTTCAACGGCAACCTGATGGTGGGCAAGGTCCATAACCGCCCAGCTGAGCCTGGAGCCCGGCGCCGCCTCTGGCGCTTTTCGCCCTGCAGGCTGGTGTGCCAGTGGCCCCGACGCCGTCGCCTGGGGTGAGCGGCGCACCCTGGCGATGCCGCTGTAGGGCTGCTGGCCAATTGCAGCATTCCGGCAAACGCCTGCATCGCCGCAATACTGGCCGACCCCCTAGTATCAAAGGATCCACACCCTGCAGCGGCCACTTCTGAGCCCTGAAATCTCCATCCCAGACTTGTTTCAATTCTGGGTAACTGATGGGTCCTGGCTTATTTGACATTTCTAAACCAGGTCGATGACCTGACCACTTCATCTGCATCGCATCATGTTGCGGAGCAGACTGCTGCAATCGTCTACTGCGAGGCGAACTTCGCCGGGCTTGATGGCAAAACGGCCCATGGCCTAGTGCGCTTCTGCGAGGCCTTTAAAATCAGAGCAATTATTGATAGCCAATCGGCTGGACTAGATGCAGGCCTGCTATTGGACGGTATTAGCAATGGCATACCTATCGTGGCCGATCTCAGCAAAGCCCTTGCCTTGCCAGGACCCCGCGCAACAACCTTCATCTACGGCATGGCGCCTGCAGATGGCCTTTATGGCAAAGACGATCGCCGCGTTCTGATGCTGGCCATCGAAGCTGGTTTGAATCTGGTCAGCGGCATGCGCGAATTCCTTAATGACGACAGTGAATTTGCCCTGGCGGCCGCACGGCATGCCGTCTCAATCCGGGATGTGCGTCGTCCACCCGCTTTGAAGGATCTTCGCCTGTTCAGTGGTTCGATCGCTAAGGCACGCTGCATTCGAATCGCCGTGCTTGGTACCGATGGCGCCATCGGTAAGCGCACCACGGCGACGCTTCTGGTTCAGGCCCTAAACGCCAGCGGCATTCACGCCGTTTTGGTGAGCACGGGGCAAACTGGTCTGATTCAAGGGGGGCGCTATGGCATTCCTCTTGATGCCATTCCGTCGCAGTTTTGCTCAGGGGAGGTGGAGGCCGCTGTGGTCGAGGCCTACTGCACGGAAAAACCTGCGGTGATCGTGATTGAGGGCCAAGGGGCCCTCAGCCATCCTGCCTACCTCTCCTCCAGCTTCATCCTGCGGGGCAGCCAGCCCCAGGCGGTGGTGTTGCAGCACGCGCCGGCGCGCCGGCAGCTCAGCGACTTTCCGTTTGTGCCGATGCCCACTCCAGCCAGCGAAATACGCCTGATTGAATCCTTCGCGCCAACGCGGGTCATCGGCCTAACCCTGAACCACGAGGGCATGAATGACGCCGAGCTAAGTGCTGCAATCGCCCTCTATTCTGCCGATCTCGGCATTCCTGTCACCGATGCGGTCAGTCGTGCTCCCTCTGCCCTCGTGGCCATGGTGCTGCGGGCTTTTCCCGAGTTGTGTGTATCCATTGACGGCCAGCTTTGAGCGCACCGCGGCTGGAGATTCATCTCGAGCATCTGCAGCACAACGCCACCACGATGGTCAATCGGCTTGCCCACCAAGGAATCAAGGTGACCGGGGTCAGCAAGGCAACCCTGGGACTGCCGGAAATTGTGCGCACCTGGGTGGCGGCGGGGGTGCATTCCATCGGCGAATCGCGAATCGAATCCATCGAATCGCTGAGCCGCTGTGAACTCGGTGTGCCTCTGCTGCTGATTCGCTCACCGATGCTCAGCCAGGTGGATCGGGTCGTGGCCCATGCGGCGATCAGCTGCAATAGCGAGGCGGTGGTGCTGAGGGCTCTGGCGGCAGCTGCGCATTGCCAGGGGGTGCGCCACGGGGTACTGCTCATGGTGGAGCTAGGGGATCTGCGCGAGGGCATTCTCGCGGCAGACCTCGAGGCGATGGTGTTGCTTACCCTGGCCCTACCAAGCCTGCTGCTGGTAGGGATCGGCACCAATCTGGGCTGTCAGAACGGCGTAGCCCCAGACAATTCGAATATGAGCGAGCTATCGCGTCTGATCGAAGCCCTGGAAGGCCGTTTTGGCATCAGGCTCGAGTGGTGCTCCGGAGGCAATTCGGCCAATCTTCCTTGGCTGGCTGGTGGCGGTGATCCCGGCCGTATCAATCACCTGCGCCTCGGCGAGTCCCTACTGCTGGGCCGAGAGCCGCTCACCCGTACGGCGATACCAGGGCTGTACACCAATGCCATCACCCTGGTGGCCGAGGTGATCGAGTCCAAGCACAAGCCGACCCGTGCATGGGGAACGCGCCACTGCACCAGTTTTGCCAAAGGGCCAGCCGCTCCCCAACGGCAACCAGACCAGCCCATGGCCATGCGAGCGCTCCTTGCCTTGGGCGAACAGGATGCCGATCCGGCCGGCCTTAGTTCCCCTGGGATCAGCATCGAGGGCGCATCCAGCGACCACTTGGTGGTGAGCGGTGCGGAATCGGCGTTGGCGGTGGGCGATGAACAGCGCTTTCAGCTCAGCTACAGCAGCCTGCTGCGGGCGATGACATCTCCATTCGTAAGCCGTTGTTTCATTGAAGGACCTGCCTAGCTCTAGGACCACAGGCGGCAGGCCGCTGATGCAATGGAGTTCGTTGCACTGCCGCCAATAGCTCAGAGCAACGACCGATCCCCCGGTGCGGACCTTGGTTTTTCGAGTGCTGAAGTGGGAGCTCAAGCAAGCCGGTGACTGGATTTGAACCTGCGACCTACTGATTACGAATCAGTTGCTCTACCACTGAGCTACACCGGCATCAGGGGCAAACTAGCATTCGCCCATGGCTCCCCAATCAAGTCCGCGCCAGCCCCTTGACCCGGAACTGCGGCGCCGGCTACTCCTTGAGGCCCGCACCCCCTGGCGGGGCTTGCGGCGGGCTCTCTGGTTCGCCCTTGTGGCCTCAGCGGCCCTTGGGCTGGCCACCATGGCGATGCGTTCCTCCGCAGGCGGCGAGGTGGCCTCAACCGATCTCCTGATCCAGGGTGGGGCTCTGCTGCTCTTCGGTGGGCTCCTCTGGTTCGATCGCAATCGCAGCAGCGATAGCTGAAGGGCTGGCGAAGCCTTCCGGTGGGTCTTCGGGGGCTGGAGCGGAAGGGGCGGTCTCGGGGGCCGCTGGATCCATGGCCGCTGATGGCGGGGTGGAGAAGGGAGCCGTTGAAGGGATGGAGACTGAAGCGAGGGATTCGCGCAGGGGTGGCAGCAGCAACAGCGGCAGTCCTGGGCTGAGCCGCTCCCGCTCCAACGCAGTCGCCGACAGCGGGGACGCAGCCGCAACCTCCTGGGGCGAACGGCTCAGCAGCCAAAGGGCCTGAACCACCTGCTGCCCCTGCCACTGGAGCAACGCGAGCACGGCTGCGGCCAGCAGCAGACCCACCAGCCTGGGGTTATCCGCCACGGGCGAGAAGGCGCTGGCGAAGGCGGCATGGTTGTCACACCACCAGAGCAGCACCAGGCTGAGGATGGAGAAGCCCACCAGGCTGCCAAGCCGCAGCACCGCGGGCGGCTGCAGGGCAGAGAGGCGTTGCTGGATCTCCCGGCGGCCCCTCTGGGGCACCTGCGCCACCAGCAGCGACCAGGGGTCGACGGGTAGGCGCCAGAGCAGCGCGGCGGGAGCTAGAACCCCGATCGCCCAGCAGAGCAAGCGTTCCAGGAGCGGTAGGGAACCTGGATCGCTGGCTCCCAGCAGCAGGAGCAGCAACAGGGCCTCAAGCGGCAGTAGGCCGAGGGCCAGGAGCTGCAACCAGAGCAGCGGCTCGCTACGAGGGGACGGCGCGGCCACGCTCACGGCCATCAGGTGCTGAGGGTGCGGCGCTGGGTCACCAGCTTGAAGGCCTCGACCCGGTCACCCTCCTGCCAGGAGGAGAAGCGATCGCAACCGATGCCGCACTCGAATCCGGTGGCCACCTCCTTGACGTCGTCCTTGTTGCGGCGCAGCGAGTCGAGGTCGCCTTCGTAGACCTTCTCCCTGCCGCGGTGGATGCGCACCTTGCAATTGCGCTGCAGCTTGCCATTGGTGACGTAGCAGCCCGCCACGGCGTTTTTGCCGATGGTGAACACCGCCCGCACCTCGGCCTCGCCCAACGACTCCTCCACCAGCTCCGGTTCCAGCAGGCCCTCCATGGCCATCTGGATTTCTTCCAGCAGCTTGTAGATCACCTCGTAGTCGCGCACGTCAACACCGGTGGCATCGGCGGCGCGCCTGGCTCCAGGGGCCATCGAGGTGTTGAAGCCCACGATCACGGCGCCGGAGGCTGCCGCCAGATCGACATCGGTTTCGGTGATCTCGCCCGGGGCCGAGAGCAGCACCCGCACCTGCACCTCCTCCTTGGGCAACTGTTCGAGGGCGCCGAGGATGGCCTCGACACTGCCCTGAACGTCCGCCTTCAGGATGAGGTTGAGCTCCTTGAGTTCGCCCTCGCTCACCTGCCCAGACATCGAAGCCAGCGACACCCGGCGGGAGGCCATCTGCTGGGCCAGGCGGGAAGCCCGGGCCTCGGAGGCGCGGTCGCCCACCACGGCGCGAGCGCTCTTCTCATCGGGATACACCTCGAACTCATCGCCGGCGGTGGGCACTTCGCTGAAGCCGAGGGCTTCCACCGCATAGGAGGGGCCCGCCTCCTTCACCCGTTTGCCACTGTCGTCGACCATGGCCCGTACCTTGCCGAGCACCGGGCCCGCTGCCACCACGTCGCCGCTGCGCAGGGTGCCGTTCTGGATCAGCAGGGTGGCCACAGGACCCTTGGCCTTGTCGAGGTGGGCCTCAATCACGGTGCCCTTGGCGAGACGATCGGGGTTGGCTTGGAGGTCTTCGACCTCGGTCACCAGCAGGATCATCTCGAGCAGCTGGTCGATGTTCTCGCCTCGGAGGGCGCTCACCGGCACCATCACGGTGCTGCCGCCCCAGTCTTCGGCCACCAGATCCTGGCCGGAGAGCTCCTGCTTCACCCGCTCAGGCGAGGCTCCTTCCTTGTCGATCTTGTTGATCGCCACCACGATCGGTACCTCGGCGGCGCGGGCGTGGCTGATCGCCTCCAGGGTCTGGGGCCGCACGCCGTCATCGGCGGCCACCACCAGCACGGCCACGTCGGTGACCTTGGTACCGCGGGCCCGCATGGCGGTGAAGGCCTCGTGGCCCGGGGTGTCGAGGAAGGTGATCTTGCGCAGTTCCCCGGCGTGGGGCACTTCCACCTGATAGGCGCCGATGTGCTGGGTGATGCCTCCGGCCTCGCCCGCCGCCACGCGGGTCTTGCGGATGGCATCGAGCAGGCTGGTCTTGCCGTGGTCCACGTGGCCCATCACCGTCACCACGGGGGGGCGGCGGATCAGGTGGGCGAGGTCACTGGCCTCGATCATCTCCACGGTCTTGGTCGCTGCCGCCTGGACGTCGTCCTCAAGCACCGGCACGCCGAACTCTTCGGCCACTGTCTCGATCGTGGGCAGATCGAGCGTCTGGGTGACGGTGGCGCTGATGCCCTTGAAGAAGAGGGATTTGATGATCTCGGAGCTCTCCACCCCGAGCCGGTCGGCCAGCTCCTGCACCGTGAGGTTGCCCTCCGGCACGATCAACATCTCGGGCCGCTGGGCCTTGAGCTCGCGAGCCGCCCGCAACTCCATGGCGCGGCGGCGCTGACGCTGGCGGGTGGTTTCCTTCTTCCGTTTCCGTACCGCCACCGTGGGCTTGGCGGAAGCGGCGGGTCGGGTGCGGGGCTTGGCTGGCCGGGCCAGGCTGGCCTGGAGAACGATGGCCTCCTGTTCGCCGGCGAAACCACTGGTTTCTGTGGTGAGCGCATCATCGTTCTCGCCGATGATGTGGACCTTCTGGCGCTGCTTCTGGGGCGTGCGGCTGCGCAGGGCCTCCAGCTTGGCGCTGTCGTCCCAGTCGGGACGCCGGGCCCGGCCGGGGGCAGCCCCGGCGGGCTGGGGAGGCCGGAAGCCCGGGCGCCGGGGCGCTGTGGGCGCCGCGGCGGTGGGACGGACCAGATCGGGCGTGCTGGGCGCGCCGTCGGTCCCGGTCTCGCCCCGGTCGGGACGGCGGGGGGGCGGAGCCGTGGGACGCATGCCCGGCTTCTGGAGCTGCATCAGCTCGCCGGGGGCCATTGGCTTGCGCATGCCGGCGGGCATGCCGGGACGGCCCGGGGAGGCGGGGCGCACCCCACCAGGACTACCGGGATCGGCACTGTCGCGACGGATCGGTTTGCCCACCAACTCGAGCGGGGTGGCACCGGGACGGCCAGGGCCGGGGGAGAGGCGGGAGGGAGCGCCTGGGGAGGGCCGTCCTCCGGCCTGTCCAGGTCGGGTCGGGGCAGGGGCGCCCGGACGCTGGGGGCGGGGAACCGGGGCCGCCGGACGGCTGCCGCCAACTCCGGCAGGCCCACTTGAGGCGGGTGCACCACCGGCGGGGGCTGCCTGGCCGGGCTGCGGACGGCCCACCAGCTGGGGACGGGAAACCGGACCGGGGCGGCTGGGCTGGGCCGGCTTGCCCGGGACCGGTGCCGCTGGACGGGGGGTTGGGGCTGCCGCGCCGGGCCTCGGGGCGCCCTGGCCGGGGCGATTCACCAGAGCAGGGGTTGCGGGTCGTGGCGTGGCGGGCCGCACCGGTGTTACCGGCTTGGCGGGACCGCTGGCCGCCGGCCGCGGTGGCGGGGCCACGGGACGGGGTGGTGGGGTGAAAATTGTTCCAGAAGGTGGAACCACGGTTCCAGAGGGTGGAACCACCGGGCGGGAGGGGGATGCCGAAGCGGGGCTGGGGGACGGCGCATTGGCGGCCGGAGGCGCCGCAGAACGGGCTGCGGGAGGGGCGGTCACAGGACGAACTGGAGCACCCGGCGATGCCGGCGAGGGCGATGCCGGTGAGGGGGGGGCAGGCGTCTCAGCGCGGGCCGGCAC
This sequence comes from Cyanobium sp., assembly GCA_014191755.1. GTDB lineage: Bacteria > Cyanobacteriota > Cyanobacteriia > PCC-6307 > Cyanobiaceae > Cyanobium. The sequence continues at coordinate 7,171 of BJHE01000015.1, forward strand.
GGGGGGCTGGGGAACCACCACCGGCCGTTTCGGCTCCGGGGGCCGGGGCGGGGCTCCGTTCGCCAAGGGGCGGGTCGGGGCAGCAGGCGTAGCGGCGACCGGCCGCACCGGCTGGGGGGGACGGGGCGACGCCACCGGACCGGCGGGGGGTGAGGAGGGGCGAGCGCCGACAGCTTCCGCAGGAGGGGGCACGTCAGCCTTCTTCACCGACAAGATCGTCTTGGCGGCGGGCTGGGGGGTGGCGGAGCCGTGGCCCTGGATCAAAGCCTTGATGCGGATGGCCTCGTCGTCGCTGATCGAGCTGCTGTGGCTGCGGGCAGCGATGGACAACTTCTCGGCGGCATCGAGCACGTCCTTGTTGTCCAGGCCAAGGTCCCGGGACAGCTCATAAATTCTGACTTTGCCGCTGCTGGTCATTCAGGTCTCCGAAGGGAGGGGCCCATGGGGCCGCCGTGGGGGCAGGGGTGCCACCGGGCCGTACAAACTCCACGGCCACGGTTCATCTTGCCTCAGGGCTCGCGATCCCGGCGGTCGGGAGACGAGCCGCAAGCGTGGCAAAGATGGAATCCGATACCTGACAGCGCAGTGCCCTTTGGAGGCGCTTGCGTCGCCTGGCCTCATCCAGACAAGTAGGACTCGGACAGAGATAGGCCGAACGGCCCATACCCCTATCCAGTCCTAGTCCCCCGTCTGCCAGGCGGATCACCCGCCAGAGCTGGAGTCGATCCACCAGCATCCGGCACGAGACACAGCGCCGAAGCACGGGGCGAGGGGGGTTCACCGGACCGGATCCTCGCCCGTACCGTCATCGCTGGACGCCTCGGGAACTTCACTCGCCTGAACCTCGGCTCCATCATCTTCGGCAGCATCCTCGGCAGGTTCGTCGCTTGCGAGTTCCTCACCAGCGGTGGTTTCGGCCCCGTAGTCCAGCTCCTCGTTGTCCTCCGGCAGGGGATACAGCTCCCGCAGACGGGCATCCTCCTCGGCCCTGGCCGCTTGCTCGACGGCCAGGCGGGCCTCCGCCTCGGCCTGGAGGGCCTCCTCCTCCTGGCGCTGGGCAATCAGACCGGCCACCACCAGATCCTCGGCAGCCTGGTCGTACTCCGCCGCATTCTTGATGTCGATCTTCCAACCGGTGAGCCGCGCCGCCAGACGCACGTTCTGACCTTCCCGGCCGATCGCCAGACTGAGCTGGTCGTGGGGTACGAGCACATGGGCATGGTGCCCCTCGGGATCCACCAGGCGCACCATCTCCACCCGGGCTGGACTGAGGGAATTGGCGATGTACTGGCCGGGGTCGGGCGACCAGCGGATCACGTCGATCTTCTCGCCCCGCAGCTCATTCACCACCTGCTGGATGCGGGAGCCGCGGGCGCCGATGCAGGCCCCCACCGGATCCACCTCCCGCTCCACACTGTCGACGGCCACCTTGGTGCGGGGACCCACCGAGCGAGAGGGGGGGTTGGCTTCCCGGGCCACGGCCACAATCCGCACCGAGCCTTCCTGAATCTCCGGCACCTCGTTCTCGAAGAGATACACCACCAGACCGGCATTGGCGCGGCTCACGAACAGCTGGGGACCCCTCCGCGGCACCTCGCTCACCTCCTTGAGGAACACCTTGAAGGTGGCGTTGGCACGGTAGTTGTCGTTGGGTAGCTGGTCGCGGCGGGGCAGCTCGGCCTCGACCTCGGGCCGGCCCAGGCCGCTGCTCACGGCCATAATCACGCTCTGGCGCTCGAAGCGGATCACGCGGGCGGTGAGCACCGGATCCTCCAGATCGGCGAACTCCTCCTGAATCATGCGCCGCTGCTGATCCCGCAGTTTTTGGGCGAGAACCTGCTTGGTGGTGGCGGCGGCCATGCGGCCGAAGTCATCCTTCTCGGGTGTGACATCAAGAACCACGGTGTCGCCGATCTGAGCATCTTCGGCGACCTGCCGCACCTCATCGATGGAGATCTGGTGGTCATCGCTCTCCACCTCCTCCACGATGATCTTGCTGGCCAGCACGCGGTAACCCTCCTCCTCCAGATCAAGAGCCACATCGAAATTGGAGAAATAGTCCTCCTCGAAAGGGTCCTCACTGATGCCCAGATAGAGGGTGCGGCGGTAGCGCTCATAGCCCTTCAGCAGGGCTTCGCGCAGGGCCGCCTCCACCACCTGAGGTGAGAGTTTCTTCTCGTCGCTGATGTCCTCGATCAGGTTGTTCAGACCGGGGAGAAGGACCAGAGCCATGGCGATGCGTTGGGGAGTCGGAAGAGCGGAGCGGCCGCGAAGCCGTTAACAGGGTGCGGAGAGCAGGAAGCGATCAGGGGCCGTCGCGGGGGCTGACCAGCCGCACCCGCACCACCTCCTGGCGAGGCACCTTCACGGTTCGACCGCGCACATTGAGCCGCACGGCCTCGGCGTCGCGCTCCAGCAACAGACCCTCCTGAATGGTTTCGGATCCAACGCCTGCCTGGCGATGCACCGCCACCGGGAAGCTCCGGAAGCTGATGAAATCACGGTCCGTGCTGAGCTCCTCACCGATGCCGGGGCTGCTTACCTCCAGCACGTAGGGAGCCTCCAGCAGGGCGGCCGCCTCCAGGGCCTCTCCAAGAGGAGAGCTGAAGGCCGCGCAGTCGTCGAGGTTCACATCGGAGCCATCGGCCCGCCGCACCAGCACCTGCACCGTCATCGGAATCCGGTGGGTGTGCAGATGAAGACCCTCAAGCCTCAGGGCGGCGGCAGCGGCCAGCGGGCTGACCAGCCGTTCAAGGTCCGTAACGAGGGAATCGGGCAAGGCGGTGCAGCGGGGCGGACGGTTCGAGGGAACCGCATCCGGTGGCGGGGCAGCCGCCGCGGCCGCAGTTGATAGAACTGCCCCAATCACGAACCTGTACCCCTCGGGGGCTCCGGTTCATGGCTGAGTGCTGCCCGGCGGGCATGCGATCACCCTAGGGGATCGGCTGGCGGGATCACCCCCAGGTCCAGCAGGGGCGCCTCGGCGTAATAGTCGTTGCTGGTCACGGTGCCCCGCAGCGACGCTTCCTGATTGAGACAGCGGGCGCATTGCTCGGGGCTGCGCAGGTACTGGCAGACCCTGGCCCACAGCTTCGCCCGGGTGCCCGGCGCACCCATGCTGAAGTGCACCAGATCGGCCCCCCCTGCCATCGCCTGAATCTCCACCTGGCAGAGCTCACAGCGCTGACGGGTGCTGGGCGGGATGGAGGGCATGGCACGCAGCCTTCACGGCGGGCAACTTAAAGGGATCCTCCTGGAATCGGCCCGCCTCCGCCCCCGGGTGCGGCGTACTCGTCAAGACTTGTTGGGAATGGTCCCCTGCCTCCGCCTCCTGCAGCTCAGCGATCCCCACCTGCTGGCGGACCCGGCCGGCAGCCTGCGGGGCCGAAGGCCAGCGGCCATGCTGCGACATGGGCTCCGGCAGGCCCTCGCCCAGCTCCAGGCCGACGGGGCGTTCCCTGATCGGCTGCTGATCAGCGGCGATCTCTGCCATGACGAGAGCTGGGGCGGCTACCGGCGGCTTGGCGAGATTCTGAGATCCGAGCTCCCCGAACCCCTCACCGCCCCTACCCCGGGGGGGATAGCGACACCGATCTTGTTGGCGGGCAACCACGACCATCCCCAGCTGCTTCGCGCCGCCCTCAGCCAGCAGGCCAGGATCAGCCCCGGGCTCTGGCCCCTGGAGTCGGCCCCGGGGTGGAGTCTGCTGGCCCTCGACAGCCACTGCGCTGGTCGAGAGGGTGGACGCCTGGATCCGGCCCAGTGGGCCTGGCTGGAGCAGGCGCTGACGAGCTCAGCGGCGGCGGAACCTGTGCTGGTGGCGCTCCACCATCCACCGCTAGCGATCGGCGACCCGGGCTTCGACGCCATCGCCCTGGAGGAGGGGGAGCGCCTGATGGCCCTGCTGGCGGCGTCACCGCAGGTGCGGGGGGTGGTCTTCGGCCACGTGCACCAGCACTGGCAGGGCTGTCTGCCGGGCCGGCCGGAGGTACCCCTGCTCGGCTGCCCCTCCACCCTGATCGGCTACGGGCCCGTCCAGCCCTGTCCGCTGGGCCGGGCCGCCGATCCGGGGGGCAGGCTCCTGGAGCTCGGGGAGGAGGGGGAAATCCGGCATCGCCTGCTGCGCTGGCCGGCCCTGGAGTGCCCTTAGTTTTCGGAGGTCGTGACTTACGGCCTCCTCCCCTGAAACGCTTTCTTCGTCGGCTCAGCGCGCCACTGCTGCCATTGGTGCTGGTGGTTTTGCTCGCGGTGGGGGCCTTGCCCCCGCTGCCCGCCCAGGCGATTCCGATCCAGGGGGTGCCGTCCACCCCGTTCAACAGAGCCCCCTCCATCCCTGCCGGCGACCCCGCCGGGGCGGCAACCCCGGCCGCGGACGTTGAGCCGACCTCACCACAACCTGTCGCCCCTCGGGTCGGCGCGGCAGCCGCCGCCCTTACCGCGGAGGGCCACAGCTTCGTGGCGGATGCTGCCCGCCGGGTGGGGCCAGCGGTGGTGCGGATTGACACCGAGCGCAACGTGGCGCGCCAGCCTTTCGACCCGGCCATGCTCGATCCGCTGCTGCGGGATCTCTTCGGCGACCCCTCCGGTTCGATGCGGGAGCGGGGCCAGGGATCAGGGGTGGTGATCGACGCCGGCCGCGGCCTGGTTCTCACCAACGCCCACGTGGTCGATTCGGTTGACAGCGTTGAGGTGACCCTCGCCGATGGCAGCCAGCTCGACGGCAGCGTGGTGGGGGCCGATCCGGTCACCGACCTGGCCGTGGTGCGGGTGGGCCGCAAGGGCGAGCTCAAGGCCGCCCCGCTGGGCGATTCCGAGGCCCTCGAGGTGGGCGACTGGGCGATTGCCCTCGGCAGCCCCTACGGCCTGGAGCGCACAGTGACCCTCGGCATCGTGAGCAGCCTGCACCGCGATATCAACAGCCTCGGCTTCGCCGACAAGCGCCTCGACCTGATCCAGACCGACGCGGCGATCAACCCCGGCAATTCAGGCGGCCCCCTGATCAATGCCAGCGGAGAGGTGATCGGCATCAACACCCTGGTTCGCTCCGGCCCCGGCGCCGGCTTGGGCTTTGCGATCCCGATCAACCTGGCCAAACGGGTGGCCGGCCAGCTGGCCGAGGGGGGCAAGGTGATCCACCCCTATCTGGGTCTCCAGCTGGTGCCCCTCACGGCCCGGGTGGCCCGGGAGAACAACCGCGACCCCGACGCCCTGCTGCAGCTTCCCGAACGGGATGGTGCCCTGGTGCAGAGGGTGCTTCCAGAGAGCCCGGCGGAAACGGCCGGCCTGAAGCGCGGTGACCTGGTGGTGAGGATCGCCGACCAACCCGTGCTCAACCCTTCGGCCCTGCTGCAGGCGGTGGAGCATGCCGAGGTGGGCCAGCCCCTGGCCCTGAAGGTGGTGCGGGGCCAGAAGGAGCTGCAGCTCTCGATCCGGCCCGCCGCCCTGCCCGAGAAAGGTTCGGCCTGAGCCCCCGGCCAGGGTGGCGTCACTGCCCAGGCACCCCCCTCAGGTGCCTGGGCGCTTCCCTGCTACGGTCTGGCGCCTCAGCCAGCGCCAGCGATGTCGGATCTTCAGGACCAGATGAAGCAGGCGGTCGCCGCGGCGGCCGTGGAACAGATCCGCGACGGCATGGTGCTGGGGCTGGGTTCCGGCTCCACCGCCGCCCTGATGATCCAGGGCCTGGGCGAGAAACTCCGCCGCGGTGAGCTGCGCGACATCGTGGGGGTGACCACCTCTTTCCAGGGGGAGGTGCTGGCCGCCGAGCTCGGCATTCCGCTACAGAGCCTCAACGCCGTGGATCGCATTGATCTGGCCATCGACGGCGCCGATGAGGTGGATCCCTTCTTCCAGCTGATCAAGGGCGGCGGCGCCTGCCATGTGCAGGAAAAGCTGGTGGCGGTTCGCGCCAAGCGCTTCGTGGTGGTGGTGGACAGCACCAAGTTGGTGGACACCCTCAACCTGGGCTTTCTGTTGCCGGTGGAGGTGCTCCCGGGGGCCTGGCGCCAGGTGAAGGGCCAGCTGGGCGAGATGGGCGGTGATGCCCAGCTGCGCATGGCCGTGCGCAAGGCGGGCCCGGTGGTGACCGACCAGGGCAACCTCGTGCTGGATGTGAAGTTCGCCGGCGGGATCAGCGATCCCCAGACTCTGGAGAAGGCGATCAACAACTTGCCGGGGGTGCTGGAGAACGGCCTGTTTGTGAACCTCACCGATCAGGTGCTGGTGGGCGAGATCGCGGCTGGGGTGCCGGGTGTGCGGGATCTGGTGAAACGCTGATCCCGGCGGGATCTTCCCCAGATCTCAGTAGCCCGAACTTCCCGGCGGCGGCGCCCCCACCGGCGTGGTCTGGAGCCAGGTTCTGGCCGGCAGCGGCCGGGCCTCCAGATAACCCACCGGTAGCCACAGATCACCGGCGGCGGAAGCGAAGTGAATTTCCCAGTGGTAGAAACCCGTGTAAGCACGGGGATCCTCCTTGAGCAGGGCGGCGTACTCCAGCACCGCCTGGCCGTAGTAATCGCTGTTGTTGTAGCCCCAAAGCCCCTTGCGGATGTCCTTGAGGCCGCCGCGGCGCACCAGGTAGCGGGCGGCGGCGTTGATGGCCGTGCGGGGATCGCGGATGTTGCCTCCATTGCCGATGCCCGGCTCAGCCCAAGTGCTGGGGAGAAATTGCATGGGACCTTGGGCGTCAGCCACTGACACCCCATCGATCCTCCCCATGCCGCTCTCCACCAGGTTCACCGCGGCCAACACCTCCCAGGGGATGCCCGTGGCGGCGGCGGCCTCGCGGTAGTAGCGCAGCAGGTTGGCTGCGGGTTCCGGTGGAACGATCCGCCAGGCGGGCAGGTTGGCCGGCCGCCGGCGCGGATCGTGCATGGCAATGAATTCCCGCCGGGCCCGGATGTGTCGATCGAACACCGGACGCCAGCGCTCGGGCAGGGCGGCTCGCACCCGATCGGTCTGCTCAGGCTGGTAAGCAAGCACGCGGTAGATCACCTGCTGCTGGTGGCCCAGAGCCGGCAGGTCCGTCGCGGGGGTGGCCGCCGACCGCAGGGCCTCCTCCACCTGGGCGAGCAGGCTGGCAGTGGCAGCAGGATCCGCTGGCACCAGGGGGTAATGGCGGCCGTCGGGAGCGGTGGGCAGACCGGCCCGGGTGGGCAGCGGCGGGCCGGCCGCTGGCGCCGCTGAAGGCCCGGGCGCTGCTGGGGGTCCGGGCTCAAGGGGCGGCTTGGGCGGAGCCGGCACGGTAACCGCAGGGGCTCCAGGGCTCGCCTGCACGGGTGGGGAGAGGGGCGGCATGGCAGCCCCCGGGGAAGGGTTCGCGGCCGAGGGAAGGCGCAGCAGCAGGGAGGCCCCCAGCAGTCCAGTGGCAGCCACGGCGAGCGGCAGGGCACGGAGCGCAGGGGAGGCCATGGGGAAGCGCTGTATTCGGTCACGCTATCGGCCGCCGCCGCCGCTGCAGGGCCATCCGCGTGGAATCAGGGCCAGAGCAGCTCGGTGGTGGCCAGGGCTTCAAGGCCGACCCGTTGGGCATGACCGGCTGCGAGGCGGAGCGCGGCCTTCAAACGAGCCGGCGCCGCACCGATTCAGCGTGGCTGTGGAGCCCCTCGCTCTCGGCGAGCTCGATCACGGCCGCGCCGGTGGCCTCCAGGGCCTCCCGGTTGAACTGGATCAGGGAGGTGTGGCGCAGGAACGTTTCCACGCTCAGGGCTCCGGCGAAGCGGGCCGTGCCACTGGTGGGCAGGGTGTGGTTCGGACCGGCCAGGTAGTCGCCCACCGCCTCGGGCGTATGGGAGCCGAGGAAGATGGCGCCGGCGTGCTGGATCCGCTCCGCAAGTGCCTCCGGATTCTCCACCAACAGCTCCAGGTGCTCCGGCGCGAACCGATCACTGAGGCCGGCCGCCTCCACCAAGTCTGCGCACACCACGATCAGGCCCCAGTCAGCCAGGGCCTGGCGCACGATCGCCGCCCGGGGGTGCCGGGCGAGCTGGGCCGCCACCGCCGCCGGCACCGCTGCCGCCAGCTCTTCGCTGGTGGTGATCAAAATAGCCGCCGCCAGCGGGTCGTGCTCCGCCTGGGCCATCAGGTCGGCGGCCACCTGGTCGGCCCGGGCGGTGTGGTCGGCGATCACCAGCACCTCGCTGGGGCCCGCCAGGGAATCGATCCCCACCTGGCCGTACACAGCCTTCTTGGCCAGAGTCACCCAGAGGTTGCCCGGCCCGCTGATCACATCCACCCGGGGAATGGAGGCGGTGCCGTAGGCCAGAGCGGCGATCGCCTGGGCCCCGCCGACCCGATACACCTCCCGCACCCCGGCGAGATGGGCGGCCGCCAGCACCGTGGGGTTGGGCTCCCCATCCGGGCCAGGTGGCGTGACCATCACGATCCGCGCCACGCCGGCCACACGGGCTGGCACGGCGTTCATCAACACCGTGCTCGGATACGAAGCCCGACCGCCGGGCACGTAGAGGCCCGCCCGTGCCACGGGCCGCCAGCGGCGCCCAAGCCGCTCGCCATGGGGTCCGCTCACCACCAGGTCGGCGGGAAGCTGGTGACGATGAAAGGCCGTGATCCTGTCGTGGGCCAGCTCCAGGGCGGCGCGCAGGGAGGGAGCCGTGGCCTCCCAGGCCTGGGCCAAGCGCTCGGGCGGAATGGCGAGGGAATCGGGCCGCACCCCGTCGAAACGCTGGGTGAGATCAAACAGAGCCTCGTCCCCCTCGTGTCGCACCCGCTCCAGGATCGAGGCCACGCGCTCCTGCTGCTCTGCCATCGCACTCCCCTCGGTCCGTTGGGCGATGGCCGCCAACCTGGCGCCAGCCAGCTCCGGATCCCGCAGGCAGGCCAGAGCCAGGGGAGGGTCGAGGGCCTGCAGGCCAGCCCCCTGCTGCGATGGGTCCACTTCGTTCACAAACGAATTCAGCAATGGATTCAGCAATGGATTCAGCAACGGTTCCCCGGCGGATCCAGGAACCTGATCCAGGCTGGGGACTGAACGTACTTAAGGCTAGGGCTGGCTGGACCCCCCGCCGCCGGGCCGGCCCCGCACCGGTGGTTGAGGGAGGTGGCCTCTTGGCAAGGTAGGATCTTCGTTTGTCGAATCAGCGCCAGCACCTGTGGCCAATAACAAGTCGTCGAAGAAGCGCATCGAAATCGCCGAGCGCAACCGGCTGCGGAACCGCACCTACAAATCGGCCCTGCGCACCCTGATGAAGCGCTGCTTCACCGCCTGCTCGGCTTACAACCAGGAGCCAGCTGCTGAAGCCAAGGCTGCCGTGGAAACGAGCCTCAATGCAGCCTTCAGCAAGATCGACAAGGCCGTGAAGGTGGGAGTGCTGCACCGCAACACCGGCGCCAACCAGAAATCGCGGCTGAGCGCCGCCGTAAGGAAGGTTCTCGAGCCCGTCCAAGCCTGAGCATCCCCGACCAGATGAGGGCATGCCTCCCCGATCCCTGCGTTGGGGCCTGATCAATGGCCCTCCTGTCCGGTGACATCACATCCGGAAACATCACAATGGTGAGCCCGTTTCCACTGCCGCCGGCCGCCCCGATGTCGATGGCCACCGCCACGGGTGATGGCGCCGAAGGCTTGATCGATGGCCCGCCGCCGGCAATCGCCTTGGTCGATTCCCATTGCCACATCGTCTTCCGCAATTTCGACGCGGACCTCGACGAAGTGGCGGCCCGCTGGCGTGAGGCCGGTGTCAGCGCCTTGGTGCACGCCTGTGTGGAGCCCGCCGAAATCCCGGCCATCCGCGCCCTGGCCGACCGTTTTCCGGAACTCAGCTACGCGGTGGGGGTCCATCCATTGGATACCCAGCACTGGCAGGAGCACACCGCCCGCGACCTACGAATCGCCGCCCAAGCCGACAGCCGGGTGGTGGCGATCGGAGAACTCGGGCTGGACCTCTACCGGGAGACGAACCTGGAGCGCCAGTTGGCCGTGCTGGAGCCCCAGCTAGATCTGGCTGTGGAGCTGGATCTGCCGGTGATCATCCATTGCCGCGACGCCGCCGCGGCGATGCTGGAGCTGTTCGTCTCTCGGGCACGCCAAGGTGGCATCCCACGCGGGGTGATGCACTGCTGGGGGGGCACACCTGCGGAAATGGAGGCTTTCCTGGCCCACGGCCTGTACATCAGTTTCAGCGGCACCGTCACCTTCCCAAAGGCCGAAGCCACCCACCAATGCGCCCGCCAAGTGCCGCCCCACCGCTATCTGGTGGAGACCGACTGCCCCTTCCTGGCCCCGGTGCCTCGACGAGGCAAGCGCAACGAACCGGCCTTCGTCGCGACGGTGGCTGCTCGGGTGGCGGAGCTGCGGGGCGAGACCCTCGAGCAAGTTGCTTCTACCAGCACCGAGAATGCGGCACGACTTTTCAACCTGTCGCTTCATAGTGTATGATGTTCCATTGGTCTGGTAGCGGAAGCGCTTCTTTGTCCACCCTTCGGCTCACCCCCCGGATCACCACAGCGCCTGGGTTCTCCACCAGGCCCCAGGCGGCATCCATCCCCTCCCCGGCCTTGAGGGAGGCACGGTAGGGGGCTTCGCCTGAACAGCCGTTCCTGGTTGCCGGAACGGCTGTTCGTGTCGACACCGCCGACCCACCGCCGTGCCCGCCGGTTGTTGACCCCACGTCAACCACCGGTTCCATCTCCAGACCGATTCCCTTATCCATCCGTTCCTGCAGGTTCACCGCATGAGCAGCGCGATCCAGGTCGCTAAGACCGTCACTTACCTCCCGGATCTGGTGGAGGTACAGCGGGCGAGCTTCAAGTGGTTCCTGGAGAAGGGCCTGATCGAGGAGCTGGACAGCTTCTCCCCGATCACCGATTACACCGGCAAGCTCGAGCTTCATTTCGTCGGCGACCAGTACCGGCTCAAGCGTCCCCGCCACGATGTGGAAGAGGCGAAGCGGCGTGATGCCACCTTCGCCTCCCAGATGTATGTGACCTGCCGGCTGATCAACAAGGAAACCGGTGAGATCAAGGAACAGGAGGTGTTCATCGGTGAACTGCCCCTGATGACCGAACGCGGCACCTTCATTATCAACGGTGCTGAGCGCGTGATCGTGAATCAGATCGTGCGTTCCCCCGGCGTGTATTTCAAGGATGAACAGGATAAGAACGGTCGCAAAACCTTCAACGCCAGCCTGATCCCCAACCGTGGCGCCTGGCTGAAGTTTGAAACTGATAAGAACGATCTCTTGCACGTGCGTGTCGACAAGACTCGCAAGATCAATGCCCACGTGCTGATGCGGGCCATCGGTCTATCTGACAACGACGTACTAGACAAGCTCCGCCACCCGGAGTACTACCAAAAGTCGATCGAGGCGGCCAACGATGAGGGCATCGCTTCCGAAGATCAGGCCCTCTTAGAGCTCTACAAGAAACTTCGACCCGGTGAACCGCCTTCGGTGAGTGGCGGACAAACGCTGCTGCACAGCCGCTTCTTCGATCCGAAGCGCTACGACCTCGGACGTGTTGGTCGCTACAAGATCAACAAAAAGCTCCGTCTCACCATTCCCGATGCCACCCGCACCCTCACTCCCGAGGATGTGCTCTCCACGATTGATTACCTGATCAATCTCGAGCTCGATGTCGGTGGCGCCAGCCTTGACGACATCGACCATCTCGGCAATCGCCGCGTGCGTTCGGTGGGTGAGCTGCTGCAGAACCAGGTTCGGGTGGGCCTCAACCGATTGGAGCGGATCATCAAGGAGCGGATGACCGTGGGCGAGACCGATTCGCTCACCCCTGCCCAGCTGGTGAACCCCAAGCCTCTGGTGGCGGCGATCAAGGAGTTCTTCGGCTCCAGCCAGCTGAGTCAGTTCATGGACCAGACCAACCCCCTGGCCGAACTCACCCACAAGCGCCGCATCAGCGCCCTCGGCCCAGGCGGTCTTACCCGGGAGCGGGCCGGCTTCGCCGTGCGCGACATTCACCCCTCCCACTACGGCCGCATCTGCCCAATCGAAACGCCGGAAGGCCCCAATGCCGGCCTGATCGGTTCCCTGGCCACCCATGCCCGGGTCAACGAATACGGCTTCATCGAAACCCCCTTCTGGCGGGTGGAAAACGGGATTGTGAGCAAGCAGGGCAATCCCATCTATCTTTCCGCCGACCTGGAGGATGAATGCCGCGTCGCCCCCGGCGACGTACCCACCGACGCCACCGGCCGCATCACCTCCGACCTCGTGCCGGTGCGCTACCGCCAGGATTTCGAAAAGGTGCCTCCCGAGCAGGTCGATTACGTCCAGCTCTCACCGGTGCAGGTGATCTCGGTGGCCACCTCTCTGATCCCCTTCCTTGAGCACGACGACGCCAACCGTGCCCTGATGGGCTCCAACATGCAACGGCAGGCAGTGCCTCTGCTGCGTCCGGAACGCCCCCTAGTGGGCACCGGCTTGGAAACCCAGGTCGCCCGTGACTCGGGCATGGTGCCGATCACCCGGGTGAACGGCGAGGTGGTGTTCGTGGACGCCACCCAAATCATCATTCGCGACGAGCAGGGTGAGGATCATTACCACATGCTGCAGAAGTACCAGCGCTCCAACCAGGACACCTGCCTCAATCAGCGACCAATCGTGAAGCAGGGCGATCGCGTGATTGCCGGCCAGGTGCTGGCGAACGGCTCCGCCTGCGAGGGCGGGGAGATCGCCTTGGGTCAGAACGTACTGATCGCCTACATGCCCTGGGAGGGATACAACTACGAGGACGCCATCCTCGTGAGTGAGCGACTGGTGCAGGACGACCTCTATACCTCGGTGCATATCGAGAAGTATGAGATCGAGGCCCGCCAAACCAAGCTCGGTCCCGAAGAAATCACGCGGGAAATTCCCAACGTTGCCGAGGAAAGCCTTGGCAACCTGGATGAGATGGGTATCATCCGCATCGGCGCCTATGTCGAGAGCGGCGACATTCTGGTGGGCAAGGTCACCCCCAAGGGCGAATCCGACCAGCCTCCCGAGGAGAAGCTGTTACGCGCCATCTTTGGTGAAAAGGCCCGCGACGTGCGGGATAACTCCCTGCGGGTGCCCAGCACCGAGAGGGGTCGGGTGGTGGATGTGCGCATCTACACCCGCGAGCAGGGTGATGAACTGCCCCCCGGCGCCAACATGGTGGTGCGGGTCTATGTGGCTCAGCGCCGCAAGATCCAGGTGGGCGACAAGATGGCCGGCCGCCACGGCAACAAGGGGATCATCAGCCGCATTCTTCCCCGCGAGGACATGCCCTACCTGCCCGATGGAACACCCATCGACATCGTGCTCAATCCGCTCGGTGTGCCGAGCCGGATGAATGTTGGCCAGGTGTTCGAGTGCCTGATGGGTTGGGCTTCCTCCCACCTCGGTTGTCGGGTGAAGGTGGTGCCCTTCGATGAGATGCACGGCGCCGAGAAATCGAAGCAAACGGTGCAGGCCTACCTCGAAGAAGCCGCCAAGGAACCGGGCAAGGACTGGGTCTATGACCCTTCTAACCCGGGCAAGATCCAGCTGATCGATGGCCGCAGCGGCGAAGCCTTCGACCAGCCGGTCACCGTGGGCTACGCCCACATCCTCAAGCTGGTTCACCTGGTGGATGACAAGATCCACGCCCGCTCCACCGGTCCCTACTCCCTGGTCACTCAGCAGCCGCTGGGAGGCAAGGCACAGCAGGGCGGCCAGCGACTCGGCGAGATGGAGGTGTGGGCCCTGGAGGCCTACGGCGCTGCCTACACCCTGCAGGAATTGCTCACCGTCAAATCCGACGACATGCAGGGCCGCAACGAGGCGCTCAACGCCATCGTTAAGGGCAAACCGATCCCCAGGCCGGGAACACCCGAATCGTTCAAGGTGCTGATGCGCGAACTCCAGTCCCTCGGTCTCGACATCGCGGTGTATACCGATGCCGGCGAGGAAGTTGACCTGATGCAGGACGTGAATCCCCGCCGCAGCACCCCCAGCCGGCCCACCTACGAATCCCTCGGCGTCGCGGACTACGACGACGACTGATCGCTGATCGCCCCCGGCGCCGCCCCACCCTGGGGGCGGTTGCACGGGACTCCGATACCCCCCGCCTTCCTCCCTCTCCGCGCGTCAGCCGCCATGTCCAACAGCAACCTCCGGACCGAGAACCACTTCGACTACGTGAAGATCACGCTCGCCTCCCCCGAGCGGATCATGCAGTGGGGTCAGCGCACCCTGCCCAACGGCCAGGTGGTGGGCGAGGTGACTAAGCCGGAAACGATCAACTACCGCACCCTCAAGCCCGAGATGGACGGGCTGTTCTGCGAGAAGATCTTCGGCCCCTCCAAGGATTGGGAATGCCATTGCGGCAAATACAAGCGCGTGCGGCACCGCGGCATCGTCTGCGAGCGCTGCGGGGTGGAGGTCACGGAAAGCCGGGTGAGGCGCCATCGCATGGGCTTCATCAAGCTGGCGGCGCCCGTCTCGCATGTGTGGTATCTGAAGGGCATTCCCAGCTATGTGGCGATCTTGCTCGACATGCCCCTGCGCGATGTGGAGCAGATCGTTTACTTCAACTGCTACGTGGTGCTCGATCCGGGCGACCATAAGGATCTCACCTACAAGCAACTGCTTACCGAAGACGAGTGGCTGGAGATCGAGGATCAGATCTTCGCCGAAGACTCCGAGATTGAGAATGAACCCGTTGTCGGCATCGGTGCCGAAGCCCTGAAGCAATTGCTTGAAGACCTCGATCTCAACGAGATCGGCGATCAACTGCGTGAAGACATCAACGCCAGCAAGGGGCAGAAGCGGGCCAAGCTGATCAAGCGCCTGCGGGTCATCGATAACTTCATCGCCACCAATGCTCGTCCGGAGTGGATGGTGCTCGATGTGATCCCGGTGATCCCACCGGATCTGCGGCCCATGGTGCAGCTCGATGGCGGCCGTTTCGCCACCAGCGACCTCAACGACCTCTACCGGCGGGTGATCAATCGCAATAATCGCCTGGCGAGGCTTCAGGAAATTTTGGCCCCCGAGATTATCGTGCGCAACGAAAAGCGCATGCTGCAGGAGGCCGTCGATGCCCTGATCGACAACGGCCGCCGCGGTCGCACCGTGGTGGGAGCCAACAACCGGGCGCTTAAATCCCTCAGCGACATCATCGAGGGTAAGCAGGGGCGTTTCCGCCAGAACCTGCTCGGCAAACGGGTCGATTACTCCGGCCGTTCCGTGATCGTGGTGGGTCCCAAGCTGAAGATGCATCAGTGCGGCCTGCCCAAGGAGATGGCGATCGAGCTGTTCCAGCCTTTCGTGATCCATCGCCTGATCCGCCAGAACATCGTAAACAACATCAAGGCGGCCAAGAAGTTGATTCAGCGCGCCGACGATGAGGTCATGCAGGTGCTGCAGGAGGTGATCGAGGGGCACCCGATCCTGCTCAACCGGGCCCCGACCCTGCACCGTCTAGGGATCCAGGCCTTCGAGCCGAAACTGGTGGATGGACGTGCCATCCAGTTGCATCCCTTGGTCTGCCCCGCCTTCAACGCCGACTTCGACGGCGACCAAATGGCCGTGCATGTCCCCTTGGCGATCGAGGCCCAGACCGAGGCCCGGATGCTGATGCTCGCCAGCAACAACATTCTCTCGCCTGCCACCGGCGAGCCGATCATCACACCCTCTCAGGACATGGTGCTGGGCGCTTACTACCTCACCGCCGAGCAGCCCGGTGCCGCCAGGCCTGCCTTTGGCGACCGTTCCCTCACCTTCGCGGGCCTTGAGGACGTGATCCATGCCTTCGAGGAGAAGCACCTCCACCTCCACGACTGGATCTGGGTGCGCTTCAACGGTGAGGTTGAGAGCGACGACGAGGACCGGGAGCCCCAGTCGAGCGAGACCCTCAGCGATGGCACTCGCGTGGAGCAGTGGAAGTACCGCCGCGACCGCTTCGACGAGGACGGCGCTCTGATCAGCCGCTACCTGCTGACCACCGTGGGCCGGGTCGTGATCAACCACACGATCATCGCCGCTGTGGCCGCCGCCTGATGCCGAACCCGGGAGGCGCTTCCCTTCCCACCGTCGTGCCCTGCCCGAGAGCAGCCCACGGCACACCGCCATCCCTCTTCCTTCTCACCAGCCTTTCCTCTCCGCGCTGACAACGCCGATCACGCCATGACCGCCACGCCCGCCAAGAAGTCGAGCAAGAAGAGCAGCAAGGCCGCTCCCGCCCCGGCCGTGCCCGACACAACACCCGCCTTCAGCAGGGAGGCTCCCCCCTTCCGCAATCGGGTGATCGATAAAAAGGCCCTGCGCAACCTGGTTTCCTGGGCCTTCAAGCACCATGGAACGGCGGCCACCGCCTCCATGGCCGATGAGCTCAAGGATCTGGGCTTTCACTACGCCACCCAGGCGGCCGTGTCGATTTCGGTGGACGACCTGCGCATCCCCGGTGAGAAGGTGCGCCTGCTGCAGGAGGCGGAACAGCAGATCACCGATACCGAAGAGCGTTACCGGCTCGGTGAGATCACCGAGGTGGAGCGGCACACCAAGGTGATCGACACCTGGACGGAAACCAATGAGCGTCTGGTCGAGGAAGTCAAGAAGAACTTCAACGACAATGACCCGCTGAATTCGGTGTGGATGATGGCCAATTCGGGTGCCCGGGGCAACATGTCCCAGGTGCGTCAGCTGGTGGGCATGCGGGGCCTGATGGCCAACCCCCAGGGCGAGATCATCGACCTTCCGATCCGTACCAACTTCCGCGAAGGGCTAACGGTCACCGAATACGTGATTTCTTCGTACGGGGCCCGCAAGGGTCTGGTGGACACGGCCCTGCGCACCGCCGACTCGGGGTACCTCACCCGCCGTCTGGTGGACGTGGCCCAGGATGTGATCGTGCGGGAGGAAGACTGCGGCACCACCCGCGGCATTCCGATCGATGCCGACGACAAGGGAAAGTACGCCGCCAAGCTGGTGGGTCGGCTGGCCGGTGAACCGGTGCTCGACACCGATGGCACAGTGATCGTCGACCGCGACGGCGAGATCGATCCTCCTCTCTCCCGCCGCATCGAGGCGGCCGGGGTGCGCACCGTGGTAGTGCGTTCGCCCCTCACCTGCGAGGCCTCTCGTTCGGTGTGCCGCAAGTGCTATGGCTGGGCCCTGGCTCACAATGAGTTGGTGGATCTCGGCGAAGCGGTGGGCATCATCGCCGCCCAGTCGATCGGTGAGCCCGGCACCCAGCTCACGATGCGCACCTTCCATACCGGCGGTGTGTCCACGGCCGAAACCGGGGTGGTGCGCTCCTCGATCGAAGGCACTGTGGAGTTTGGTGCCAAGGCACGGGTGCGGGCTCACCGGACGCCCCACGGCGTGGAAGCCCATCTGGCCGAAACCGATTTCGTTCTGGAGGTGAAAAGTGCCAAGGGTAAATCTCAGAAACTGAGCATCAGCTCCGGCTCCATCCTGTTCGTGAACGATGGTGGGCATGTGCCTTCCGACACGATGCTGGCCCAGATCTCCGCAGGCGCTCAGGTCAAGAAGAGCGTGGAGAAGGCCACCAAGGATGTGATCTGTGACCTGGCGGGTCAGGTACGCTTTGAAGATGTGATTCAGCCCCGCGAGGTCACCGACCGCCAGGGCAACATCACCCACAAGGCCCAGCGCCTTGGCCGCCTCTGGGTGTTCAGCGGCGACGTGTACAACCTTCCCCCGAATGCCCAGCCGGTGGTACAGGGCAACAAACCGGTTCACACCGGCGATGTGCTCGCCGAGAGCCGGCTGTCCAGCGAATACGGCGGCGCGGTGCGGCTGCGCGAATCGGCCGGCGATTCACGCGAGGTGCAAATCGTCACCGCCAGCATCAACCTCAAGGACTGCAAACTGCAGGGTGAATCCACCCACAGCGGCGAGAACTGGTTCCTTGAAGAGAAGGATGGCAGTCGCTATCGGCTGATCACCCATCCCGGTACCAAAATCGGTGCCGGTGAGGTGATTGCCGAACTCCACGACGACCGCTTCCGGACCCAGACCGGCGGCATCGTGAAATTCGCCCCCGGCCTGGCGATCAAGAAAGCCCGCTCTGCCAAGCATGGCTACGAGGTGAGCAAGGGTGGCACCCTCCTCTGGATCCCGCAGGAAACCCATGAGATCAATAAAGACATCTCCCTGTTGATGATTGAGGACGGCCAGTGGATCGAAGCCGGCACGGAGGTGGTTAAGGACATCTTCAGCCAGACTGCCGGTATCGTGACAGTGACCCAGAAGAACGACATTCTCCGGGAAATCATCGTTCGCTCCGGCGATCTGCGACAGATCAGCGACGCCAAGGTGCTCAGCCGCTACGGCGGCGATGGACGCATGGTGAACCCCGGTGAGGAGATCGCCCCCGGGCTGGTGGCTGAGGCGATGCAGTTCGTGGAGGCGGTCGACACTCCGGAGGGAGGTGCCCTCTTGCTGCGTCCTGTGGAGGAATACACAATCCCCGATGCCGCCCACCTGCCTGAACTGGCCTCGGTGAAGCAGAGCGGTGGTCCCTCCCTCGGTCTCAAGGCCACCCAGCGGCTTACCTACAAGGATGGCGAGCTCATTAAATCGGTAGAGGGGGTTGAGCTGCTGCGCACCCAATTAATCCTTGAGACCTTCGACACCACCCCCCAGATGACGGTGGATGTGGAAGCGGTGGCCGACAAGCGGGCCAAGACGATCGATCGCCTCCAATTGGTGATTCTCGAGACGCTGCTGGTTCGGCGCGACACCCTCTCCGATGCCAGCCACGGCTCCACCCACACCGAACTTCAGGTTGAGGATGGGATCAGCGTGAAGCGGGGGGATGTGGTGGCCACCACTCAGATTCTCTGCAAGGAAGATGGCGTGGTGCAGCTGCCGGAATCCCTCACCGGAGAGCCGATCCGCCGACTGCTCGTGGAGCGGGCCGGCGACACCCGCAGCCTTGAGCTCTCCGGTGCCGCTTCGGTGGCGATCGGCGACCGGGTTGTCGATGGCGATCCCCTCGCCGAGGGCGTCACGGCCCCCTGCTGCGGCCAAGTGGAGGCGATCCAGGACAAGACCGTCACGATTCGCCTCGGCCGCCCATACATGGTGTCGCCCGATTCGGTTCTGCACGTGCGCGATGGTGAGTTGGTGCAACGGGGTGATGGCCTGGCCCTGCTGGTGTTCGAGCGCCAGAAGACCGGTGACATCGTGCAGGGCCTGCCCCGGATTGAGGAACTGCTGGAGGCCCGCCGCCCCCGCGAATCGGCTGTGCTCTGCCGTAAGAGCGGCACGGTGCAGATCAAACAGGGCGAAGACGACGACTCGATCACCGTGTCGGTGATCGAAGCTGACGACGCGATCACCGATTACCCGATCCTGCTGGGTCGCAACGTGATGGTGAGCGATGGCCAGCAGGTCAGCGCCGGCGAACTGCTTACCGATGGGCCGATCAACCCCCACGAGCTGCTGGAGTGCTTCTTCGAGGACCTGCGCCTGCGCAAGCCCACCATGGAGGCCGCCCAGGAATCGATCTCGAAGTTGCAGTTCCAGATGGTGCAGGAAGTGCAGAACGTCTACAAATCTCAAGGCGTTTCCATTAGCGATAAGCACATCGAGGTCATCGTGCGCCAGATGACCAGCAAGGTGCGCGTTGAGGATGCGGGCGACACCACCCTGCTGCCCGGTGAGCTGATCGAACTGCGTCAGGTGGAAAAGGGCAACGCCGCCATGGCGATCACCGGCGGCGCTCCGGCTGAGTTCACGCCGGTGCTGCTAGGGATCACCAAGGCCTCCCTCAACACCGACAGCTTCATCTCTGCCGCCTCGTTCCAGGAAACCACCCGGGTGCTCACCGAAGCGGCCATCGAGGGCAAGAGCGACTGGCTGCGGGGCCTCAAGGAAAACGTGATCATCGGCCGTCTGATCCCAGCCGGTACCGGCTTCGGGGGCTTCGAGGAGGAGCTCCGGGCCGAGGCTGGACCCCACCCCGACATCCTCGAAGAAGAGGCTGCGAGCTACCGCCGCGTGCAGAACCTCCGCCCCGACTACACGGTCGAGATGCCAGCCCCTGCCGCCTCGGCGGCGGTGCTGGACGATCCCTCCGATGAGGATCTCGAAGCCACCCGCAGCCGCCATGGCATCGAGGCCACGGCCAGCAGCTTCGCTGCCTTCACCCGCCCGGGACTCGACGAGGGCCTCGATGAGGAACTGATCGCCGATCCTGCAGCCCTTGAGGGCCTGCAAGAGGAGGGGCTGCTCAGCGATGACTGACGCCCCCGACCGGCCCATCCCCCGTGGTGGCGCCAAGCCCCCCGGCCGATCCGCCGCTCCATCCGCAGCAGGTAGAACCGATCTAGGCACCCCCATCCCGGTGCAACGCCTGCCGCGCTGGGGCTTCCACGGCCACACCGAGCGGCTGAATGGCCGCCTCGCCATGCTGGGGTTCGTGGCCCTGGTGGTCGTGGAATGGACGCTCGGCCACGGCCTCCTGATCCGGCCCTGATGGCCGCCACGGAGGCGGGAGCCAGCCCTGAGGATTCGTCCAGTGCGTCTGCTTCAGGGTCCGTGACCAGCTCCGAATTGCGCGCAAACCCGGAACCCGCCGCTGTGACATCCACCGATCTGCGGCCTCAGGCGGTGGCGCTGACCCCCCTATTGGGACTGGGGGTGGCGGAGCTGGAAGCCTGGGCCCAGTCCCAGGGACAGCCCGCCTTCCGTGGCCGCCAACTGCACGACTGGTTGTACAACCGCGGAGCCCGCAGCCTCGATGCAATCTCGGTACTTCCCAAGGCCTGGCGTCAGCGACTGCAGGAGCTGCCGGTGCTCCCGGCCGGGTCAAGGACCACTGGGCCCGAGGCTGATGTCCTTTGGCCACCAGCGCAAGGGAGTCCAGAGCGCCCCAGAGAGCAACGGATCACCCCAGGGGAGAGCGAACCCGGCCAGTCCCTGCTGGGCCGCTCCAGGGTGCTGCACCGCAGTGACGCCCGCGACGGTACCTGCAAGCTGCTGCTCGGCACCGTTGATGGCCTGAGCATCGAAACCGTGGGGATTCCCAGCGGTGAGCGGCTCACCGTGTGCGTGAGTAGCCAGGTGGGCTGTCCGATGGCCTGCCGCTTCTGCGCCACGGGCAAGGGAGGGCTGCAGCGCTCCCTTGCCGTGCACGAGATCGTCGACCAGGTACTGAGCGTGCGCGAGGCCATGGGCCGCCGCCCCAGCCATGTGGTGTTCATGGGTATGGGCGAACCCCTTCTCAACAGCGAGGTGGTGCTTGCCGCGATCGACTGTCTCTGCCGCGACCTGGGCATGGCCCAGCGCCAGATCACGGTGAGCACCGTGGGCGTGGCGAGAACCCTGCCCACCCTGGCCGAGCGGGCCCTCGATCGGCTGGGCCGCGCCCAATTCACCCTGGCGGTGAGCCTCCATGCCCCGGATCAGCGGCTGCGGGAGGAGCTGATCCCCACCGCCCACACCTATCCGATCGAGGAGCTGCTGGAGGATTGCCGCCGCTACGTGACGATCACGGGCCGGAGGGTGAGCTTTGAATACATCCTGCTCGGGGGGCTCAACGACCAGCCGCGCCATGCAGCGGCACTGGCCGCCTTGCTGCGGGGCTTCCAGAGCCACGTGAACCTCATCCCCTACAACCCCATCGAGGAGGAGGAGTTCCAGCGCCCTTCGCCCGCCGCGGTGGAAGCCTTCCGCACGGCCCTGGCCCGCCGCCACACCGCGGTGAGCGTGCGCGCCAGTCGCGGTCTGGACCAGGACGCTGCCTGCGGCCAGCTGCGGCGCCGGCTGGGCTGAGCCGGGGTGATTCACGCGGCCGCAGGCGCGGAGCTTCGCCTGTTGCGTCATCGCGGGTTCCCACTCCCCTCATCATCCCCTCATCGTTTGGAGAGGCTTCGACCCCCGTGGCTGCCATGACCGATCCCTCTCCCGGCGCGGCTCTTGTGCCAGAGCCAACGATCCGGGGGGAATCCAGCGGTCCACGCCCCCGCTGGGTGCGCTGCGGCAGTTCCAGCAACCCCCGATCCGGCCGGGGCGATCGCCGAAGCGATGACCGCCCTCTTTCCGGAGGGCCTCGCCGCGGTCGAGGCACCAGCCCTGGTGATCGCTTTTCTCTCCCCGGCCTACCCGATGGACTCGATGGCCGGGGAGCTCCAGGCCGCCCTGGGATCCGTTCCCCTGATCGGCTGCAGCACCTCCGGTGAACTCACCGACGGCCGCTTCCTGCGCCACAGCCTCGTGCTCTGGGCCCTGGGCGGTGCCGGCTTCTCCGTGCGGGTGGGTATGGGGCAGGGGGAATTGGGCAGCCTGCGGGTGGCTTCCCGCCGGGTGGCCCGCTGCCTCGATGGCCTTCCCTCCCATCCCCACCGCGTCCTGGTGCTCCTGGCCGATGGCCTCTGTGGCGACCTGATGGAGGTGGTGCGCGGGGCCTACGAAGTGACCGGAGCCTCAGTACCGCTGGAGGGGGGATGCGCGGGCGGTGACATGGCCATGCGCTCCACCTCCCAGATCTTCGGAGCCAGAGTGCTGAACCAGGCCTTGGTGGCCGCCGCCATCGGATCCGACAGCCCGATCGGCATCGGTGTCTCCCACAGCTTGCTTCCGGTGGGAGAGCCGATGCTGCTCACCTCCAGCTCGGGGGTGAGCGTGAAGAGCCTGGATGACCGTCCAGCCCTCGACGTCTACCTGGAAACCCTGAAGGCGCCTCAGGCGAGCGCCAGCCGGGAAGCCTTCGCCGCCTTTGCAGCCACCCATCCCCTAGGCATACCAAGGCGCGATCGCATCGAGATCCGCTACTTGGCCGGCGCCGATCTGGAGACCCGCAGCCTCACCTGCATCGCCGGCCTTCCCCAGGGTGGGATGACGATGTTCATGCAGGGCGACAGCGTGTCGGTGCTGGGAGACGCCGAATATGCCTGCCGGGAGGCCTGCTCTGGGCTGGCCGGCGCCGCGCCGATCGGCATGCTCCTCTTCGACTGTGTGGCGCTCCGCTCGGTGCTGGAGAGCGCCTCAGCCGACGGGGATTTCGAGTGTATGCAGGAGCGGCTGGGCCCCTTGCCGGTAGCCGGTTTTTACACCTACGGCGAAATTGCCCGCCCCCATGGTGCCGGTGGATTCCACAACCAGACCCTGGTGGCCCTGGCCATGGCCTGAAGCGCTTCAGGTGCAGCTGCGCAGGAGGGAGGCGGGGGAGAAGAGCGCCGCTCAGGTTGGATCCCGCAGGGGATCGAAAGCCCCCTGCACCCCATCGCCTCGCCAGGGGGTGAGCCGGGTCATCAGCAGGAAGGCTGGCAGGGAGGCGGCTGCCGAGAGCATGAAGAAGCTGTCCCAGCCCACACCCTCCGCCAGGAAGCCCGCCGGGCCGGAGAGCACCGAGCGGCTGAGCGCGTAGACGCCGGAGAGCAGGGCGTACTGGGTTGCGGAGAAGCGGGGGTTGCAGAGGCTCATCAGTAGTGCCACGAAGGCGGCCCCCACCAGGCCGCTGCCCAGGTTTTCCAGGCCCACCGCCGCCAGCAGGCCGGCCATGCCGCCGCCGAAGCGGGCCAGCGCCGCGTAGCTGAGGTTGCCGGCGGCGCCGACGAGGGCGAACAGCCAGAGAGAGCGGTTCATCCCGAGCCGGCCGAACAGCAGGCCCCCCACAACCGTGCCGACGATGGTGGCGGCGATGCCCCAGCCCGCGAGCACCGAACCCACCACCTCTGGGCTAAAGCCAATTTGGAGTAGGAAGGGAATCGCCATCACCCCGAGCAGGCCATCGGGCCAGCGGTAGAGCAGCACCAGGGCCAGCAGCATCGCTGCCCGGGGGCCGCCGGTGCGGCGCAGGAATTCCCTCGCCGGGCCCACCACCGCTTGGCGCAGGCTGGTGACCTGGTGGGCGAGCGGAGGCAGCGGCGGGGCGGTGAGGGTGAAGGGCAGCACCGCCAGCATCAGGGCGGCGGCGGCGGCGAAGGCCAGGGGCCAGCCGGCGCGGCCGGCCAGGATGAAGCCGCCGGCGCCGATCGCCAGCATCGCGGCGCGGTAGCCGAGGTTGGTGGCGGCGGCCCCGGCGCCCCGCTCACCCTCCGGCAGCAGATCGGTGCGGTAGGCGTCGATGACGATGTCCTGGGTGGCGCTGACCACCGCTAGGAGCACGGCCATCAGGCCGATCGCCAGCAGGCTGGCTTGGCTGCGGCCAGGCCTTAGCAGGGCCATGGCACCGATCACCGCCACGAGCAGGATCTGGAGGAGCAGCAACCAGCCGCGGCGGCGGTCGGGCCAGGGGATCGGCCAGCGGTCGAGCAGCGGCGCCCAGACCATCTTGAGGGTGTACGGCAGCTCGGCGTATGCGAGCAGGCCGATCAGGCCGAGGGGGATGCCGCTGGTGGTTAGCCAGCCCTGCAGGAGCTTGGTGCCCACCACGTAGGGGCTGCCGCTGGCCACCCCCAGGGCCGCCACCGCCGCCAGCCGCCGCCAGGTGGGCACGGGTTTCAGCCCGGCGCCGTCGGCTGGCGCGGAGGGAGGCAGGTGGGAGGCCATCGGCCGGGGGCGAATCGCGGCAACCCTAGGTGGGGCCTGATCGCCGGCCCGCTGTATTGGCTGCGGCGCACTGTGGAGGGCTAGCCGGCAACGCCCGCAGAGGTTGGGGCTCCGACGGTTCTCCTATAAAAGGGGGAAACCCGCCCTCCAGCTCCGTGTCTTTCTTTCGCTCAAAGCTGCTGCCCGCCGCCATCGTGCTGCTGTTCGCCCTGGCCCTACTGTCAGTCAGCGCTCGCATCTGGCTGCCGGGCGACATGGCTGCCCCGGCGCCAGGGGGGTGACCACATCAAGACAAAGCAAAGAAGCAACCCCCCATATTACCCATCTCATTTGTGTCTCTACACTAGATTAACATTTGTGTAGGCTTGGGGTGCTGTGTGTGCATTCTTTAGCTGATGCACCTTTGCATGCATCATGCTGTAAGTTGTCATACGTAGATTTGAGCATGACACACTCCAATACATGCTTCCACGCTCGTGTAAGTGGAGTGCTTGTCGCACTTTTCGGAGTAAGTGTAGCAGTAGCGCAGTCTGCTCCATCCTATGCTGCGACGATCACATTCAACCTTTTTTCAAATTCCCCTGAAGCGATTGTACCTACAGGAGTTACGGATCCGATTTTTGGCGGGGGAACGCCTAGCTCAATATTTCATTCAGACTATATAGGTACATCTCTTTTATTTGAGAAAGGAGGTGTCAAGCTCACCATCGCCAATCCTTCATCGGCTTCTGGTGTTTCTGTGTCTCGATCCAATCAAACGCTCGGCAGCTGTCTGGGTGGTAATCGCCCAAACAGCATTGTTACATGCGGCAACGCGGGCACCAACCCTGCCCCCCAAATCTCCTCAATCAAGCTCAAATTTGATAAATCCGTTAAGTTGATCAGCACCAGTGGTATCTTGCGTAGCTTCTTCGCCGAAATTGGTACCATAAATCCTCAGGTTACTTCGACTTGGACCTCTCAAACTTTGACCAATGACTTCACGTATGAAAATACGATTCCTACGTCACCCTCTGCCATATTTTTCACTAGCTCCTATGCTTCCACATTTAGTAATAACTTCACTGTTCCCGCCGATACTGATATTATCGTATCAAGCACTTTTGCGGGACAATTAGCGGGACATGTTGATTACTGGGCACAAACTCTTGAAGTCGAGCCTGTCTCTGCACCTGCACCTCCTGTACCTGGACCTTTGCCACTCTTTGGCGCAGCTACGGCATTTGGTTGGTCGCGGAAAATTCGTAAGCAGATCAAGCAGTCCCAAACCTTAGAATACTTAGAATAAATTTTCGGTCAATTGAAGCATACAATGCGTATGCTAATTTTTGCGTAAACTAGTTTTAGTATTATCAATCCACAGGCCATCATACTGTTATTCATGTTTGTGCGCCCACAGGCTTATTCTGGTGTGCGTAGTTTTTTGCAATAGATAGGTTTTCGAATCT
>BJHE01000015.1:33638-48703 GCA_014191755.1 Cyanobium sp.
GATCAGCAGGTCGATGTCCCCCACCTGGGTGGTGAGGCTGCGAGACCGGTAGCCGTTGCGGTAGCCGAGCCGTTCCTCACTGCGCTCATGGCGGTCGGCACCCAGCACCGCGGCGCTGCTGCCATCCAGTAACGACGCCAGAGAAAAGGCGCCAGAGTCAAGCCTGGGCATGGTTCGTCTGGTTGAGGTGGTTCTCAAACCAGGGAGACGGGTTTGCCTACCCGGGGTCCCCACGAATCCAGCGCCTTGGGCGCTGAATTCGTGGGGTGCCCTACCCCTTGCAATGCCAGCAGGAGCCAGTCGCCTGAGGTGCGCACCCCCACCCCGGCTAGGCCGGGGTGGGGGTGCGGGTCAGCACTTGCTTTAAAGTCAACTAGCATATTGCTTGCCTTTTCGTTTTTCGCTGATTTTTACTTTTTTAGCTTAAATGACTGAACTGGAAAGACTTACTATCTGTGTAGTAATTGCTGCACGTAACGAGAAGCCTTATTTGCAATTTATACTTCCTATGCTTGCTGAGCAGTCTATTGATGTAGCTATACTTGATCATGAGTCTACCGATGGAAGTCATGATCTTTACAAACAGCTACAGTGTAATCCAGTGGTCGCTGTTGAGCATCTGCCATACACGGGAGAATTCAGCCTCTCCGATCAACTTTTGGCTAAGCAGCAGCTCGCAGAAGGTCTTCCCCATACTTGGTTTGTGCATCACGATGCCGATGAGCTTATGCATCACTGTAATGGGGTCGCTAATTTACGCCAGTGCATAGAGGAGGCTGAGGCTGAGGGTGCGAATGCTCTTAATTTCGAGGAATTTGTATTCTTGCCTGATCCTGGCCCCCAGCCAACTCATGTCAATTTCTTAAGCGATTACAAGCATTACTATTATTTTGTACCAGCCGAGAACCGGCTTAATCGTGCTTTTCGACGCGAGTTAATCGGATGCAATCGTGTCGGAGCTGGTCACGTGCTCCAATGTGATGACTTAAAACTTTCTGCAACTACTCACGTGCTACGTCATTATATTACGCTGTCAGAAGCACACATAAAGCAAAAATATGCCAGCAGAACATTCAGTGCTAGCGAGTTAGCAAAAGGCTGGCATTCCAATCGTGTGGCGATCCCTCCAGATTCTCTTAGGATTCCTCGCTTTAGTCCATACCTGTGTACGCTCTCCCCTGCTAATCCTGGCCTGCTTGAGCGATCCAGTCCAGCGAGCAAGCATTACTGGCAGTGGAATTCAGAGGAGCGGATGGAATGAGTAATTACTCTCGGGCTCTTCCATTAAAAGTATTCACTAAGGTTACAAACGCAGGCGACCAGTTTAGCTTATTAATTGCCCGGACTTTCCTGGCGGACGATGTTCTCTGCATTGGGGAAGTTTCATATTCACGCCCTCACGTCATGCTCCTTGGCAGCATTCTGCAGTGGGCCGATGCACAAACCATCGCTGCCGGGGCTGGTTTCTTGTCGGCCAACAGCCGGCCGATAGCTCTTCCCTCTTCTGTATTGCTTCTGCGAGGACCTCTCACTGCTGCTGTTCTAGAGCGATTGGGCGGCTATCCAGTCGGGAGCCAGCCTTTTGGTGATCCTGGTGTACTCGCCTCACGCCTTTTTCCCGCCAGTGATACGGGTGACATTCCATTCGCCGTGATTCCGCACTACGTCGATAACCAAGAATCAGCATTACACGAGGTTTCTGCTGATGGAGGTGTTCTTATAGATCCTCTTCAACCTCTTCCGAGATATTTCGAGCTGCTTCATCGGAGTCGTGTTGTTTTGTCAAGTACCCTGCATGGCCTTGTTTTCGCCCATGCGTACGGCAAGCCAGCACTCTGGTTGGAATTTGGCGACCGAGTGCTCGGGAATGGCTTTAAGTTCTTTGATTACTATCAGAGCATTGGTGTGCAGCCGCAGGATGTGCCCTACTTTCGGGTAGGTCGAGACCAACGACTAAGTAAGTTGCTGCATCTTGCTAAGCCTCATCATAATGCTCATTTGATTGACAATGTGGAAAATGCTATTCTTTCAGCCAAGGAGCTTTGGAATGCCCAATAATGCCATTGACGCTATTCGAGAGCGGTGGTTGGGTGCCAGCCGGATTGTCGAGCTGATGAGCACCGGCCGGTGTGACGGCAAGCCGTTTACCATATCCATTCGTTCATCACCACACTGCGCACCAGCCTAAATGCGCTGCTGCGTCTGGTGCAGCAGCGCTGGGCGATCGAAAACCAGTGGCATTTGCCTCGCGACACCCAGTTCGGTGAGGACGCTCACCGCTACACCCATCGCAACGGTGTCCTGGTTCTGGCTCTCTTGCAGACCACGGCTCTCTTCCTATAGCGCTTGAACGGTTTCCGATCGATCCGCGCTGGCCTGATGGCGTAGGCACACGACATCAGCCGAATGCTCAGCCTTTATCGGCATCATGCCGAGTTAGTCGTCACCACGCTGCTGCATTGCGCTCTGCCCGCCCCTGGCTATGAGTATTCGTGTGCTGATAGTCTGGCCCTTCAATTCTCAGGCCGGCAGGGATTCCGATCGTCAGCGATATTCTTCCCTACTCAATCTGCTGACTGTTCACTCGCCGGAGGAGCTTGCTGCTTTGGATTGGAACCCGGCTGTTGTGGATTGTGTCGCTGAAAAGCTTACAGCCATCAATAGCTTCACCATGGCCACCCACCGCTGGCAGCTGCCCGTGGTGCCACTGAATTGGCGTCTGGCACTATCCACCTGCTGCCGCCTTCCTGACCTAAGCCAAGGCCTGAATCCATTGACTTCGGTATGGCACGCCCCTATGACTTTGATAAGGAATTGCGGAGATCCGCATGCAGGCCATAATTATAATGAACTGGGCGGCTGCATTGCCCGGCCAGTAGAACCATGCCGCTACCGATGTCGACAGCTACCCCGCCGTGCCTGCGGATCCATGTGCAATAGAGTTGGGCCCACACTCCTGCGCCTACATGGCAGAGAGTGCCAGCCATGTTCCTGGGAATCTGCCTGAAGGTGCTTCCCAGAAACGAGAGTTCTCGGTCTCTGTCCTGGCTTGATGGTTGTGCGGGGCGCAGACTGCCGACCGGAATGAGTTCAACAGCAACGTTTGCAAAGCGGTTTGCGAACAACGCCAGCAGGTCGCTGCGTTCGGTGATCAGGTAGACGCATGAGGTTTGAGCCAGGATCTGCTCAAGATTGGCGAGAATGGAAAGGTAGAAGTGTGCTGAGCAAATAAATTTGTTCCGCAACGCTCCTTGTTGGCCAAGCTGAAGCAGATAATCGGTGGCTCGCCTAACTCCTGTAAGACCGCGCAGCTCTGCTGGACCGGCAGTTTGGATTTGTCCGCAATAGGCAGTTTCATCCTGTCTCTTGAATGGATCGCCTTTGGAAAACCACAGTCCGCGAACTCCGACGACATCAGCCTCAAGGATGGAATGATGCATGAGTCTTGCTAGTCGCATCAGCCATTGGTCTGTTGCTTCAAGGCTGTCACTTTGCATGGAGAGTATAAGTTTTCCGGCATCGGCATTCAGTTTGGGTGTCGCATAAGCATTGTGGGTGAGCAGGTTTGCTTCCCCATCACCAATCCTGATGGCTGTGAGGGGTTGTTTGGATTGCAGAGCGCGGATCACCTGTTAGCTGATCGCGGTGGCGCTTGGGTCCGTGATCACCATCAAGCCTTCGCGTCAATACATGTCGACTACCGCCCTCGGGTCGAGGCATTGCGGTCTGGCCAGAACATCAGAAACGACGCTGGCTACCTCTGTGTCTGGAATCTGCATTGACGTGGAGTTTTATTATGCCAGTGGCAATGGTTGTTTGTCTGTCAACAATCGGCCTCGTCGTCTCCGTCTGATTGTTGCGCTGGCACGTGCAGCTAGTGAGCGTCGGCCTGCTGGATTTTCTCAGAGGGAGGAGGCAACGCTGCTCGGGGCCAGGCTGAGAGTCACCGATCACGCTGTTCCCATCGCTGTTTCAGGCTCCCGTTCCTACCGGCTGGAGCTCGGCTCCATACATATCTGCATGGGCTCTCCATGAGCTCTCCATTGGCCTCCAGCCAGCAGCCCTTGCACACGCCAATTGGAGGGCCGCTCACCAGAGGCGCTGCCGACCCCATACGGCTACGATCAAAGATCTACGCTTCTCCTCGCCCATGCCGGACGAGGCTCTGCCTGTCCCCGAACCCTTCCCCGACAGCCCGGCGGAGCTGGCCCTCGATCCCGAGGTGCTCGCCAGGGAGTTGGCGGCTGAACTGCTCGGCGATCCCCTCGATGAAATCGAGGCACTCGAACCCGCCGAGGTGGATGTGGCCGCCGAATGCGATCTCGGCCTTTCCCTCCTGCAGGGTGAACAGGAGCAGCGCATGCAGGGACTGCGCATCTTCTGTGAGCATCGCGATCCCCGGGCTATTCCCCTGCTGCTGCCCCTGCTGCAGGCCCCCTGCGCGGTGCTGCGGATGAGCGCGGTGTACGCCCTCGGCCGAAACCCCCATCCCCTTGCTGTGGAACCGCTGCTAGGCCTGTTGCAGGCAGACGACAACGGTTACGTGCGCAAGGCGGTGGCCTGGAGCCTGGGAAACTACCCCGATGCTCCGATCCTCAATCCACTGATCCGCTCCCTTGTGCTGGATGTGGCCGCCGTGCGCCTTTGGGCCGCCAGCTCCCTGGCCGATGCCGGTGCTACCGGTGCGGCCAAGGCCGATCCGGCCGCCGCTCAGCTGCTGCAGAGTCTGCGGATCGACAGCGAGCCGGCGGTGCGCAGCAATAGCGCCTGGTCCCTGGGGCTTCTCTATCCCGATCTGGTCGAACCCCGCCAGGAGACCGTGGTGGAAGCCCTTCTGCACGCCCTCCTGCACGACGGCGACCCAACGGTGCGTGATGAGGCCCGGCTGGCCCTGGAGCAACTGGAGCAGCCAGATGTGCTCGACCGGCTCCAGACCCTGGTGGATGAGGGGCTGATCAGTTAGTCGAGCTTCCGGCGTACTTCGGCCGAGTTGGGCAGGGCTCTGAGCGTCCCATTAATGGCAGGTCGCAGACCCCTGGCGGCGGAGCCTGTGCCAAGAGGCCTGTGCCAAGAGAACGCGAAGCCAAACGCCCTTCAACGTCATGGGTCTTCATCGCCGGGCGAAAACACGGCTAGCATCAACGCACCCTTTCCTCTACCGGGATGGCTCAGCGCACGATACGTTTCCGCATCCGGCCCGACGGACGCGTTGAGGAGACGGTGGAGGGTGTGGCGGGCGAGGGTTGCCGGCAGCTCACCGAGCGGATCGAATCCAGGCTCGGCACGGTGCAGCAACGGCAGGAGACCAGTGAGGCCTTCCAGGCCGCACAACACTCCTCCGACCTCCAGCAGCCCCTCTCGGCTAACCAGCCGGTTGGTTGATCCCGAGCTCCCGGTTTCCGAATTCGTCCAACCACGCAGCCCCCTTCGATCGATGTCGCACTTCAGCACCGTGCGGACAGAGCTCCGCAATCGCCAGGCCCTGATCGAGGCCCTCGGTGATCTCGGCCATCCCCCCCTTGAGGGCAGCCAGCCGGTGCGGGGCTACCGCGGCCAGACCTTGATCGCCGACCTGGCGGTGCCCCAGGAGCAGGGAGCAGACATCGGCTTCCGTTGGAACGACGCCATCGGCAGCTATGAGCTGGTGGCCGATCTCGATCTCTGGAAGCAGCCCATCCCCGTGGAGCGTTTCCTGGCCCGCCTCACTCAGCGCTATGCCCTGCGCACCATCCTGGCGGCGAGTGCCGAGGAGGGCTTCCAGGTGGCGGAGCAGACCAGTCAGCTGGACGGCAGCATCGAGCTGGTGGTCAGCCGCTGGGACGGCTGATCACGTGGGCTCCGCCCCGATCGGGTCCCATCCCGCCGCAGGTGCCGATCCGGCGCTCGCCTACCGGGTCAATCCCGACATCCCGCAAGCCGCCACGGGGCTAGAACCGCTGCTGGGTGGAGCCCTGCGGCAGAAAGCCGTCTGGGTGGATGAGGCGGTCTGCATCGGCTGCCGCTACTGCACCCATGTGGCAACTCATACTTTCGTGGTCGAACCCGACTGGGGCCGCTCTCGTGCCCTTCGGCAGGACGGCGACAGCACCGAACGGATCCAGGAAGCGATCGACACCTGTCCGGTGGACTGCATCCACTGGGTGAGCTACGAGGAGGTCCCGGCTCTGGAGGCCCAGCTGCAGCAGCAGGAGATCCTTCCCCTCGGGCTTCCCAACCCCTCCCGCCTGCGGCGCACGTTGCCGCGGGCCAGCGTTGCCTCGCCGGCCCCGGGTACCCCCGCGTGACCCCAGCTGCCGGATCCACCGCCGCCGCCGGCACGGGGATGGTGCCCAGCCGGCGTTTCGGCCGCACCGGTCTGGCCATGCCGGTGCTCTCCCTGGGCGGCATGCGCTTTCAGCAGAGCTGGAAGGATCTCGAAGCCGGCGCCATCGAGGAGTCCAGCCAGGTCAACCTGCGCCGCCTGCTGGAGAAGGCGATCGGCGCCGGCCTCCACCACATCGAGACCGCCCGCCACTACGGCAGCTCCGAGCGGCAGCTGGCACCCCTCCTCCAGGACCTGCCCGATCCGCGGCGGATCCTGCAGAGCAAGGTGCCGCCCAACCCGGACCCGGCCGCCTTCGAGGCTGAACTGGTCACCAGCTTCTCGCGGCTGGGCCTCGATCCCGGCCGCGATCGCCTCGACCTGCTCTCCATCCACGGAGTGAACACCGCCGAGCTGCTCGAGCAGTCGTTGAGGCCGGGCGGCTGCCTGGCGGTGGCTCAGCGCTGGCGGGAGGAGGGCCGCATCGGTGCGATCGGCTTCTCCACCCATGCGCCGCTGCACGTGATTCTGGAGGCGATCGACTCCGACAGCTTCGATTACCTCAACCTGCACTGGTATTACATCCAGCAGCAGAACCAGGCCGCCATCGAGGCTGCCACCGCCCACGACATGGGCGTGTTCGTGATCAGCCCCACCGACAAGGGTGGCCACCTCCACACGCCCTCGCAGCGGTTGAGCGAGCTGTGCGCGCCGCTCCACCCGATCGTGTTCAACGATCTCTTCTGCCTCAGCGCCCCCGGCATTCACACGATCAGCGTCGGAGCGTCCCGCCCCGAAGACCTGGACCTCCACCTGGAGGCCGTGGCCCTGCTCCCGCGGGCCGGAGAGCTGCTGCCGCCGATCCTGGAGCGGCTGGATGCCGCCCGCCGCTCCGCCCTCGGGGATGACTGGCTGGGGAGTCGGCACCAGGGACTGCCCCGCTGGGAAGACACCCCGGGGGAGATCAATCTGCCGGTGCTGCTCTGGCTCCACGAACTCCTGGAGGCCTTCGATCTGGAGGGCTTCTGCCGGGCGCGCTACGGCCTGCTGGGCCATGGCGGCCACTGGTTCCCCGGTGCCAACGCCGATGCCCTCGACGGCGAAGTGCCCGAGGCGGCCCTGCAGGCCGTGCTGGGGGGGAGCCCCTGGGCGGAGCAGATCCCCGGCCTGCTGCGGCGGCTGCGGGAGAGGATCGGGGGGCAGGCGGTGCGCCGCCTCCAGGAGACCTGAAGCAGCATCGCTGCCTATCGCTCCGCCGCGATCTCCCCCAGCGGTTGGCGGGCGGGGACCCCCACCGCGCGCGGGTAGGCCTTTGGGCAGGGCCCCGTGGGCCGCAGCAGCAGGGCATGACGCACACCCCGCTCAGCCGGAAGGTCCAGCCCCTCCACCCTCTCCAGCCTGGCGCGCAGGGGCACCAGGGCCCTTTCAAGCTCCGCCTGGTCATCGGGGCTCCACTGGCCGCGATAGAGGAGCGCCCGTCCCTCGGGCCGCAGTAGGGGCATCAGGTATTCGGCCACCACCGGAGCCCGGGCCACCGCCCGGGCGAGGGCCCAATCGAAGCGGCCGCGGGTGGCCACGGCCTGACCGGTGCGCTCGACCCGCTCGCAGCGCAGCTGGACCCGCGAAGCCAGCCCCAGATCGGCTGCCATGGCCCGCACCGCCTCCACCTTGCGGCCCACGGAATCCACCAGGGTGAGGCGGGCCTGGGGAAGGGCGATCGCCACCGCGAGGCCGGGGAAACCGCCGCCGGTGCCCACGTCGATCACCTCCGGGGAGCCCTCCGGCTCCTCCTGCAGCAGCGGCCGCAAGGGCCAGAGGCTGTCGAACACCTGGGCCACCCAGTAGTCATCGCCCTCCACCAGGCGGGTGAGGTTGAGGCGGCCATTCCAGTGGCGCAGCAGATCCTGGAGCTGCAGGAACCGTTCCTCCTGCTGCGGTGCCGGTTGCCAGCCCAGGGCCCGCCAGAGTTCCGCCAGGGATATCGAAGCCGCTTCCATCACCGTGGGCCGGTCTGCTCTCCCTAGGATCCTGCACACCGTGCCGGGTCGCCGTCTGCCGGGCCATGCCCCCCACCCAGAACCCTTCCGCCCCGGGCCCCACCCACTACGACCTGCTGGAGGTGGAGAGCACCGCCAGTGTTTCGGAGCTGCGCCAGGCCTTCCGCCAGCTCAGCAAGCGATACCACCCGGACACCACCAGCCTGCCCCAGGCCCAGGCCCAGGAGTCGTTCCGGCAGCTGCAGCAGGCCTATGCGGTGCTCAGCGATCCGATCAGCCGGAACCGCTACGACAGCCAGCTGCTGCAGCCGCCAGGGCCGATCCCGCCGTCGGGGGTGCCGGCCCAGCCCCCACCACGAACCTCAACATCCCGGCCGGTGGCGGTGCGGCGAGCACTCTCGGGGGGCGAATGGTTCGCCCTGTTGCTCCTCGGTCTGGCCCTGGTGCTCAGCCTGGTGCTGGGCCTGGGGGTGGCCTGGGCGCGGGGGGCCGCCTTCGTACGCACCCCCAGCTGGTGGCCCGAAGCCGTGGCTGCTGCCCCCGATTCGCCCCCGGACTCCCCCTTCACCGATGCCCACCTTGCCCCCTGAGCGGACCCCGCTCTACAACCACCCCCTGCCGGCCCTGGAGGCCTGGCTGCGCCAGCTCGGTGCCCGCCAGGAGGGTTCCCAGGCGGTGCACTGGGATCTGCAACGGCCCGAGTGGAGTGCCCGGATCACGCTGGAGAGCGAGGATCTGGCGGTGAGCTGGCATGGGGAAGGGAGGGAATGCCAGCGGCGCTTCCCCTACGGCCTCACCCGCGCCGACGTGGAGGCGGCAATCCTGGCCGGACCCTGAGCTCAGAGAGGCCTGATAGCCGTGGCTGCCGTGCCGCTTTCGAGGACCCGCTGGCCCGGCAATCGGCGCAGGCTTCAAGAGGGGAAAGCCAACCGAGCGTGCCCTTGACTCTCGTGCTCTTGACATCATCTAAAGGTTCGCGCCTCGGAAACCGAGCCCTTAACTTCGGGTTCAGGTGGCTCGGATCAGGCCGCCGCACCGAGCGCATCGAGGGCCTTCGTGATCGCCCGGTAGCAGCGCTCCAACTGGTCGTCGTCGATGCAGAGAGGAGGGAGCAGGTAGATCACCTGACCCAGGGGGCGCAGGAACACCCCCTCGTGGCGCACCAGGGCCTGTAGCCGCCTGCCGGCCGGATTGAGATAGCCGGGCGATTCCACCACCAGGTCGAAGGCGGCGATGCCGCCGAGCAGGCGAGGCTGGCGTACGCCGGGGTGGGCGGCCAGGCGCTCCAGGTGGGGCCGGTGCCGCGCCTCCATCCCCCGGTGCCGCTCCGGGAACCCCTCCAGAAGATCGAGGCTGGCCAGGGCTGCAGCGCAACCGAGGGGATTGGCGGTGAAGCTGTGGCCGTGATACAGGGTGCGGCTGGGATCCGGATCCACGAAGCCCTGGAAGAGCGCCTCGCTGGCCAGGGTCACCCCCATGGGCAGGAAGCCGCCGGTGAGACCCTTGGAAAGGGCCATCAGGTCGGGCTGAATGCCGGCGCGCCGACTGGCAAACAGCTCGCCGGTGCGGCCGAAACCGGTGAGCACCTCATCGGCGATCAGCAGGGCTCCCGCCTGGCGTACCCGCCGCTCCACCTCCTGCAGGAAGGATTCACGCACCATGCGCATGCCGCTGGCGCCCTGCAGCAGCGGTTCGAGGATCACCGCAGCGGTGGGGGTCTCCAGGAGCCGCTCCAGCACCGCCAGGGCTTCGCCTTCCTTCTCCTCCACGCCGGCATCGTGCCAGTGGGTGGCGGGCCAGGGCACCCGGGCCACATCGAACAACAGGGGCTCGAAGGCGTCGGTGAAGAGGGAGCGCTCCCCCACGGCCATCGCCCCGAAGGTATCGCCGTGATAGGCCCCGGCGAAGGCCACCAGCTGGCGGCGCTCGCTGCCGCGGTTGCGCCACCACTGCCAGGCCACCTTCAGGGCCACCTCCACCGCGGTGGAGCCGTTATCGGAGAAGAAGAGCCGCTCCAGGCCACTCAGCCGGCTCAGGCGGTTGGCGAGCTGCTCGGCGGGCGGATGGCTGAAATCGGCGAAGATCACCTGCTCGAGGCGGCGGGCCTGATCGGCGATCGCGGCGGCGATGCTGGGTTCGCCGTGGCCATGCAGGGTGACCCACCAGCTGCCGATCGCATCGATCAGGCGGCGGCCGTCGGCGGTGATCAGCTCCGCCCCCTCTCCCCGCACCACCTGCTCGGGCGGTGACGCCGTGGCCACCTGGGTGGTGGGATGCCAGAGGTGGGGATGCCAACCCGATGGGGCGGCGGCGCCGATCGGCATGGGGCGCTCAGGGCCGGGATTGCCCGTCATGTTGGACCGGCGGCGGAAGTCAGCGGCAGGCCCTGGCCTGGGGTAACGAGACCAGGGTGCCGCAACGCAGCAAGCCGCCCACCGTCTTCTCGATGTTGGTGAACAGCACCAGGATGCCGCCGCAAAGGACGGCCACCAGGGCGCTCACCAGAAGGTGACGCTTGCTCATCGTTCCAGGCTACGGAATCCTTCGCATCGCAGCCATTGGCGACGCAGGCCAGCCCGATCAAGCGGTTCGATCGGAGCCAGTTCGGCCAGCACCGGCACACCGCCGAGCTCCGCCAGGGTGCGGGGGTTGTCGGGGTGGGGCTCGCCGTTGAGCACCAGCCCCAGCACGGGGATGCGGCGCCGCGCGAGGGCCTCGAGCGAGAGGAGGGTGTGGTTGAGGGTGCCCAGGCCGCTGCGGGCCACCAGCACCACCGGCAGCCCCCAGCGGGCGATCTGGTCGATTTGCAGCCAGTCGCGCCGCAGGGGCACCAGCAGGCCGCCAGCGCACTCCACCACCAGTGGCCCATCACCCGGCGGCAGGGCCAGCCGCGCCGGATCGATCGCCACGCCCTCCCGCTCGGCGGCCCAGTGGGGGGAGACGGGCGCCGCGAGGCGGTAGGCCTCCGGCACGATCCGCTCTGCCGGAAGATCCAGCAGGGCCGCCACCCGGTCGCGGTCGCCGCCGCCCTCCACACCGCTCTGCACCGGTTTCCAGTAGCGGGCCTCAAGCCCTTCCACCAGCAGAGCGCTCACCACCGTTTTGCCCACGTCGGTGTCGGTGCCGCAGACCACCAGGCGCATGACTTGGGGCGGCTGCTAGGTGAAGGCGCTCAGCATGGCGGGCCGTCGGGAGGGCTGGGTGCTGCGGGGAGAGAGGGCGCGCCCCCGCTCCTCCGCCCCACGAACACCAGCACCTCCCAGCGCAGGGGCGCAGCCGGCCAGTGGGCCAGCAAGCGGCGCAGCTGGCCAGGATCCAAAGGTGGCTGACGGCTGGCGGTGGCGCCGAGGGAGCTCAGCAGCCGCAGGGTGGCGAGCCCATCGCGGGGCGCCCGGCTGAAGCTCAGCCGCTGGGTATGGCGGAGGTTCAGCCCAGAGCGGATCGCCGCCTCGATCAGCCCGTCCGCCTCGGGCAGGGGCAGGGCGGTGCAGGGCACGGATGCAGCGCGGGCTGCCGCCTGCCAGGTGTCGAAGCTGCCGGCCACCGGCACCGCTAGGGCCAGCCAGCCGCCGGGGGCGAGCCGGCCGGCCCAGTTGGCCAGCTGGGCCAGGGGATCGTCCAGCCACTGCAGGGCAAAGCTGGAGAGCAGCAGGCCGGCGTCCCGGAGCTGGGGCGGCAGGCCGCGGTTGAGGTCCCAGGGGGCGGTGGTGGGGCCGGCGAGCGGATTGCGGGCCAGCAGTTCGGGGCAGAGGTCGAGCTGGAGGGGCGGCTTGGCCAGGGAAGGCCGCTGGGCCAGCAGGGCCCGGCTGAGCAGGCCGCTACCGGCACCGAGGTCGGCGTAGGGGCCGGCGGGGAGGGGAAGGTCGCGGCAGAGGCGGCCGAGCCGCCAGGCCACGCCCTGCTGCAGGCGGGCCTGGGCCTCGTAGCTGGCGGCGCTACGCCCGAAGCCCTGTCGCAC
This sequence comes from Cyanobium sp., assembly GCA_014191755.1. Classification (GTDB taxonomy): domain Bacteria; phylum Cyanobacteriota; class Cyanobacteriia; order PCC-6307; family Cyanobiaceae; genus Cyanobium. The sequence goes on from BJHE01000015.1 coordinate 45,895, forward strand.
CCGGCTGCTGAAGGCGGGTCGGGCGGGATCGGCCAGCTGTGGCAGGGTCCGCAGCCCGCCGCGCCCATGCCGGCCGCCAACACTGACGAGCCCATCCTGATCCGATCCCAGCTGTTCCTGGAAGGCCTGCCCCTCCGCCGCGTCAGGGATACGGGATGGCAGCGTCATGACGGACCGGTCCGCTCCAGCCACTGCAGCACGGCGGCCAGCGGCGGGCTGTTGAGAAAGGCGTGGCCGGCGCCGGGCATCAGGATCCGCTCCGCCGCCGGCAGCCGCTGACGCAGGAGCTCACGCACCTTGGGCCCCACGATCCGGTCATCGCCGGCCTCCACCAGCAGCACCGGCACCTGCTCCGGGAAGCCCTCGGGCAGGTCGGCCGTGGCCTCCAGCAGGGCCAGGTCGTGGCGAAGGCGGCGGCGGGCATCGGCCCCCACCGGCCCATCGGCGGGACCGGGCGGCATCAGGCTGGCCGGATCGGGGGCGGCGGCCTGCACCAGGAAGGACTGCAGCAAAGACTGGGCCCGCTGGGCGGTTTCCTCGGGATCGGGGCCCTCGGCGAGGGCCGCGGCCATGGCCGCCAGGGCAGTACGCAGCTGGCGCCCTTCGCGACCCGGCGGCACGAAGCGGCCGAAGCCGGCCAGCAGCACCACCCGCTCCGCGTCCGCTAACAGGGAGGGGGGCAGCAGGTGGGCTCCCATCGAGTGAGTGATCAGCACCCGCAGCCCCTCCGGCCCCCAGGCCGGCAGGAAGGGTTGCTCTGCGCCGTAGCCCCGCTCACCGTCGCGCCACCGCCAGCCGCGGGCCTCCGCCTCTGCGCGCCAGGGCTCCCAGCCGGCGGCGGTGCCGCACCAGCCGTGCATGGCGATCACCTGGAGGGGGCAGGCCGAAGGGGTGGTCACGGTGGCGCGCTGCGGGGTGGGGTTGAGGGGAAACCGGGGGCTGGGGTTATGGCGGAGTGACGCGGCGGACGTCAACGACCCACGGCGATGGGCGGACCCGAGGCTGAGTCCAAGAGGCTTTGCGACGCGCCGCGGCTTGGCTGCTCTTAACGCGGAGCCTTGGAGGTTAGGAGGGCTGCAGAGCCTCCCCTTTTCAGGGCGAGGCCAGCGAGAGCCGGGGTCCTGGTCCCAGTGCCACCAACAGCTTCTCCAGAGTGCCGGAAGGAAGGCCAGTCCGCAGCACCAGCCGCAATCGGGCGGTGCCTTCCGGCACGGTGGGCGGCCGAATCGCCAGGGCCAGTAGGCCCGCCGCCTCCAGCCGCTCCTGGGCGGCGAGGGCGGCGGTGTCATCGCCGAGCCGCACCGAAAGGATCGGCCCCTCGCCGGGGGGCCGGGGCCAGCCGGCGGCTTCCAGGGCATCGCGCCAACGGCCGCAGCGTTCCAGCAGGGCGGAGGCGGCCTCGGGATCGGCCTGGATCCGGCCAAGGGCTGCCAGGGCGCCGGCAGCCAGGGGCGGGGCGAGGGCGGTGGTGTAGCGGAAGGCGCCGCTGCTCTGCAGCAGCCAGTCGCCCACCAGGGAATCGCCGGCGAGGAAGGCGCCGCCGCTGCCGAAGGCCTTGCCGAAGGTGCCGCTCACGATCGCCACCGAAGCGATGCCGTGGGCCAGGCCGCGGCCGCAGGGGCCGAGCACGCCGAGGGCATGGGCCTCATCCACCAGCAACGGCACCCGATGGCGTGCGCAGAGGGCTGCCAGGGCTGCCAGGGGAGACGCGCTGCCTTCCATGCTGTAGAGGCTTTCGCAGAGCACCAGCAGTGGGGCCTCGGGGCGGTCGCACCGCTCGCTGAGCAGGAGGCGCTCGAGATCGGCCGAGTCGTTGTGGGCGAAGCGCTTCAAGCGGGCGCCGCTGGCCCGCACGCCGGCCAGCAGCGAGTGGTGGATCAGGCGATCGGCCAGCACCAGGCTGTGGCGATCGGCGAGGGCGCAGACGGCGGCCAGGTTGGCCTGGAAGCCGCTGGGGAAGAGCAGCACCCGCTCGCGCCCCAGCCAGGCGGCCAGGGCCTGCTCCAGCTCCAGATGCACCGGCCGGGTGCCGCAGATCAGGCGCGAGGCGGTGGCGCCGAGGCCGCTGGCGTGGAGTTCGGCCGCAGCGGCCGCCAGCACGGCCGGATCGCGACTGAGGCCCAGGTAGTCGTTGCTGGCCAGGTCCAGCAGGGGGGAGGGCGGCCGTGGGCTGGCAGCTCCGGCCCGGGCGTCTGTGGCTCCTTCGGGCGCTGCTGGTTGCAGCGCAGCGGCGCCGGCGGGCGCCAGGCTGCGCAGACGGCGGCGACGAACGGCGGGCAGATCTCCGAGGGAGGCGCGCAGCTGCTGGCGCCAGGGGGGCTCTGCAGTGGCTGGCTCGATGGTGTGGTCGGCTGTGTTGTCGGCGCCGCTCACAGGGGCTGGGGGAGAAGTGATCAGGGCATCCCGCCGCCGTGGTTGGGGGCAGTCTGAATCGAAGCGTGGCTGCGGATGCTGCATCGGGCGACGGCCCGGCCCTTGGTGGCCCTGACGCAGGAATCTTGGAGCCCCCCAGTAGAGCCGTGAAGCGCCACACCAGCAGCCAGGCCTGATCCAGCGGTACCGGGAGGAATTGCAGAAACGTCAGCAGGCGCGCCGCACCGTGAAGACCTATCCGGCCGAGATGGGCTCATCGTGCCCGATGGCAAGGGCGCAAAAGACCGCATGACGCTCTTGCCTAGAGCTGGCCGCTGGTTGGAGCCGCGTCCTGATGCCCTGTGCCCTGGCCCGGAAGGATCCGATTCCGCCACTCGTTTGCCACCCACCTGCTGGAGCGGGGCCAGGACATCCGAACGATCCAGGAGCTCCTAGG
>BJHE01000016.1:0-7263 GCA_014191755.1 Cyanobium sp.
CCCCTGAGGGCACCTTCCGCATCCAGGTGCCCTTCCGCGACGGCCAGCAGCTCTACCCGATCGAGGCGGTGGCTGCCGATGGCGTGCAGAAGCGCAACATCACCCTCGAGTTCCGCCGCTCCACCCCGGAGGCGAATGTGAACAGCCGCGAAGCCGCCGTTCCCGAATGGTTCTGATCGATCCTGCTCCGAGGTCCAGGCCCTTCGCCATCACGGCAACGTTGATCAGGGAATCGGCAGCTCGCCTGGATCAAACCTGAGTCGTCTGTCGTCGCCGTCCACAATCCAGGCTTTCTCCCCCTGATCGAGTGGTTCGAGGGAGTCCAACTGGGCCATCACCACCCCGGCATCGGCCTCGGAAGGATCCTCCCCTTCGGCCCTGCGGTGTTGGAGCCGAATCAGGGCGAGAGCCAGTGGCACGGAACAGGCGAGGATGCCAAAGCCGATGCGGCGGCGGCGAGCCAGCTCAATGAAGGCCTGCCGCAGGTCCCGTCTGAGGAAGGTGGCATCCACCACCACGGAGAGGCCGGCCGCCAGCGCGGCCTCGGCGGCCTCCAGCAACACCTTGCGGTAAAGGTGTTCGGTCACAGTGGCGGCATAGGGGTTGGGATCCTGTCCGGGCTGCGCTGGAGCCTCACCGCTCGCGCAGCCCCAGCGCCCGCGGAGCCTCAGCCGCTCGATATCGGAGCGCAGGTGAATCCAGCCCCAGCTCCGCAGCTGGCGGGCCGTGTGGCTCTTGCCGCTTCCGGAGATGCCGTGGGTGATCACCAGGGCGCATCGGGCCGGAGCCATGGCCCGGCGGGCTCGGTTCAGATAGGTCCCCAGCTCCGCTTCAAGCGGCTCAACCGCCTGTGGCGCCAGGTCTGGTTGCTGCAGGCGCAGGGCCGTGACCTTGGCGCGCACCAAGGCCCGGTAGGCCAGGTACCAGGGAAGCAGGGGCAGGGAGCCGTGGTCGCCCCCGGTTTCCAGCCAACGGTTCAGTAGTTGCAGGGCCAGCTCGCCGTGGCAACGCTGCTGCAGATCCATCACCAGGAAGGCCAGATCGCTGATGGGGTCAATCCAGCGCAGGGGAGGACTGAACTCCAGGCAGTCGAAGACCCGGATGCGCTCCTCCTGCAGAGCCATGTTGCCCAGATGCAGATCACCGTGGCATTCGCGGATGCGGCCCCGCTCGCGCCGCGCTTCCAGCAGGGGCTGCAGACGTCTGAGTTCCTGCCGGGTCCAGCCTGTCATCGCCTCCCCATCGGGTGGGAAGCGGCCGAGCTGGGCCAGGGTTTCCAGGTTGGCCAAGGCCGGTTCGAGCACCCGCTCGGGGGTGCCCCAGGGATCGGCCGGCGAGGCCTGGGCGGCTCCGGCATGGAAGTGGGCGAGATCATCCGCCAGGCGATCGATCTGTTCCGGCTTCACCCTCCCCCTGCTCAGGGCTTCGGGCAGGAGATCCCGCTGCTGGAACTGGCGCATCTGCACCAGGGCTTCGATCACGGGGCCTTCGCCACCGAGGTGTGCCCGTTCTGGCGGCCCGTGCAGATCCCGCAAGCCGAGATAGAGATCCGCCGCCAACCGCCGGTTCAGGCGCAGCTCCTCCTCACAGCAGCGGCGCCGCAGTTCGGGAGTGCTGAAGTCCACGAAACCGAGATTCACCGGTTTCTTGAGCTTGTAGGCGAAGTGGCCGGTGAGGAAGATCCAAGAGATGTGGGTCTCGATCAGCTCGACGGCGGCCACCGGATGGTCATAGGCGGCCGGATCGAGCAAGGCTCGCACGAGAGAATTCATGGTGGTGCTGCCTCAGCGTGGCCGCCGTCTGCGGGTCAAGGCGGGCCGGCGCGCATGGTGGACCACAGGGCTAGAAGCATTCAAGCCATGCGGCGTCGATCCTGTTGCGAGCCGAAGCGATTGCTGGGGATTCACCCCTGATTCACCCGCTGGTGACAGGACTTCATAACCTGAATTTTAGGGGGATGGCGTGTCATTGCTCGTGTCATTGCTGACGACTGGCAGCCCATCCCGTCCCTCCTCTCTATGCGAGTTCTATCCCTCCTAACCTTCGCTCAACACCCTGAGGCTGCGTTGATGGCTCCTCCGGATTCCACCCGGCCTCCATGGCTTCAGTGGCTGATCCTGCTCATCTTTCTCTGGTCGTCTTGGCAACTGGCTGGCTTCTGGTTGCAGCGGCTCCACGGTTGAGAGGGGGGGGGCTCGCGAGGCATCGGGCCATCCGGACCATCCCTCCCAGCAGCAGGACCAAGGCCAGCAGGGCGAGCAACGCCACCACCAGCACGCCGGTCAACTGCAGGAGACCCACGCCGAGCCGGCTCAGTCCCCCGATCACATTGGCGATGGCGGTGCTGACCAGCAGCAGGGTGTCGAACCGCTCAGGAATGAACATCAGGGAGGCGAGCAGCCCGCCTCCGGCGCCGCTGAGGCCCAGTCCGATGCCGAGCTGCCGCCAGCGATCAGGGCGGCGGCGGCGTGGGTTGGAGCTGGGGACACCCTCGGGCCGCCGGGCCAGCCGCCGGGGGGGGCCGGGCAGATCAAGCAAAAGGCGATCGGCCATGGAGTCGGGCTTCAAAGATCAAGAACGTGGCCTGCACCGCGCATCCAGCGCTCAAATTCCATCAGAACCAACTCGTTCGGGCAATCGATCAGGGAAAGCTCGTGGACGCTGCAGTCTCCTTGGCCGCCATGGTGGAGGGAGAGGAAGAAATTCTCGCCGCTAAGCCCGCAGACTTCCGGATCGCTGCGCACCACCACATCCAGGGCCGCGCCGAGGCGGGTCACACGGCGGCGCAGTTCGGACCAAGTGATCGCCATGGCTTGAGGTTTCACGCCAGCAGAATCCAGTGTGATGCAGGTGGCGTCGGCGTCAAGCGCGGGGAGATGGGTTTCAGGGTTGAGCCTGAGTGGCGGATGCCGGGGGCGCCACCAGACCGGCCTCCGGGGCCCGAGACGGTTGTCTCGAAGGAGGGGGCAGCAGCACGGCCAGGGCGGTGGCAAGGGCCAACGCCGCCATGCCGCCCAACGGGGCGGCGAGGCGGCGTTGGATCGGAATGCGGCGGATCAGCTCCCCAGACCGGAGGGGGCGGGGGGAAGCAACCGCCAGCGGCAGCTTCACGCGGGGATCGAGGCGCAGCTGGTCGAGCACCCTCACCAGATCAGCCAGTTCGGCATCGTCAAGCTCGAGATCGAGACAGGGGTTGCCGTTCTGGCCGCTCACCAGGCGCAGGGTGTGGCCGGGGCCCGCGGCGCTGGGGCCGATCCAAACGGGGCCTGATTCCTCGCCGAAGCCGCGCCGCAGCCCGCTCACCAGGTGGCGGGCGTAGGGCAGCACCACCGCGATCAGGGCTTCCAGGTGACTGCGCTGCCCCTCCAGTTCCGGCCGGCCGGCCCAGCGGAGACTCCAGCCGGTGAGGATGCCCAGCTCCTCGACGCCATGGTCGGCGGAGAGGTCAGGCAGGCCTTCCACCCGCAGCTGACAGCTCTGCTGGTCGTAGACGAGGGATCTTTTCATCGGGTAGGCAATGACCATCGGATTCAGCTGGCGGCATCGAGCAGGCTGGCCCGCAGCCGTTCGTAGCCTCCCGCGCCAGCCACCAGGGCCAGGGACTGCACCAGCTGGCGCCGCTCGCCTGAACCCTCGACAGGGTCGAGCAGTTTCTGCACCGAACTCCGGCGAGGGTTCATGCGTTCATTGAGCAGTTCCGCAAGCCGCCCCTCAAACAGCCCCCAGCGCTGGGTGGTGAGGGCGGCGGGTTCGGTTGTCGACAACAAGGAGCGCACCATCGGGTAAAGGCGATCGGCCATGCCGCAGAGAATCTGCATCAGGGCTTCCGCGTCGTCGATCTCCAAGTCCCCCCGACGGCAGGCACGGCGCATCGGGTTATGGCAGCGGCGTTTCCAAAGCTCCACCCGATTCGGGAAGCGGCTCCCGAATCCGAGGCTCTCGCTGAGCCACACCAAGGCCTCGCCCCCGTTGAGGTCAAGAGCTTCGAGGCACAGAAGCATCAGATCGAGCCGCTCAAGACCCCGGCGGGGCAGGGCCCGGGAGCGCTCAACCGGCCCTGTGCTGGTGGCAGCGGTGATGGTGGTTGGTGCAGCGGATGCCGGGGTCATGGCTGCGATGATGCCAGCGGGCGGCCCCATCCGTCATCCGGACGCGCCGGCTCCCATCCCGTCCGCCCCCGTCCGCCCCTCAGTTCACCCCTGAGTCGGCGCCTCCTTGTCCCCCGAACAGCCTCCGATGAGCAGCGCATCCACGCCGAGCGAATCCGCCCACCCGGCAAAGGTCCCGAGCGGGGGCATCCCGGCGGCTTCGCCCGGACGCGAGGCACAGTGGGGGGATGATCCCGCGGAAGATCGGCAGATCATCCTGAGGAATTGGGTGCGGGAGCATCCCGATTTTCCCCAGCCCGGCATCTTGTTTCGCTGCATGATGCCCCTGCTCCGGGATCCGCAGGCCTGGCAGGAGGTGGTGCGTCAGTTGGGGCAGGTCTGCGGCCGGCTTCAGCCCGACCTGATCGTGGGTATCGAATCACGGGGCTTCATCGTGGGAACTTCGCTGGCCACGGCCCTATCACTGCCCTTCGCGCCGGTGCGCAAGCCCGGCAAACTACCCGGCCAGGTTCACGGCATCGACTACAGCCTTGAATACGGCACGGACCGTCTCGAGATCCATAGGGATGGTTATGAGAACAGTCCCCGGGTGCTGATCGTGGATGATCTGCTGGCCACCGGAGGAACCGCTGCGGCCACGGCCGAATTGGTGACCCTCGCCGGTGGCCAGCCCTGTGGCTTTGCGTTCATCATCGAGTTGGCGGACCTGAACGGCCGCAGCAAACTGCCCGCCGGTGTCCCGGTGGAATCCCTGATCATCTACCAGTGAGGCCGCCAGGGGGCGGTCGCAGACTCAGCCGTCGCTGTCCTGCCAGGCCAGCACGGCATCGAGCTGCTCCAGGCTGATCAACCCGTAGCGCCACAGCACCACCGGCAGCGGAGCCTGTTCCAGCTGTGACTGGCGAATGCCGAGGGCCAAGGCACTCTCGCTGAGGGCGAGGCGGTGCCGCAGGAAGCGCAGCAGGGCAGCCGAAGGAACGGGCTGAGGCGTTGTACAGATCACCATGGCGCCAGGCTGGCAAGGCTTCGCCCTGGCCGCAAGCGGGGCAGACCGTCGGTCATCACCCCCAGCACAAGGCGCCGCAGGGGTCGGGCCGCGGCGAGCAGAGCCAGGGCGCTGCGCCGCAGCGGCAGCAGCAGGGGATGCCGGTTGGAGTGGAGGCGCACAAGAAGGTCGGTGGCCACCAGCACCAGCACCAGATCGGGCCAGCGGCGGCGACCGTAGGCGGCGGCGATGCGGTGCGGGGCCATGGACCCTGTGGCGGCCATGGATGCCAGCCGGTGCAGCACCGCCACATCCCTCCAGCAGAGGTTCAGGCCCTGGCCGCCCACCGGATGACAGCGGTGAGCGCTCTCGCCCACCAGCACCGTCTTGCCGCTGCTCAGGCGCCGCGCCAGCCGCAGGCCCACGGGGAAGCTCCGGGGCTGCTCCCGCAGGGCATCGGCTTCGAGAGGATCGGGCAGGACGGCCATGAGGCTGTCGAGGAAGGCAGCTGGCGGCAGGGATTCGAGCTGGCGGCAGCGGCTCGCCGGAGCGCTCCAGACCAGCTGGGTCAGGCCGTTTCCCAGGGGGAGCACCGCAAAGGGTCCCTCAGGACGCAGTAACTCCCAGGCCTGGTTGGGTTCGCTGCCCCGTAGCTCCACCTCCGCCGTGAGGCACTGCTGGCGGTAGTCCCAGCCCCAGCTTCCGATCCCCAGGGCCGTGCGGGTCGCGGAGGCGGGACCGTCGGCGGCCACTACCAGCTGGGGAGGCGTGCTGGCTGCGGAAGACGCGGTCTCACCGAGCTGCAGGGTGATGGCGGGATGGCGCACCAGGGTCTCCAGCAGATGCTCCATCAAGGGAGCGTGGCGGCCGATCCAGCCGATGGGCGCCACCGATCCGGATGTGGATGGCTGCGGCAGGTCATCCGGCAGAAAGGTGAGCCCCCGCTGCAGGGCCGCATCGAGGAGGCGGAGGCTGTGGAAGGGCACCAGCAGGGGCTCCACCCCTTCCCAGAGGCCGAGATTCTCAAGCAGCCTGCGGCTGGACTGAGTGAATGCATAGGCCCGCCGCCGGGCCGTGAGTTGGTCGGGCCTGAGAGGATCCTCCAGGGACACGGTCCAGCCCGCATCGGCCAGAGCCAGGGCTGCCAGGCTGCCGGTGGGACCCGCGCCGATCACCCGGGCCTGGAGTGGGGGGGGCATCAGGGGAGAGGCAACAAAAAGCCGCAGCAGAATCTGCTGCGGCGGAGTGGACTACCGCAGAATGAACTGCGGAACAGATGAACGGAATCCAATAAAGGCGATCCAGCGGGGGCGAAACTTCTAGGGAATCAACCAGCCCAAGGATTACTCCAGCTGTGATCAGCCGAGGCCGAGCAGACCTCTTGTGATCAGCCGAGGCCGAGCAGACCGCGGGTGAAGGCTTCGCCACCCAGGGCGAATTCGGTGGCGAGCAGTGCGATGAAGCCGAGCATGGCCATGCGGCCGTTGAGCTTTTCAGCGCGCTCGTGGAAACCCCAGCCGCTCTCGGCGCTCACCACTTCCATGCGGGGCTCTGTGGCGAAGGCGTTGAGGCGACCGCCATCTTCGGTGGTGACGGTGGCGCCGCGGATGGTGGCGGAAGCAGCAGCGGAAGAAGCCATGGAGGCAATTTCGAAGTGTTGAGAGAACTGTAACGCAATGTTGCGAGGTTGGGAGTGGTTCGGCTGGCCTGGATCGGTCGGTTCTCCGAATCCGGCCTGGTACGGTCCGCCGATCACGCCACAAGCAGGGCACGCCGCCAGCAGGCCATGGCGGCGATCCGGTGGCGACGCCGGGACTCTTGCAGCCACAGGGCAGTCGTTCAGCGCAGCCTGCGCAGGCAAAGCTCCTCGAAGGCCGGTCGCAGCAGATAGGGGTACTCCCCCACCCACTCCTTGAGCTGGGGCAACCAGCCATCGGTGATCGCTCCGATCCGGCTGAAATCGCGCCGCTCGCTCAGCACCAAGGTGCGCACTACCATGCCCCGCCGGATCGTCTGGTGGCGCTTTTCGAAGGGAAAGCGCAGCTGGCCCAGGTAGCCCTCCTCGTCCTCCAGCTCCAGGCAGAGCCAGGTGCGTTTGTCCTCCACCAACTCCAGACGCCCATCGCGGTTGGCCTGTTCCCGCCGGCTCTCCACCAACTCGCGGGTGAA
>BJHE01000016.1:7973-10295 GCA_014191755.1 Cyanobium sp.
AAGCGGGCCGCCGCCGCCGCCGCCTGCTGCAGCAGCACCATGCCCACCGAGAAGTTGGGGATCACGGCTCCCCCCACCGAGGCCTTGGCGGCAAATTCGGCCAGATCGGCCAGTTGCTCCGGCGAAAGCCCGGTTGTGCCGATCACCGGATGCACCCCGTAGGCAATGGCGCCGCGGGCGTGCTCGTAGACAACGTTGGGGTGGGTGAAATCCACCAACACCGCCCCCCCCCCGGGGCCGGCGTTGCGCACCGCCTGGCTGGCCTGGCAGAGGGTGCCCTCGAAATCGGCGGTGATCGCCACCTCCAGTTCGCCCAGGCCCAGCTCCAGGCCCACATCGGTGCCCTCTTTGCCGGGCGTGGTGTCGATGGCGCCCACCAGGGTGCAATCAGCCGCATCGTGCACCGCCTTCACTACCTCGGCGCCCATCCGGCCCAGGGCGCCGGCCACCACCACCGGCAGCGGTGCGCCGCTGGCCCTGGCAGGGGAGAGGGGTGAGGGGGTGCTCGTCATCGGTAGGGAGCGCAGCCGGTCGGGAGGGTTCAGGCCGCTGGTGGGGGCGGCCACCGCTGCTATGGCCGAGCCTATGGGGCGGCGCTGCCCATGGCCCAGCCCAGCGGGATCAGGGTGGCCAGAGCGCCGCCAGCGCTCCTGTAACGCCTTTGCATTCCCGGTCGCACAGGCAGGCGTCGCTCCGTAGGCTGCTTTACATTGCTCAATCGACGGTTCGCATGTTCACGCAGGTCCGCTCCGCCAACCGCCGGGTCAGTCCTGTTAGTGGGACCTCTGCCGAGGGACGGGCCGTGATGAAGGCTGTGTACGTGGTGCTCGAGCCCCAGTACCAGAACGCCCTGACCACCGCCGCCCAGGCGATCAACGACCACAACGGCGCCCTGGCGATCGAGCTGAGCGGCTATCTGATCGAGGAGCTGCGCGACCCGCAGAACTACGCCGATTTCTGCGCCGACGTAGCGGCGGCCGATGTGTTCATCGCCTCGCTCATTTTCATCGAGGACCTGGCCCAAAAGGTGGTGGAGGCCGTGGCTCCCCACCGCGACCGACTCAAGGCGGCGGTGGTGTTTCCCTCGATGCCCGAGGTGATGCGCCTCAACAAGCTGGGCACCTTCTCAATGGCCCAGCTCGGCCAGAGCAAGAGCGCCATCGCCCAGTTCATGAAGAAGCGCAAGGAGAAGGGCGGCTCCTCGGCGGGGTTCCAGGACGCCATGCTCAAGCTGCTCAACACCCTGCCGGCGGTGCTCAAGTATCTGCCGGTGGAGAAGGCGCAGGATGCGCGCTCCTTCATGCTCAGCTTCCAGTACTGGTTGGGGGGAACGCCGGACAACCTGCGCAACTTCCTGTTGATGCTGGCCGATAAATATGTATTCCCACGCAGCGATGGCGACCGTCCCGAGCTGCAGGTGGCCGACCCGGTGGTGTTTCCCGATCTGGGCATCTGGCATCCCCTGGCGCCGGGGATGTTCGAAGACCTCAAGGAGTACCTCAACTGGAGCACCAGCCGCAGTGATCTCTCCGAGAAGGCCCGCAAGGGTCCGGTGATCGGCTTGGTGCTGCAGCGCAGCCACATCGTGACCGGCGATGAGGCCCACTACGTGGCGGTGATCCAGGAGCTGGAATTCCGCGGCGCCACCGTGATTCCGGTGTTCTGCGGCGGCCTGGATTTCTCCAAGCCGGTGAATGCCTTCTTCTACGACCCCCTCAACCCCGAGGTGCCCCTGGTGGATGGGGTCGTGAGCCTCACCGGCTTCGCCCTGGTGGGCGGCCCGGCCCGCCAGGACCACCCCAAGGCGATCGAGTCGCTGAAGCGCCTCAACTGCCCCTACATGGTGGCTCTGCCGCTGGTGTTCCAGACCACCCAGGAGTGGGAGCAGAGCGACCTGGGCCTTCACCCGGTGCAGGTGGCCCTTCAGATCGCCATCCCCGAGCTCGATGGCGCCATCGAGCCGATCGTGCTTTCGGGGCGCGACGACGCCACCGGCAAGGCCCACACCCTGCAGGACCGGGTGGATGCGATCGCCGAGCGGGCGATCCGCTGGGCCTCACTGCGGATCAAGCCCCGCGCCGAGAAAAAGCTGGCGATCACCGTGTTCAGCTTCCCCCCCGACAAGGGCAACGTCGGCACCGCCGCCTACCTCGATGTGTTCGGCTCGATCTTCCGGGTGCTTGAGGAGATGAAGCTCAAGGGGTACAGCGTGGCCAATATGCCCAGCACGCCCAAGGCGCTGATGGAGGCGGTGCTCACCGATCCGGAGGCCCTGCAGGGAGCGCCGGAGCTGGCGATTGCCCACCGCATGAGCGTGGCCGA
>BJHE01000016.1:10929-19786 GCA_014191755.1 Cyanobium sp.
CGCGATGGCGTGGTCGGGGCGGTGTACCGCCAGCTGATGGAGATCGAGAGCCGGCTGCTGCCCTGCGGCCTGCACACGATCGGCAAGCCCCCCACCGCCGAAGAGGCGATTGCCACCCTGGTGAATATCGCCGCCTTGGAGCGGGAGGAGGAGGGGCTGCGTTCGTTGCCCGGGCTATTGGCCGAGAGCCGCGGCCGCACCATCGCCGATGTTTACAAGGGCAACGACGCTGGCGTACTTGCCGATGTGGAGCTCAACCAGCTGATCACTGAAACCTGCCGCAGCGCGGTGGGGGCGATGGTGAAGGAGGTCACCGGCAGCGATGGCCGCGTGACCCTGCGCCGCAACTTCAGCTGGTTTTTCAATCTGCTGGAGCGTTTCGGCTTCCAGCTGCCCTCCCCCTGGCTGGCCGCCTGCCGCAGCGGTGGGTTTGGCGAAGTCGACCAGGCGGAACTGGATAAAACCTTCGCCTACCTGCGTTTCTGCCTTGAGCAGATCTGCGCCGATATGGAGATGGAGAGCCTGCTGCGGGCCCTCGATGGTGAATATGTGCTCCCGGGTCCCGGCGGTGACCCGATCCGCAATCCCGGCGTGCTGCCCAGCGGCAAGAACATCCATGCCCTCGATCCCCAATCGATTCCCACCCGGGCCGCCATCGCCGCCGCCAAAGTGGTGGTGGATCGGCTGATCGAGCGCCAGAAGGCCGAGCAGGGCACCTGGCCGGAAACGATCGCCTGCGTGCTCTGGGGCACCGACAACATCAAGACCTACGGCGAATCCCTCGCTCAGATCCTCTGGTTCATCGGTGTTCGACCCGTGCCCGATTCCCTCGGCCGGGTGAACAAGCTGGAGCTGATCTCGCTCGAAGAGCTGGGCCGGCCCCGCATCGATGTGGTGGTGAACTGCTCGGGGGTGTTCCGTGATCTGTTCATCAACCAGATGGCCCTGATCGACCAGGGGGTGAAGATGGCCGCCGAGGCCGAGGAGCCCCTGGAGATGAATTTTGTGCGCAAGCACAGCCAGGAACAGGCCGCGGAGCAGGGCATCTCCCTGCGGGATGCCGCCACCCGCGTGTTCAGCAACGCCAGCGGCAGCTATTCCTCCAATGTGAACCTGGCGGTGGAAAACAGCACCTGGGAGGAGGAAGGGGAGCTGCAGGAAATGTACCTCTCCCGCAAAACCTTCGCCTTCAACGCCGACAATCCCGGCGAGATGAATCAAAACCGCGAAGTGTTTGAATCGGCGATGAAAACCGCCGATGTCACCTTCCAGAATTTGGATTCGGCCGAGATCTCACTCACCGATGTCAGCCACTACTTCGACTCCGACCCCACCAAGCTGATCGCCGGCCTACGGGACGACGGCAAGGCCCCCACCAGCTACATCGCTGACACCACCACCGCCAACGCGCAGGTGCGCTCGCTGAGCGAAACGATCCGGCTCGATTCCCGCACCAAGCTGCTCAATCCCAAGTGGTATGAGGGCATGCTCAACTCTGGCTACGAGGGGGTGCGCGAAGTGGCCAAGCGGCTCAACTTCACCCTGGGCTGGAGCGCCACCAGCGGCGCCGTTGACAACTTCGTGTACGAGGAGGCCAACGACACCTTCATCAACGATCCCGAGATGCGCCAACGCCTGATGGAGCTCAACCCCCACAGCTTCCGCCGCATCGTGGGCACCCTGCTGGAGGTGAATGGCCGCGGCTACTGGGAAACTTCAGCTGAGAACATCGCCCAGCTGCAGGAGATCTATCAGGAGATTGAGGATCGGATTGAGGGGGTTAAAAGCTGAGAGGCTAGCACGCAGCGGTTGACTCCCACCTGGCGCCATCGCTGATGGCGCCATTGTTATGCCTCAGCCCAATCTTGACCGCAGTCTGCGCCGCACGTTGCGGCTTGTTTTGAAGGCTGCGGCTAGACCTAGTAGGGGCAGGGGACCGGGGGTCGGGACTACGGGCTGGCTCAAGATGGTGCTGAAGCTGCTGCCGCCTGGTTTTTTCCATTGCAATAGGGCCACACTTACACCGCCCCTTTCTCCATAGAGGAGTTCAAAAGGGTGCGAGCCCGCTGATAACGAAAGCGATACTTCGTCAGTCTGGGGGGCATGTACAGTGGGGTTTGATATAATAACGGAGTTGTCTAGGTACACAATAATTCCGTCATCCGAGACAGTTTGAAAGCTATACGTTCCGGCCGTGTCGACTTGGAGACTGCCTGTCCAACGAACTGAAAAATCATCCGACTTTCCATTGAGGGGCGTTCCTGTGAAGCCCCAATTGACATAGGGGCCTGAACTGCCGCCATCGGTGAAGGCGATGAAGGCATCCTGGCGCGTAAAAGCTTTGGTGTGTGGTGTGAAAAAGCTAGGGTTGCCATAGAAATAGTCGTTATAATAGTCACCGTTTAAGGCCGTAAATCCGGCCGCCATTGCCGATGGAGCCATCAGCAGGGGAGATAGGCTGAGTGCTGTGTAGCGAAGTATGCGAGGCAAGAGGGGGGGGTGAGCATGATGCTGAAATTTTTTATTGGCTGTTCAACCAGATTGGTTGCAAACCATAAGCTTGGCACAACTGACCTGCAAAGAGGGTAGCGCAAGGCACAATATGCTCATTTACCAACATAATTTTATTCAGGCTCCCGCTTCAGTCCCCAGCCCCTAGCCCTGCGCTTGATCTCTGATCCCCAGCCGTCAGTCCAGGCTTTAGTTCGAAGCCGTCAGTCCAAGTCTTGGTTCCAATCGGCGTGGCCAGGTTTGCGCCTCCGCTCGGCTTATCCCCAGGCTGCTGCTGCCTGCTCGGGCCTGCAGAGCGCATCCACCATCCGGGCCGTTTGCACCACCGGGCCCACATCGTGAACGCGCAGGATGGCGGCACCGGCGGCGATCGCCTGGCCGCAGACCGCCGTGGTGCCCCAAAGCCTGGCCCGGGGCCGTGGCTCTTCGAGCACTGCTCCGATGAAGCGCTTGCGCGATGGGCCCACCAGCAGCGGAAAGCCCTCGGCTCGCAACTCAGCCAGGCCGCGCAGCAAGGTCAGGTTTTGGGCGGTGGTCTTGGCGAAACCCAATCCCGGATCCCAGATCAGCTGCTCCGCCCGCACACCCGTGGCCAGGGCTCGTTCGGTGGCCTGCAGCAATTCTTGCCGCACCTCAGCCACCACATCGCCATAAACAGCCAGACCATCCATGCTGCGGCTGTCGCCGCGGTTGTGCATCAGCACATAGGGGCAGCCCGCCTCGGCCACCAGCTTCAGGATTTCGGGATCGCGCTGGCCGCCGCCCACGTCGTTAATCCAGTCGGCCCCGGCGGCCAGGGCTGCCGCCGCCACCGGCGCCCGGAACGTATCCACCGACAGCACCGCTTCGGGGTGGGCCGCCCGGATCGCCTGCAGCACCGGCAGCACCCGCTCGATCTCCCGCTCGGAGCCGATCTCCTCAGCTCCCGGCCGGGTGCTCTGGCCGCCAAGATCAAGCAGATCGGCCCCCTGGGCCAGCATCCGCCCGGCGGCCCGGAGGGCGGCCTGAGCGTTCGGCAGAAGCCCCCCATCGCTGAAGGAATCGGGGGTGAGGTTGAGGATGCCCATCACCAGGGTGGCCCCCCCCGGAACCGGCATGGACCGGCCCCTTTGCAGGCTGGCGGATCTGCAAGTCAACCCGGCCACCGCCTTTGCCCTCAGGCCGCCACCGGCACCTGATAGTTGGCGATGCGGGCGAAGCTCACCGGATCCAGGGAGGCACCGCCCACCAGCACCCCGTCGATGTCGTTCTGCGCCATCAGCTCATCGATCGTGCCGGGGTTCACCGAACCGCCGTACTGCACTACCACATCGGGGCTGCCCACCCAGCCACGGATCAGGCTGCAGATGCGGTTGGCCTCCTCGGCGGCGCAAGACTTACCGGTGCCGATCGCCCAGATCGGCTCGTAGGCCACGATCAGCCGCAGGGGGTCGATGCCCTCAAGACCCTGCTCCACCTGGCGGTGGATCACCCGCTCGGTTTCGCGGGCCTCCCGCTGGTCGAGGCTCTCGCCAACACAAAGGATCGGGATCAGGCCATGGTCCTGGGCGGAGCGGGCGCGCAGGTTGATCTGCTCGTCGGTTTCGCTGTAGTACTTGCGCGGCTCGCTGTGACCAACGATGGCGTGGGTCACGCCGTGCTCGATCAGCATTGGCCCCGAGATCATGCCGGTGTAGGCGCCGCTCTCCTCCCAGTGCACGTTCTGACCAGCAATCGCAACGCCGGCCCCCTCCAGGTGGCGGCAGAGGGTGGGAATCGATGTGAAGGGGGGCGCCAGCACCACCTGGCGATTGCTGGGCAGATCGGCGATCAGGGGACGGAAGACCGCAGCGAACTCCCGCGTCTCGGCGCAGGTCATGTGCATCTTCCAGTTCCCGGCGATGACGGTCCTGCGCACCGGCGGCTCCCCACAAACAACAATCGCCAAAGGTTAAAACCTCGTCCGCACCACCAGCCCTGCGCTCCCCTAGCCGCGGGCGCTTCCGATCAGCGCCCAGACGGGGGCAGGCGATCCGGTGCCTCCAGCCCAGCGGCCTCCGCAGCAGGAGGCATCACAATCCTTTCCCTGCCATCGATCTCCACCGCATCGCCAGGGGCGAGATGGCGCCCCCGCCGGATTTCGATGGCCCCATTCACCTTCACATCACCCCGCTGGATCCGCTGCTTGGCCTCACCGCCGGTGGCGGCCAGACCATGCCACTTGAGGTATTGATCGAGTTTCACGGCCTTCATCGCTGGCTGGCATGAAGTTGGCACAGCAACCCCAACCCCGGGGACTGGCCCACCGGCCTCCGTCCCCCAGGGCTGTCCTGCCGGGGGCACTCTGCACCCCAGGACTAGGCTGCGCCAATGCTTGCCCCTTCGCCGGCCGGCTTTCGCCGGCTGTGGCCGCTGCTCAAGCCCCATCGGCCCCGCCTTGTGGCCGGGGGGCTCTGCATGCTTGTGTTCGTGGCCTGCTGGCCCCTGCTGGCCTCCCTGGCCGGCAAGTTGATACCGGCGATCGGAGCCGGTGATTTCCAGACGGTGCTGCGCAGCATCGGCCTGGCCTTGGCGGTGTTCATGGTGCAGAAGGCCGCCCAGTTCGGCCAGGACACGCTGCTGGCCGGGCCCGCCCTGGCGGTGAGTCAGGACCTGCGCCGTCAGCTCTTCGCCCGCCTGCAGCGCCTCGAGTTCGGCGCCCTTGAGAAGCTCTCGGCCGGCGACCTCACCTACCGCCTCACCGAGGATGCCGACCGGGTTGGGGAGGTGATCTACAAGACCCTCCAGGACAGCATCCCCAGCGCCCTGCAACTGGTGGCGGTGCTGGGCTACATGCTCTGGCTCGACTGGCCCCTCGCCCTGGCCACCCTGCTGCTGGCCCCGGTGGTGGCGGTGCTGGTGAGCCTGTTCGGCGCCCGGGTGATGGGCGCAGCCGAGCGCAGCCAGAAGCAGGTGAGCGAGTTGGCCTCCCTACTCGGAGAGGCGATCGGCGGGCTGCCGCTGGTGCGGGCCTTTGCCGCCGAACCCTGGCTGCAGCAGCGCTTCGACACCGAGGTGGACCTGCACCGCCGCGCCCGCTACCGGACCCTGCGGCTCCTGGCCCTGCAGCACCCGGTGGTGGGCTTCATCGAGGCCGCCGGCATTCTTTCGGTGCTGCTGATCGGTGCTGCCCGCATCCAGAGCGGTGGCCTCAGCAGCGCCGGCTTCAGCAGCTACGTGGCAGCCCTGCTGATGCTGATCGATCCGATCGCCCACCTCACCACCAACTACAACGAGTTCCAGCAGGGCCAGGCTTCGCTGCGGCGCCTGCGGGCGATCGAGGCCGAACCGGTGGAACCACCGGACCGGACCGGCGCCCGGCCCCTCGGCCAGGTGCAGGGAGAGCTGGTGCTGGAGGGGGTGAGCTTCGCCTACAACCCCGAGAAACCCGTTCTCCACAACCTCTCCCTGCGCATCGCCCCCGGCCAGGTGGTGGCCCTGGTGGGCCCCTCGGGTGCCGGCAAGAGCACCCTGTTTTCGCTGCTGCTGCGCTTCAACACGGCCCAGCGGGGCCGGGTGTTGCTCGATGGCCAGGATCTCGCCGATCTGCAGGCTCGCGAGCTGCGCCGCGCCGTGGCTCTTGTGCCCCAGCAGAGTCGGGTGTTCTCCGGCACGGTGGCCGAGGCGATCGCCTTCGGCCGACCGGCCAGCAGCGATCAGGTGCGGGAGGCGGCCCGCCTGGCCAATGCCGATGGCTTCATCGAAGCCCTGCCCGGCGGCTACGGAGCGCGGTTGGAGGAGGGGGGCAGCAACCTCTCCGGCGGCCAGCTCCAGCGACTGGCCATCGCCCGAGCGGTGCTCGGCAATCCGGCCGTGCTGCTGCTGGATGAGGCCACCAGTGCCCTCGATGCCGAGGCAGAAGAGGCCGTGCAGCGGGGCCTGGATCAAGCGATGGCCGGCCGCACCGTGCTGGTGATCGCCCATCGGCTCTCTACGGTGCAGGAGGCGGACCGGATCCTGGTGCTTGAGTCTGGCCGTATCGTGGAGGAAGGGAACCACGACAGCCTGATGGCCCGCGGCGGCCGCTACCGCGACCTCTGCCAGCGCCAGCTGATCCGGATCGAGGGCTGACCCGTGTTGAGGTGCGCGGTTGGCGGTTCCAGCCTTGCCTAAGGTTGCCCAGTCTTTTCCTGATCCACCGTGCAAACCCCCGACCAACAACCTCCCGTGCTCACCTTCGAGGGCAAGCGCTACGACCTCAATTCCCTACCGGATGAGATCAAGGAACTCGTACGGGGCATGCAGGTAGCCGACGCCCAGCTGCGCATGCATGAAGACACCCTGAAGGTTCTGGCGGTTGGCCGTCAATCGATGGCGATGCAGCTGAACGACCGTCTGCAGACGATTAGCCCCCTGCCGGACGGCGAGTGAGGTTGTGCCATCGCTGAATGCGCGCCCGCTACAACCCCATGAGCGGAGCCATCCCTCCGCTCACCAGCGGCGGAGGGATCGGACAGGTTGAACGTTCAACGACGATCAGCTGAGGGGTGCCAGATCCTCGAAGCGGAAGCTCTGGCGCTCCTCAATCGAGCCCTCCTCCGCAACTGCGCCATCGGGCTCGCTCACAACCACCCGCTCAGCCAGCACCCACGGCCCACCTCCTGGCAGGGGGATGAAGGTGTCGGTGAAGCTGCTGCGGCCACCCCGGAGTGAGCCGCTGGCCGGATCGCTGTATTGGCTGGTGTAGGTGTGGCTGAGGTAGCCGGCGCCCGTGTCCAGTACCTCGGTGGTGAAGATCGTGACCACCGAACCGTGGATGTGGCGATGCACCATCGTCACCACGTCGTCCTTGATGCGGTAGCGGTCTCCCTGACCCTTGCCGCCCACGATCACCTCGGTTCCCACCGCATCGGTGTCCCCGGCGGTGAAGGTGTTGCCTGCATGGGTCTGGTCAAAGGGCCGCCGCACCCGGTGGATCGCCACCTCCCACAGCTGGGAGGCCACGGCCTTGTGCACCGCCTCATCCTCGATTCCCTCCACACTGGCCTTCAGGTCGGCGCCGACCCGGAAGCGGCCCTCCACCCGGCGCTCCCCCTGCTCCCACACGCAGGTTCCCTGATAACCGCCGAAGCCAGGCTCCCAGGTGTAACGGTTCTCGTAGGCGGTGCGGAAGGCGGCGCTGATGTCCGTTCCTGGCGCGATCGGGGCATGAAGAGTTGCCGTCATTGCGGAGAAACCATCGGTGAACGGCAGCCTAGGAGCGCGCGGCGCCAGGGGCTGAAGCCAACAGGCTGCCGCGAAGCTAGGGGGCGGAAGCAAGAGTCCCTCAGGGCAGACAACACAAACCGAAGCTGCCGCGCGGCCGATCGCCCCATCTTCCCTGCCTGGCCCGCTTCGGGGGCACCCTGCCAGGAGCTGCGGCCATAGTTGTAGTTGGCGTCATCGCTCGGGCAGCTCCGCCTCCCAGGGATTCAGCACCGCCACCGGCAGACCCGCCACATCCTTGAGGTTGCGGGTCACTAGCACCAGGTTGTGGTGCAGGGCCGTGGCGGCCAGCAAGCTGTCGATGGCAGGAAACGAGCGACCCGCCTCCGCTAGCAGCTGCCCCCATTGGTGGGCTACGCCGGCATCAATCGGCAGCACCCGTTCTGCGAAGAACACGGGCAGCTCCCGCTCCAGCCACTGGCGCAACACGGTGCGCCGGCCTGGATCAGCCAACGCCTCCACCCCTTTGCGGATCTCGCCCAGGGTCAGCACGCTGAGGTAGAGCTCCGCTGCCGGCCGCTGGGCGAAGAAGGTCTGCACGTTCGCATCGGGAGAGCGGCGGCGCAGCTCCGAGATCACATTCGTGTCAACCAACCAGCCCGCAGCCACGTCCTAAATCTCCTCGTCTCGGGTGCTGCTCCGATCGCGCTCGAGCACCAGATCATCGGCATCAGCGAGGGGGGAGCGCTGCAGAAACTCCAGCAGGGACTCACCTGTGTGCTGCTGCCTCTGGTAGGCCTCAGCCGAGAGCACCACGGCAACAGGTTGACCGTGGGAGGTGAGCTGCTGGGGGCTCTGCTGGGCCCGCTTCACCAGCTCGGAGAAACGAGCTTTCGCCTCATGGATGGGCCAGGCTTCCAAGATCCTCCTTCGCATCGGCTATGACCATACTAGTCATAAGGGTTGTGCCTGGTGCTGAAGCCGTGAGCTTCTGTGCTCATCGATCGTGATCGAAAGGAATCACTGCCTGCTTCCCGCTGGCTTCATCTGTGTCGTGGGCCAGATGCCGCAGATCGTTCGCCCATAGGTCCACCCTCCAGCTTTTCACCGCCCTTCAACTCCCCCAGGGCCGGTAGATGTCCTGCAAGGCCACCACCTCCAGCTCCGGTTCGCGGTGCAGGGC
>BJHE01000016.1:20334-44630 GCA_014191755.1 Cyanobium sp.
TGCGGCCGGCCATCAGCTGGCTGGCGATCTTGGCCAACGGCACGCCGGTGGCCTTCGCCACAAAGGGCACCGTGCGTGAAGCGCGGGGATTGGCCTCGATGATGAACACCTTCTCTTCACCGGCCCCATCCCGCTGAATGGCGAACTGCAGGTTGATCAGGCCCCGCACCTCAAGGGCCAGGGCCAGATCCCGGCTCCATCCCTTGATCGTGGCCAGCACCTCCGGGCTCAAGGACACCGAGGGCAGGGCACAGGCCGAATCTCCGGAGTGAATGCCGGCCGGTTCGATGTGCTCCATCAGCCCGCCGATCAGCACGGCGCCGCTGCCATCGGCCAGGGCATCCACATCCACCTCGATGGCATTCTCCAGGTACTGATCGATCAGAACGGGGTGGTCCGGTTCCACCGCCGCCGCCTCCACCATGTAACGGTTCAGTTCCTCCTGGTCGTACACCACCTCCATGGCGCGGCCGCCGAGCACGTAGCTGGGCCGCACCACCACCGGATAGCCGATCCGCTCAGCCACGTTGCGGGCCTCGGCTTCGCTGCGGGCTAGGCCATTGCGGGGTTGGCGGATCTCCAGGTGCCGCAGGATCGCCTCGAACTGCTCGCGGTCCTCGGCCCGATCGATCGATTCAGGGGAGGTGCCCCACAACTTGGTACCGGTTGCCACTCCCGCCGGGGTGGCCAGCCAGCGCAGCAGGGGGATCGCCAACTTGAGGGGCGTCTGGCCACCGAACTGCACGATCACCCCTTCAGGCCGCTCGGCTTCGATCACGTTGAGCACGTCCTCGAGCGTGAGCGGCTCGAAGTAAAGACGGTCGCTGGTGTCGTAATCGGTGGAGACCGTTTCCGGGTTGCTGTTCACCATCACCGTGGCGAAGCCCGCATCCCGCAGGGCAAAGGAGGCGTGGCAGCAGCAGTAATCGAATTCGATGCCCTGGCCGATCCGGTTGGGGCCACCGCCGAGGATCATCACCTTGCGGCGGGTTTCGGGCAACACTTCATCGGCGGGGGGCTGGACCTCCAGCTGGCCATCGGCCCCGAGTCGCTCCAGCGGCCGTTCGTAGGTGGAGTAGTGGTAAGGCGTGCTGGAGGCGAATTCGGCCGCGCAGGTGTCGACCATCTTGAACACGGCGTTGATGCCCAGCCCCTGGCGCCGCGAGCGCACCTCCAATTCTCCCCGGCCGGTGGCCCAGCCGATCTGGCGATCGGAGAATCCCAGCTGCTTGAGCTCCAGCAGCTCCCCTGCCCCGAGATCCTCAAGGCGGCGCCCGCTGAGCAGCCGCACCTCGGCCTCGATCAGGCCCCGAAGCTTGGCCAGAAACCAGGGGTCGATGGAGCTGAGCTTGTGGAGCTCGGCATCGGCGTAACCCCGCACCATGGCGGTGCGCACCGCCAGGATCCGATCGGGGGAAGGGGTGCGCACCTGGCGCTCGAGGTCGGCCCGCTCCGGATCGGGATCCGGCCGATCGCAGCCCCAGCCCGCCAGACCGGTTTCGAGCGACCGCAGCGCCTTCTGGAACGATTCTTCGAAGCAGCGGCCGATCGCCATCGCCTCGCCCACCGATTTCATCGAGGTGGTGAGCACGGGCGGGCTGCCGCGGAACTTCTCGAACGCGAAGCGCGGAATCTTGGTCACCACGTAGTCGATTGTGGGTTCGAAGCAGGCCGGCGTGGCACCGGTGATGTCGTTGATGATTTCGTCGAGGCTGTAGCCCACCGCCAGGCGGGCGGCGATCTTGGCAATCGGAAACCCAGTGGCCTTGGAGGCAAGGGCGGAGGAGCGCGAGACGCGGGGGTTCATCTCGATCACCACCACATCCCCATTGACGGGATTGATGGCGAACTGGATGTTGGAGCCGCCGGTATCCACGCCGATCTCGCGGATGATTGCGATCGATTGATCGCGCAGCCGCTGGTATTCGCGGTCGGTGAGGGTCTGGGCCGGGGCCACGGTGATCGAATCGCCCGTGTGCACCCCCATCGGATCGAGGTTTTCAATGCTGCACACGATCACCACGTTGTCGGCGGTGTCGCGCATCACCTCAAGCTCAAACTCCTTCCAGCCCAACAGCGACTGTTCCACCAGGATCTGGCTGACCGGACTGGCCTCCAGGCCGCTCATGCAGATCGCCCGGAATTCCTCAGGGTTGTAGGCGATGCCACCACCGCTGCCCCCCAGGGTGAAAGCGGGTCGAATGATGCGGGGGTAGGTGCCGATCACCTCGCCCACCTGCTCGGCTTCCTCGAGGTTGTTGGCAATACCGGAGGGGCACACCGCCACGCCGATGCGGGCCATGGCCTCCTTAAAAAGCAGGCGATCCTCCGCCTTGCGGATCGCTTCGAGGTTGGCCCCGATCAGTTCCACCCCGAAGCGCTCCAGAGTGCCGTTCTCGGCCAGGGCCACCGCCAGGTTGAGGGCCGTCTGCCCTCCCATGGTGGGCAGCAGGGCATCGGGCCGCTCGATCTCGATCACCCGCGCCACCACCTCGGGGGTGAGGGGCTCGATGTAGGTACGGTCGGCCAGATCCGGATCCGTCATGATCGAGGCCGGATTGCTGTTCACCAGCACCACCTCATACCCCTCGGCCCGCAGCGCCTTGCAGGCCTGGGTGCCGGAATAATCGAATTCGCAGGCCTGGCCGATCACGATCGGCCCCGAACCCAGCAGCAGGATGCGCCTGAGATCCGTGCGGCGGGGCATGGGTGTGATCTGGCCAAACGTTCCCAGCCTCTCATGGGCGCCCCCCGGGTCGGGCATCCCACCAGCGCCTGATCCATGACTCCCCGCAACGATCGCTAATCTGAGGCGATTGCAGCCATTGCCGCCGATGAGCGAACTCCAGCGCCTGAAGGGGCTGTTGCCCCCGGAGATGCAGAGCTGGGTGTTCGTGGAAGCCTCCGCCTCCGTGGATCCCCCCCTGATCACGATCGAGGAGATCGGCCGGGATGAGGTGGAGATCCAGGTCGACTTGGAGAAGTGGGATGCCCTGGCCCTCGACCACCGCAACCTGCTGTTCTGGCATGAGGTGGGGCGGATCCAGAACGACGCCGTTCCACGGGACGGCTGGGAGATGGCGGCCCTGGCGATCGGCCTCGGAGGGGCGATCGGTGAGCTGTGGGTGCAGGACGCCATGCTCCTGTTCATGGCCTTAGGCCTTTCCGGCTTCGCCGGATACCGGCTTTATCTGAAGAACAACTCCGAGAAACGTCTTCAGGATGCGGTGATGGCCGATGAGCGGGCCATCGACCTGGCCTGTCGTTTCGGCTACAGCCTGCCCAATGCCTACAAGAGCCTCGGTGGGGCCCTCAAGGAACTTGTCGAGCAGACCCGCAAGAAGAAGCGGCGCTCCTTCTACGAAGATCGCCTCGAGGCCCTGCGCAAGAGTGCCGGCAAGGCCCGCGCCGAGATGGCCGAGCAGCAGGGATCACGCCAGTCCGTCACCAGCGAGAACGTCTATGGCTGAACCTGCCCCCTCGCCGGCCAGGGCGCCGGCCATCACCCCAGCCCTCCAGGCCAGTGACAGCAACAGCCATACCCTGGCCCGTCTCGCCGCTGAAGCTTGTGATGACCGCAAGGCCGTGGACATCCGCCTGATCCGGGTGGAAGAGATCTCCTCCTTGGCCGACTGGTTCGTGATCTGCAACGGCCTCACCGATGTGCAGGTCCGGGCCATCGCCCGCTCGGTGGAGGACACCCTTGAGCAGGAGGCCGGCCGGCTTCCGCTGCGCCGGGAGGGCCAGACCGAGGGGCGTTGGGTGGTGCTCGATTACGGCGAGCTGATCGTGCATGTGCTGACACCTCAGGAGCGCGCTTACTACGACCTCGAATCCTTCTGGGGCCATGGCGACCAGGAGCGCTACGTCAGTCCATTGGCTCCCCAGCCCCAGTCGCCGGGAGGCTGATCTCCGCCCATGGCCGACCCCGGTTTCCGCCTTCCCGTTCAGGACACCCCCTGTCCCGTTCCCCCCGAGCAACGGCCCCTCGAGGAATACGGCCAGATGCTGCGCTCCTGGTTCTTCGCCTGGCCCGCTGGCGGTTCCTTGCCCCTGATCCGCTCACTTGCACTGAGCTGGTTGTTGGTGCTGCCTGTGGCTCTGGTGGTGGCAGGCGGTAGCTTCACGCTCCGCCACGAGCCGCTGCGGCTTGCCATAGCGGCCGCCACCGCCGCCGGATTGCTGCCGCTTCTATTGCTCTCTCGCCAGTGGCTGGGCTGGGCCTACGTGAGAAAGCGCCTCGTTGCTGAAACCGTGGAATACGAGGAATCAGGCTGGTACGACGGTCAGGTGTGGGAGAAACCAATCGCCTGGCGCCAGCAGGATCTGCTGGTGGCTCGCTTCCAGGTTGATCCGGTGATGCAACGCCTGCGCGTCGGTGCCGCCTCGGCCGCAGTCCTGCTCCTGGCGGGAGCGGGACTCTGCCAGGCTCTCTGAGCTTCTTGACCCCCTCTGAGGACTCATCCCCATCGCCATGACCCTGTCCTCCGGCTTTTCGGGATCTCCCCGGCCTGGTGTGCCCTCCCTGGAAGTGCGGCTGCTCCGCAACGGCATCCCCGAATCCCATCATCGGGTCCATGCGGTGGTCTGCGATCAACGGGGCCGGGTGCTGATGAGGGCTGGGGATCCCCAACAGCTCAGCTTCATCCGCTCGGCCCTCAAGCCCTTCCAGGCCACCACCTTCGTGGCCAGTGGAGCCGCCGATCGCACCGCTTGCGGGGAGCGGGGGCTGGCGATCGCCTGCGCTTCCCATGCCGGCACCGCCGCCCATGCCCGAGAGGCCTTCCGACTGCTCTGGGGGGCCGATCTGGATGTGGGTCGGCTGCAGTGTCCGGTTCCTCACGGGGCCACCAGTGCCCTGGAGCACAACTGCTCGGGCAAGCATGCCGCCTTCCTGGCGACTTGCCGCCAGATGCACTGGCCCCTGGAGAGTTACCTCCAGACCGATCATCCCCTTCAGGTGGAGGTGGTGAAGCGGGTGGCCGAACTCCTCGGCATTCCGGCGGCTGAGCTGGTGGTGGCCCGCGACGACTGCGGAGCCCCCACCCTGCAGCTGCAACTCGCCCAGATGGCCTTGCTCTTCGCCCACCTCGGGGCCGGCGAACATCCGGATCTCGAACGGCTGAGCCGGTCGATGCTCGCCCATCCAGAACTGGTGGCCGGGGAGGGCCGGTTCGATACGGCCCTGATGCGTCTGGCCCATGGCCAGGTGGTGAGCAAGGGAGGAGCCGAGGGCATTCAGTGTCTCAGCCGCGTTGGCGAGGGGATGGGAGTGGGGATCAAGGTGGAAGATGGCGCGTCCCGGGCCAAGCACGCCGTGGCCCTGCACGTGCTTGAGCAACTGGGGTGGTTGACGCCCGCCACCCTGGAGGAGCTGGGACAGAACTTCCTCCAGCTCGGCCCGCAGCTCCAGCTGGAGGTGCGCGGCGAGCTCCGTTTCGACTAAACGCTGCCGCCATTGGGGGGAGGGTGGGCTGGTAGGATGCATCTGTTGGTTTCAACCGACACCTTTCAGGAGTGATCCACCACTCCCCGATTGGATTCCTCCCTGTCGCGGGGTAGAGCAGCCTGGTAGCTCGTCGGGCTCATAACCCGAAGGTCGCGAGTTCAAATCTCGCCCCCGCCACCACTTTCTGGAAACCATTCCTTGCTTACGACCCAGCTCTTTGCTGATCATTCGCTTTAGCTTTCCGGCCGACAAGGCCGGTTTTTTTTGGAATTGGCGTCGCGCCAGAGACTTGCTCGCCTCCCCGGTTTCCTGGACGTCGTGGCTCCGCAGCACCCGCCCCTGGTGGAACGTGATCGATGGCGGCGAGAGTAACGAGGATGCCGGTGATGAACCCCAGCTTGCAGCGCTTGCCGATGGCCGCTCCCTACCAACCATCCCTGCTTCGGGTGTTGCATGGGGCCTCGGCTGTGCTGGTGGCCATCGGCTGGATCACCGGCCTGCTCCTGCTGGGAAGCTTCGATGGTCGCTGGGGGCGCCTTCCCTTCACGCTCGATGGCGAGTGGATCGAATGGCATGGTCGCGTTGGTCTGCTGCTGGCCCTGGTTCTGCTGCTGTTCGTGCCCTACGCCCTCACCCTCGGGGCCGGTCGGCTGCGGCGCTTTGCCAACAGCCTGCCCCTGCTGGCTCTGCTTCTGGCGGTGGGCAGTGGCCTGCAAATGGAAAGCGAATTCCTGGTGAACCATGCCACCACCCCTCTGCCCTATGCCCTCCATCTCACGGCCTGGCTCCTGCTGGCCGTTTCCGTGCCGCTCCATCTGATCGGAGCCGTGCGTCGCGGTGGCTGGCCCCTGGCCGCCTCGATGCTCAGTCTGCAGCTGCGGACCCACGATGGGCCGCTCCACTGGCCGGGCCAGCTGCTCGGCTACGTCCGGCGGGGTCGCTGAACCATGGAGGCCGGCGGCCAGGTGTCTGATTGGCGCCAGAACAACTCGGAGATGGGAGGCTCCGGCCCCGATGCCGTGGTGGTTGGCTCCGGGGCCACCGGCGGGGTGGCGGCCATGGTGCTGGCAGAGGCTGGTCTGAAGGTGCTTGTGCTGGAGGCAGGCCCGGAGCTCACCGCGGCACGGGCCTTGGGCAGCGAACCCCGCAACACCCTGCAGCGCCTGGCGAACCTCAGCAGCGGCCGCCAGCGGCGCCAGGCCCAGCATCCGGGGTTCTGGAAGCACAATCCCGACCTGTTCGTGGATGAGCGCAGCAATCCCTGGAGCACCCCGGCCGATGCGCCCTTTCTCTGGACCCGAGGGCGCCAAGTGGGCGGCCGCAGCCTCACCTGGGGAGGCATCACCTTGCGCCTCTCCGAAGCGGAGTTCCAGGCCGGCGCCCGGGATGGCCATGGGCCGGCCTGGCCGATCGGCACGGCCGACCTCGACCCTTACTACACCCGCCTGGAACGACTGCTCGGGGTCCACGGCCAAGCCGATGGTTTGCCCCAGTTGCCCGATGGCCACTACCGCGACCCCCTGCCCTTTACGCCAGCTGAAGAACACCTGCGTCGCTCGATCGGCCGCGAGCTGGGGCTCCCCCTGATCCATTCCCGCGGTTTCGCTCTTCACCGTCCCACTGATGCGGCCCCCTGGCCCCCCTCCAGTTCGCCTGGGAATACCTTGGCGCGGGCTATGGCCACCGGCCGCGTTCAGTTGCGCAGCCAGGCGGTGGTGAGCCATCTGGTGCTGGCGCCGGGCCAGCGCCGGGCGGAAGGGGTGGTGGTGGTGGATGGGGTGAGTGGCCGGCGGGACCTGGTGCGCGCGCCCCTGGTGGTGCTCTGCGCCTCCACGATCGAAACGGTGCGGATCCTGCTCCATTCCAGCCAGGAGCAGGGCGAGGACAGCTTCGCTGATCCCTCCGGAAGCCTCGGCCGGCACCTGATGGACCACATCTCCAGCGGCCGCTTCTTCTCCCTGCCCGATGTGGCTCCACCCTCGGGCCCCACCGAACTCTCCGGGGCTGGCAGCTGCTTCATTCCCAATACCGTAAACCTCACCCCCCAGGAGGGGCTGGGCTTCCGCCGGGGTTATGGCATCTGGACGGCCATCTCCCGCTTCGATCCCCCCACGCCCCTGCAGCGTCGCCCCGGTGAGGCGGTGGGTTTCCTGATCGGCCATGGCGAGGTGCTCAGCAACCCCGACAACCGGGTGTGTCTCGATCGCGGCAGGCTGGATTGCTGGGGACTGCCCATCCCCCACATCACCTGCCGCTGGGGGGCTAACGAGCGCGCCATGGTGAGCCACATGCAGGCCCGCATGGAGGCGGTGGTGGCGGCGGCCGGCGGCACGATTCGCCCCCTGGAAGACCTCTTCCTACTTCCCCTGCTGGAGCCCTTGATCCGGCGGGGAGCGGCGCTATCCCCCGGCGCCGCGCCACCGGGCTACTACATCCATGAACTGGGCGGAGCAAGACTGTCGCGCACGCCCGAGGAGGGGGTGCTCGATCCCTGGAACCGTTGCTGGCAGGCCAGCAATGTGCTGGTCACCGATGGGGCCAGCTGGCCCAGCGCCGGTTGGCAAAGTCCCACGCTCACCTCCATGGCGCTCACATGGCGGGCCTGCGAGGCGGCGGTAGGGCGGATGCGGCGAGACGAAAGCTGAAGGGAGATCCTGCGGCAGGGCGCCTTCCACGCTGCGCCTCTTGGATCAGGAGTCGCCCACCGGATCGCTCGGTCGGTGTCGGTTCTCACAGTTTGATCGCCCGAAGATCCGCACAATCACTGAGCGACCTTCCAAGGGTCGGGCAAGGGAGAAAACACAAGGCGGAGGTTGGCACCTCCGCTTTTTTTTGGCCTCAGAAACAGGTTTATGGCCTCAGAAACAGGCCATCGAGGTAATGCTGGGTCACGAAGGCATTTTGGCAGCCGTTCTGGAACAGAAAACCAGCCAGGGCCGAGGTGATCACGCTGTACTGGTCCCAATCGGGGTTGCTGTGGATGAAGCTGCGCATCCCTTCAAAGAGCACCTCCGGCACCTCCGCCTCCAGGCTGATGTTCGAGGCCTCCTGGTGCAGGGTCCCGCCGGCGGAACGGATGGAGCGGCGGGGCAGGTGGCTCTCAATCGTCATCGTGGGGTGCGTGGGTCCTCGGTCGTTGCCAGTAC
This sequence comes from Cyanobium sp., assembly GCA_014191755.1. Lineage (GTDB taxonomy): Bacteria > Cyanobacteriota > Cyanobacteriia > PCC-6307 > Cyanobiaceae > Cyanobium. The sequence continues at coordinate 28,930 of BJHE01000016.1, forward strand.
GCCACAGGGAGTGGCATGGCGTCAAAGCGGGAGGTGCAGCCTGAAATCACCACGGATCCCGATGAGATCGCCTGCGGCCGCTGCCGTCCGGCAGGGGCAGAGCAGGGAGCTTGCTGGATTGGGGAGGCGGGAGTGTGTTGTCAAGGGCGGGTTGAGCAAACCGTTGTTTTCCACAGCACCCAGCCGAGCGCGGATCCTGACGAGCAAGACTGGGGAAAAACCCCCTGAAAACGGGGGAAAACGGGCTCCGAATGGGGAAATCCTCCATTGATCAGCAGGGCTGATCTGGGCAGGTCCGATGGGATTCGCCCTGGACGAGACAGCTGAATATGGCGAAACCCTCAGGATCCTCTCGGATTGGGGAGTGGTTTTGGAGCGCTCAGCCCGAGGTCGGCGGTTGGCGCAGGGTGCGGGGGCCCAGGGGATGGTCGGCGTGGGGGTAGGGGGTGTGGTGGTGATGATCCGGACCGTGGTGGTGATGGCCGTGGCCCGATTCGTGCTCATGGGCCCCGGAGTCCTCCCCCGCAGGCAGGGGCACACCATCCTCCTGGCAGGCTCCGGTGCATTCCCTCTCGCAGAGGGTGCAGCTCTCCACCAAGCCCTCCACATGATGGTGGTGGCTGTGCTGGGGAGCTCCCACCTCGGTTTCAAACCCCAGCACCTGGGCGCGGTACTTGCACAGCGAGCAGTTCATGTCCGTATCACCCCGCAGCACGTCCTCCACCCGCTCCCGGAAGGTGGCCAGCACCTCAGGATGGTCCCCCAGATAGGAGGCCTGCAGGATCTGCAGCTCGGGATGGTCGACGGCCACCCGCTGGCTGTGCTGCACGATCCGGCTGACCAGCACGCCGGAGAAGAGGAAATAGGGGAACACCACGATGCGGCGATAGCCCAGTTTCACCACGTGGCGTAAGCCTGGTTCGACCAGGGGAAAGGTGACACCGGAGTAGACGGTTTCACCCCAGGCGAAGCCGAAGCCCTCCACCAGCAACCGCGTCACCTTGGCCACATTGCTGTTGGCGTCCGGATCGGAGGACCCCCGGCCCACCACCACCAGCAGGGTCCGGTCGACGGGCACGGGCTCCCGGCCGGCCGCCCGGTCCTGTTCCTCCGCCTGATCCAGGCAGGCGCGAATGCGGGCCCCTGCGGCCTGGATCATGCGCCGGTCGACCCCGAGCTCGCGGCCGTAGTCGATGCGCAGACCCGTTTCAGCGGCGTAGGTGTTCAGCACGGAGGGAATGTCGTTCTTGGCATGCCCCGCGGCAAATAGCATCGCCGGTATGGCCAGCACATGGCTCACCCCACGCTGGCGCAGCGCATCGAGGCCATCGCGCAGGATCGGCCGGGCAAACTCCAGATAGCCGTATTCCACGGGCACACGGCCCATGTTGTGCTGCAGCTGGCGGGCCAGGGAGGCGAATTCTTCCGCCGCCAGTCGGTTGCGGCTGCCGTGGCCGCAGACCAGCACCCCAATCGGACCATGGGGCCCCTCCAGCGGCGCGACGCCGCCCTCGATCAAGAAAGGAGCGGATGGGATCGTCATGGTCTGCAGCGCCTGATCACGACCCTATTCCGCGCCCCTCGGGCGGAGTATCTATCCCCTCAGCCCTGGAGCCCCTCGGCTGCAACATTGGCCCCGATGCACCTCGTCAAGGGTAAGGATGGCCGCAACGTTGGGCGAACCATGAGTCTGCGCCTTCCCCCCTACCAGTCCCTTCCCCCACCCCACAGCCAGGACAGCCTGCTCGAGGTGGGCGTCGCCGCCCTGCAGCCCACCCAGATGTGCGTCGGTCTGGCGGAGGTGCGGAGCCGCCAGGTCGATTTCTCCCAGGAATCCAGCCGGGAGCGACGGCAATATCTGGGCGGCAAGCCCGTGCCCCTGGTGCGCAATGCCGCCGGCGAGCTCTGGATGGTCGACCGGCACCACCGGTTACGGGCACTGGTGGAAATGGATCCTCAAGCTGTCGCCTTCGGTTATGTGGTGCTGGAGGTGGCCAGTGAGCACCGCGACGTGGTGCTGGAGGCCCTGCGACAGCGCGGCTGGTTGTACCTGTATGACGGGCGGGGCCAGGGTCCTCTCGAACCTCAGGCTCTGCCTTCCCGCCTGGTGGGTCTTCAGGATGATCCCTACCGCAGCCTGGTCTGGAAGCTGAAGAAGGAGGGCCTGATTGAGCCCGCTCCCCTGATTCCCTTCCATGAATTCCGCTGGGGGGCCTGGTTGCGCAGCCGTTCCCTGCCTCCCTTCAGCTCCTCCCGCTTGGATCCGGCCCTGCCGGCGGCCCGCACCTTGGTGCGCTCCCAAGCCGCTTCCCATCTGGCGGGCTGGAAGGGAACGAAGTGATCAGCCAGGGCCCCGCCGTGCTCAGTCGCGGTTGCGGGGGGGATGGCCTTCGCCTTCCCGCAGGTCCCGATCCCAGCCATTCAGCCGTTGACCCAGCAGCAGGGCGAGGGCGGCCAGCGTCACCCCTGCCGCCACCCCCCACGGCGAGGGCACCAGGGCGATCAGCAGCAGCCCGCCCCAGGGAAGGGCAGCCACCAAGGGCCGCCAGCGCCCGATCGCGGTGAGGGCTCCGGAGCAGGCCCGGCAGTGGTCGGTATGACTCTTGAGCCGGTCCATCAGGGCCCGGCGGTCCAGCCGCGGTGGCAGGGGCTGGCCCGGGAAGGGTTCGCCACCATGCCGGTTCACCCACTCATGGAGAGCGCTCACATAGCCATCGGCAGCGGTGGCCAGGAAGAAAGCCCGCGGCGAGGCGGCGCTGCCGCCTCGCTGCTCCAGCACTCGCTCCTGCCAGTGCAGAAAGACCTGGTCGTCCTCCAGCACCCGATGGTTGCCTAGATGCTGCAGCCAGAGGGGCCGCAGCCGCAGCAGCAGAGCCGGAAGTTTGGATTCAAACCGGAAGGGAAAGCGGGCGATCAGCCGGCATTCACCCCGCCGGATCGGCACCGCGTAGACCACCGTGAGGATGCGGGCGAAACCCTTGGCGGTGAGGTCGTGCCAGAGAAGCCCGGGTGCGCGGAAGGTGGTGTATTGGGAACCCAGCTTGCCCCGCCGCGGACCCTCCGGCCATTCCATGGTGAAGCCTTCCGGCCCGAAGCTGGTGCGGCGGGCCTGAACCGGAGCCGCGTTCTCCCGCCGCCCCACCGTGCGGTGGTGGGTGAAGGGCACGTGGCTCACATCGATCACGTTCTCCAGCAGGGTGAGGGCATCCATCGGCAGATCCCGGAAGGTGTCCTGCACCAGCCAGGTCCCCTCTTTCTCCTCCAGGGCCGGCACCAGGGGGAGGGGAACCGCTCCGGCCAGCTCCGGATCTCCCGCGAACACAAACAGCAACCCCTGCCCCTCGGCAGTGGCATGGCGGCCGCAGCTGGAGCGGCGGGGACTGGGGGTGGCGCCCTCCAGCGCCTGGGGCAGACTGGCGCAACGGCCGCTGCCATCGAAACTCCAGCCGTGGTAAGGGCACTCGAGATGCCCAGCGGCGTTGATGCGCCCCTCGGAAAGGGGCACCAGCCGGTGGGGGCAGACATCCTCGAAGGCCTGCCAGCTATTGGCGGCACGGTCCCACCAGAGCACCAGATCGTTCCCTAGCAGGGTGAAGGCCGTGGGCCGGGAGCGATCCAGGTCCCTCAGGAAAGCCACGGGATACCACTGGTCCGCCCAGGCGGCGGGAATGGCCAGGTCTGCGGCGTGCTGGAGAGGGAGAGCTGTCATGGCGCGATTCTGGCGGGGGCCCGCCGTGCCCGTGTCCGGGCACTAGCCCGCGGGGCGCCCCACGGATTCAGCTGACGCGGCTGGGGTGCCGTGCCCCGGAAGCGGGTCTAGACAGGGGGGCAGCGCAGTGGTGATCCATGCCCTACCGCCATCTGCTGGTTCCCACTGATGGATCCGAGCGCTCCCTGCGGGCGGTGCGGGAAGCGGTGGGGCTGGCGGCGGCCCTCGGGGCCAGGATCTCCGTGCTCACGGTGGAACAGCAGCCCCGCATGCCGGTGCCTGGCATGGGGGAACGGCTCGATGCGGCCACCCTGGCCACCCTGGCCAGCGCCGCCCGCCAGGAGAGCGAGCGGGTGGTGAACGAGGCCATGGCGATCGCGGCGGCGGCGGGGGTGGGGGCCACGGCGGAGCGAATCAGCGGCGAACGGCCCCATCGGGCGATCTTGGCCGCGGCCGACCGGCTCGGCTGCGACCTGATCGTGATGGCCTCCCATGGGCGCCGGGGCTTCCAGCGCATGCTCCTGGGCAGTCAGACCCAGGGGGTTCTGGTGCAGGCCGGTGTGCCCGTGCTGGTGATCCGCTGAGTTGTTCACGGCAACTTCAAAGGGGTGGGGGGATCCCCACCACCCCCTGCGCTTGGCGCCGGCATGCTTCCACGCGAAGATCAAGGTGTCTGGCTGACGCCGCTCCATGACCCGCGAACGCGACCCTTTCCGGATTCCCCGGGCTGGCGTGGAGGTGGCTCCGCTGGCTGGAGTGGCCTCCCTCGATCTCGGCCTCACGGGCCAGGGTGGCGGCAAGTTCGTGGGCGAGTCCACCCTCGGCGCCATGGTGGTCTACGGCGTTTACCAGGCCCTGCTGACGGCCCTGCGGTGCGAAGCGATGGTGCGCCGGGGTGAGATCAGCCGGCGTGACCAGGCCAGCCTGGTCGTTCGCAGCGTCTGGAGCGCGATGCAGCAGGGGGCGGCGGTGGGTCTGGTGCTGGGCTTGGTGCTGCTGGTCTTCCCCTGGTTGAGCCTGCCGATGACCCTGGCGGGACTCGTGGGGGCGGGGAAGGCATCCCTTGATCTCTTCCACGCCTTCTGGGATGGTCTAGACGCCACCCAGAGGGCCGAGCTCCATGAAGCCGCCTATCGGGCCGGCATGAACCTCGGCCGTCTCGTGCAGCGCGCCGGCGAGGCCCTGCCAGAGGGGTGAGGGCTGCAGCCGCCGCCTCCTGCGCCCCAGCCCCCAGCGCCGCATTAAGAGGCGGGAAGAGCCTGGAAGAATCCTTTCGAGCCCAGCCAAATCCCGATCAGCACTAGGGGAAGAGCCAGGGCCCCGAGGATCTGCAGTTTCACCACCAGGGCGGAGCGATCTGCTGATGCCACCTCAGCTGGCCTCCTGCAAGGAAGCGGGGGCGTGGCGCTGGAGCATCCAGGCCTGCTGCAGGTCGGCATTGGTGATGACGTAGCCCAGGCGCCCCGCCGCCAGCAGGAGCTCGCGGCGGGAGCGGCAATGACGTAGGGCCCTTCGCATCACCGCATCGGTTTCGGCGTCTTCCACGAGACGTTCGAGTTCGCTCCAGCTCATCGCGATCTCCGCTTGGATGGGTACTCCACCCATGAATGGATTCTTCACCCAGCCTGGCCATGGTCGATCACTTTGGCCATGGTCCCCCGGCTTCAGGAGGCTGAGCCGTAGGCGACCTGACAGGCCGCATTGAGCAGCTCCGCCTGGGCAGCACTGTTGGGGGCGACCCCATCGATCGTGCCGGTGTTGCAGTCGGCCGTGAGGTTGTAGGTGCTGCCGTCATCGGCTTGCACCAGGAAGGTCACCCCCTGGCTGCCAACCGGTTGCACTGTGCCGAACAGCAGTTGGTAATTGGTTTGGGGCACCACGATGTAGGTGGTGTTGCTGGACACCGCCGCATCCACCGCCGCATTGATCACCGCGGCCGAGGTCAGGGTGGAGATGCCCCAGAGGGCTGCATTAGCGCCCCACCAGCCCCAGCCGGGGGTAGCCCAGCCGCCGTACCAACCGGTGCCCCAGGGCCTGGCATAGCCCCAGCCGGGCCGGGCCCAACCGGGCGAGAGGTTCACGTTGTTGACGTTCCAGTTCCGGCTCCAGTTGCTGTTCACGTTGCCGTTGAACACCCGCTGACCGTTGACGTTGCGGTCCAGGTTGCCGCGGTTGAAGTTCCCATCCAGGTTGCCGCGGTTGAAGTTCCCATCCAGGTTGGCCCGGTTGAGGTTGCCGTTGCGGTTGAAGGTGCCATCACCGCCGAGGGAGCGATCGCCGCTGCTCAGACCGGTGCGGTTGTCAAGGTTGGAGCGGTTGCCCAGGTTGGAGCGGTCGATGCTTCCTGGGGTGCGGTCGATACCGCCCAGGCTGCCCGGCGTGCGAGTGCCGCCACCGAGCCCGGCGGGGGTGCGGTCCGCGCCGTTGATGCCGCCGGATGGCCTTGAGGCTGGTCGACTTAAGCCAGGACTTGGCGCATTGCCGCGAACCGACTGGCTCCATCCCCCGGTGGGACGGTTGGTGCCGCGGTTGAGGCCGGCGGCCCCTCCAGTGTTTTGAAAGCCGCTGCGACCCCCACCGAAGTCGCCACCCCCACGAGCGCCGCCACCGCCCCCTCGAGCGCCGCCACCACCACGGGCACCGCCACCGCCGCCACCGCGGGCGATCAGGAGGTAGGAGGAGGAGGCGTCTTGAGGCACTGCATAGGCCGCCAGGGGCGAGGTCATCGAGGGCAGGGTGAGCGCCAGGGCCAGCACCAGGCTGGTCCGACGACGCCAGGACGTCGTGCTGATCGGGGGGGCGCTCATCGCAGGTCGGCCTCGCAACCCTCGTCGTAGCAGGTGGCATTCACACGGCCGTCGGGGCCAAAGTGCACCTTCACCAGATCCCGGCCTTGCAGGCGCAGGTCCTTACGGTCTTCCCGCACGCTATTGAGGTAGTTGGGGTTCACCACGCAGAGCTCGCGGCCGTTGAAGCAGATGCTGTTGGTGGAAAACAAGGCACCGGCGCTGCGCAGCGGCACCCACGTGGTGCTGGTGCCGCTTTGGATCGCCATCCTCACCGGAGAATCGGTGATCCTCACCGCAATGGTCTGCGCTCCGATCCGATGGCGGTAGATGGTGGTGCCTCCTTCATCGATCGCTTCAACGGTGCACGGCTGGGCAGGCCCCCCGGCCAGGCTGCATTGGGTGGCGAGGGTGTAAAGCACCTTGCTGGCCGTGGCCTTGCTCGGGGCCGGCTGGCCCTGGCTGTAGACAGCAGCGGGCACCAGGCACGATCCCAGCAGAGCGGCGGCGCAGACAAGGACGCCGCGAAGGAGCGGTGGGGGCATGAAAGTGAAAGCGAGAAGCACGGCAGTTGAAAGGGGTGTCATCCGGAACCAGAAAGCCGGAGGGGAGCTTCCAGGAAGAGTTCCAGAACCAGGGGGCGTGTGGTGCCTGGGTGTCTGCCGCTCAATCGTTTCTAGGTCGCTCCGCCGCACTTGGCAGCGGAGCGAGGGCTCCCGAAACGGAACGGTGTTGGGAAGGATCGGCTCAGCCGCCGCCGCTGGCCCCCTGAGCCATCTTCGCCATCACATCCTCGAGGGAGAAGCTGGCGGCCTTCTGGCGGGGCGGGTACTGCTGGAAGGTGGCCAGGAATTCCGCCACGAATCGCTGGGCGGGCACCAGGGCGAAGGCGTGGTCCAACATCCAGTCCCAGTAGGTGTTGGAGGTGATGTCAGCCCGCTCATAGGGATCGGTGAGCAGGTTGAAGATCTTGGGCAGCCGCAGCACGGTGAACGGCTCGGCCCAGATCTGACAGGTGCCGGTGGCCCGCTGCTCCATGAACACAAACTTCCAGTTGTCGTACCGCAGGCCGGTGAGATCGCCGTCGTCGGAGAAGTAGAAGAATTCGGTGCGTGGGCTCCGCTCGCTCTGGCCGGTCCAGTAATCGAGCATGTTGTAGCCGTCGAGATGCACCTTGTAGTGGCGGCTGCCCGCCTGGTGACCGCTCAGCAGCTTTTCCTTGATCGCTGGTTCGCCGGCCGCCGCCAGCAGGGTGGGAAGCCAGTCGAGGTGGCTGACGATGTCGGTGAACAGGGTGCCGGGCGCGATCTTGCCAGGCCAGCGCACCAAGGCGGGCACCCGGTAAGCCCCTTCCCAGTTGGTGTTCTTTTCGCTGCGGAAGGGGGTCATGCCGGCATCGGGCCAGCTGTTCATGTGAGGGCCGTTGTCGGTGCTGTACATCACGATCGTGTCGTCCGTGACGCCCAACTCATCGAGCAGGTTGAGCATCTCGCCGATGCACTCGTCGTGATAGATCATCACGTCGTGGTATTCCGACTGCCAACGGCCGGAGCGACCCACGTCCTGTGGCCGCGCATGGGTGCGGAAGTGCATGTGGGTGGTGTTGAACCACACGAAGAACGGCTCGCCTGAGGCCACCGCGTCACGGATGAAGCGCTTGGCCTCGACCAGAAATTCGTCGTCGCAGGTCTCCTGGCGTTTCTTGGTCAGGGGCCCGGTGTTCTCGATCCGCTGGCTGCCATCGGGATTAGCCCAGCTATGGAGTACGCCGCGGGGGCCATAGTTCTTCTTGAAATCGGGGAAATCGTGGGGGTTGGGATAATCCCGCAGTTCAGGCTCCTCCTCGGCATTCAGGTGGTAAAGGTTGCCGAAGAATTCATCGAAGCCCTGGTTGGTGGGCAGGTGCTCATCGCGATCGCCGAAATGGTTCTTGCCGAACTGGCCGGTGCGGTAGCCGAGGGGCTTGAGCAGGCCGGCGATGGTGGGATCTTCGGTGCGGTAGCCCAGCTCGGCCCCCGGTAGCCCCACCTTGGAGAGTCCGGTGCGAAACACGCTCTGACCGGAGATGAAGGCGGCGCGGCCGGCGGTGCAGCTCTGCTCGGCGTAATAGTGGATGAACTTGCCACCCTCCTTGGCGACCCGGTCGATGTTCGGGGTCTGATACCCCATTAGCCCATCGCTGTAACAACTGAGGTTGCTCTGGCCGATGTCGTCGCCCCAGAGGATAAGGATGTTGGGTTTGCCGTTGGGCATGGCTTGTGGATGTCACACCACTGGATGCTGGCCAAGGCCGCGGGCGGTGGCAACTCAGAAAGTGCAGCCATGTCGCAGTTGATCCCGCGCCGCTCTTGCCTGCGGATTCGCGGGATTCCACCGGCCCATGCCGTGCTGAGCATGGGCCGGTGTTCCGGAAGCCGATCGGCGGGGAGAGGCCTCAGGCTGCGTTGAACCCCTCGATCGCCTCGGCGGGGACGGGGGCCTGCTGATGGAACTGGCCAGCCATCTCTGCCCTGAAGGCGCGAAGGGCGGCGCTATCCCCCAGGCGATCCAGGCCGCTCCAGTTCCAGACGATGGTGGCCAGACCACAGCGTTCCCGAATGGCCCGCTCCAATAGGCGCGCAGCCGCCGCATCCTCGCCGAGGCTCACGGCCACCAGCCCCCAGAAGGTGGCCATCGCCAACGGCTCTGCCCCGCTGCTGCGCAGGGCCGCACCGAGCAGGCCAGCGGCCCGCTCTCCCTCGCCGCTGAGGGCCAACACCAGGGCCGCAGCAGCTAGGTGGCTGTCCTGTTGGGGTTCAATCAGGCGGCACTGGGCCAGCTCCTGCAGCGCTTCCTTGCCGCGGTTGGCCTGGGCAAGGCTGAGGGCGAGCAGCCAGCGGGGTGCTGCCAAGGAGGGATCGAGCCGCAACGGTTGGCGCAGCGTGGCGATGGCCCCATCCAGGCGACCCATCTGGAGTTGGCAAAGGCCGGCCAGGAACCAACCCGAGGGGTTGTCGCCGCTCAGTTCCGGCTCCACCAGGGCCAAGGCCTCATCCGGCCGGCCGGTGGCCAGCAGATGCCGGATCCAGCCATGGCGGGAAGGCCCCGGCGGAAGCCGCTGGGGCAGCCAAGCGGCGAAGCTCTCCTGAGCCAGCTGCGGTTGCCAGTGGAGCATGGTGATCACCTCCATCCGCAGGGCCCTCGCCTCGTCGGTGACCGAGCCCGAAGCCTCTGCTTGCCGAAGCAGGCGCTCCACTTCCGCCTCGATCGAAGCGGCTGATGCCTGCCCCCATTGGTACTGGCTCAGCAGGGTGGCGGCCAACTGGACCTGGGCCGGTGCGAACCCCGGGGAGCTGATCAGGCAGCGGCGGAAATGCTCGGCCGCGTTCGGCAGTTGGCGGGGATCCCGGTGGCGCACCTGCACCAGTCCTTCCACGAAATGCCCCAGGGTCTGGGCTGAAGGGAAGCCACCGGCTTCGGGTTCAGAGCCGGTGGCCTCCTGCGCGCTGATCTGACTGACCGGCCCATCGAAGCGGTAGCCGCTGCCGTAGATGGTGCGAATCACCCGGGACCCGAGGGGACCGTTGTCGAGGATGCGCCGCAGGCCGTGCACGGCGCGGGCCAGGCTCACGTCGCTGACCTGGGTGTGACCCCACACCTCCTGCAGCAGGTTGTCCTTCTCCAGCACATGCCCCGCGTGACGCACGAGGGAGAGCAGCAGGCGCCGCTGCAGGGGAGAAAGGGGCACGGATGATGTCCCGAGGGAGAGATGGCCATCGGCATCCATCCAGTAGGGACCAATCGACCAGGAGCCTGTTTGCTGTTGCTGGGTCATCGATGCCGTCATGACTGGGCTGAGAACAGGGAGGTGTGCGGTGCGAGTCCGCCGGCAGTTGGTGGCGGGGAGGGTGGCGGGTTGCCTGGCCTTGTGGGTGACCGCTCGCTATATAAACCACACCAACAAGGTTATTGTAAATGTTGAATTTCGGCAGGGTTGCTCATTAAACGCACAAAATCCATGCAGCCCGCGTTTCCGGCAACCCAGCTCCCCACTGCTCCTGCCGGCGGCTCTGGATCGGCCTCCTGGGCTCACCTGAGCTGGTCGGGCGTCGATGAGATGGAGGCGGTGATCCAGCGCCTGGGCCAGCCGCTGCGGTTGCTCCAGCTTGATGGCGGCAACCTCGGCGGCGGGGCGATGGCGATCACGATCGGTCCATTGCGGTTGTCGCGGTTGCGAATGGACCGTACCATCCACAGCTGGGGGCCCAAGCCGCTGGGCGAGCTCACGATCGGTCTCGACCTCGAGCCTGCCGGGGTCCGGCCGCCGCTGCGGGCCCATGGCTCCTGCCTGCCGGAATCCTGTCTATTCGGCCTGGACAGCGGCCGCGAGGTGCACCTCACCCTCCCGAAGGGGGTGGAGCTGGGCATGGTGGTGATTCCGCGCGACACGCTGTGCAAATGGGCCGATCAGCTGGGTTGTGGAGGCTTCGATCTTCAGGGGGCCTGTCGCCGCAATCTGCTCCTGGTTGATCCAGTTCGCTGCGAGGGCCTGCGTGCCTATCTGCGACAGATCTTTGCCCTGGTGGCGAGCGATCCCGGGCGTCTGGAGCAGCCTTCCAGCCAGCGGCTGATCCTGGAGGATCTGCTTCCCCTGCTCCTGGAGGCCCTGATCCATGGCGCAGACCAGGTCGGCCGACTGCCGCGTCCATCGGCGCGCATCGAGATCGTGAAGGCAGCCCAGGGCTGGCTGCATGACCACCCCCAGCAGCCCATCACCCTGACCGATCTCTGCCAGCAGGCCCATGCCAGTCGCCGCAGCCTGATCCAGGGCTTCCGCGACCACCTCGGCATGGGACCGATGGCCTACGTCAAGCTTCAACGCCTCCACGGCGTGCGCCGGCTGCTGCTGGGGGCCGATCCCGATCAGGTGCGAATCGGATCGATCGCTGCGGAGTGGGGCTTTCTCAACGCCGGCCACTTCGCCCGGGACTACCGCCTCCTGTTCGGCGAAATGCCGCGAGACACCCTGCGCCACCGGACCCCGCCCTCCCGAACGGCTGCAGCGCTCCCGCCGTTGATCAGGATTCCAGGGCGCCCGCCACCAGCAGCCCCAGGGTCACCAGGCCGATCAGGGTGAGTAGCACCGCGGTGGCCAGGGCGATGGAGGGTTCTTCGAGGTAGGTGTAGTCGTGGCGGCGCAGCCGCCGGATCACGCGCCGATGTTGCACGGTGGCCGCCACCATCGCCAGGATGCCGGTGAGCACGAAGGACACGGCCACCAGCCGGACCGAGAGTTGGGCATGGCCCGGTTGGGAGCTGGCGTTGCTGCGGATCGCGGCGACGATCTTGTCGAGGCCGAAGCCGAAGCTGATCAGCGAGAGGCAGGTGCGGATCCAGGCCATCAGGGTGCGCTCGGCGGCGGCGCGGTTGCGTTCCTTGGCCAGTTCATCGGTGATGCCCATGCCGTTGGAGACCTCGAATGGCGTGCTCCGCCGAGCCTGATCGAGCGGAGCCTTGAAAGCGCTCAACGGTGGCCAGTGTTCTGGGGTTCCACATCCGGCAGCAGCGATTCCGCACTTTCACGGTCTGTGGCGCCCGCCGGCCATCGCTAGCTTGAAAAAGGAGCTGTTTCCTGCCATGGCCGTGCTCAACCGCTGTGCGCTCGCCGTGGCGCCGAAGCCACCGATGCGGGAGTGGAGCCGTCCGTTCTGGACTCGGGAGGATCTGGAGGGCGGACCGGCGGACGAGAGCCTTTATCTCATCCCCGCCTACGACAATGAAGCGGCTGCTCTGGCTCTGCTCAGGGGCCTGCATGAGGAGATCTTCGCTGCCGAACTCGATCTCTGGTGTGTGGACCGGCAGCTCTGGCCATCGCCGCGCTGCTTGGATCTGTTCCTGCAGTGGTTTTCGCTGCGCTTCTTTCCCCTGGTTGAGGATCTGGGAGTGGAGCCGCTGATCACCTACGGGGTGGGGGAGCCGTTCCGGGGCATGGTGTCCGATGCCCTCGACTGGGACACCCCGCAGCGGGGCTGACATCCTGGGTGTCCAGTCCGCTCCGCGTGTTCGCCATGCTCTTCCGGATCCGGCACAGCCTCCACTACCGCTATGACCGGCCAGTCTTCTTCGAGCCGCTCACGCTTCGCCTCACCCCACGTCAGGATTCATCTCAACGGTTGTTGGATCACAACCTGGAGGTGGAGGCGCCTCCCAGTGGACTCAGCTCCGGGCTTGATACTGATGGCAATTCTAGCCAGGTTGTCTGGTTCGACGACCTGCGGGATCGGCTCGATCTGATCGTGACGATGGAAGTGGAGACCCTGCTGGACAACCCTTTCAACTGGATCATCACCGATCCGGCCGTCGCCAGCCTGCCGGCCCGTTATGACAACGCCACCGCCCTCTCCCTGAGCCCCTTCCTGGCCCAGGATCCGGTCGATCCGGAGGTGGCGACCTGGGCTGCGGAACTGGCGGCGGGCGTGGGCCAGACCACGGCCCCGTTCCTGATGGCCCTCGCCGATGGGATCCACCATGGCTTTCACCACGTGGGCCGGCCGGACGGTGATCCGCTGCAGCCCGCCGAGACCCTGGCCGGCCGCAGCGGGGCCTGTCGCGATACCGCCATCCTCTACGTGGCGGCCTGCCGCAGCCAGGGGCTGGCCGCTCGCTTCGTGAGCGGTTATTCGATGCACCATCCGCCGGAAGTCACCGAACAGGAACTGCATGCCTGGGCGGAGGTCTATCTGCCGGGGGCTGGGTGGCGGGCCTACGACCCCAGTCTCGGACTGGCGGTGGCCGATGGCCACGTGGCCCTGGCCACCGCTCCTGACCATCGCCGGGCTGCCCCGGTGAGCGGCAGCTACCGGGGCACGGGCGTGGGGTCCACGATGGACTACCGGGTGGCGCTGCAGGCGGTGAGCCGCTGAGGCTCGAGCATGGGCTCCACCCGGCGCCGCAGTTTGTGGAAGGCCTGACGCTCCAGGCGCTGCACCTTCTCCTTGGTGAGCCCTAGGCAGTCGGCCGCCCGGGCCAGGGAGAGGGGGTTGTCCTCGCGAAACCGCAGATGCAGCACCTGTTGTTCAAGCTGGTCAAGCTGCTCCACCTCTCCGTGCAACCAGCCGTAATCCTCCTGGGAGGGGAGGGCTGAGGGCATCTGGATTAGGTCCCCCAGGCACACTTCTCCCTCCTCACCGCCCACCGGCTGATCGAGGGAGATGGCGTGGGCTTCGTGGGTGACGCGGAGCACGAAGGCCACCCGTTTTTCCGTTTCCCCGAGCCGCGCCGCCAGCTCACCGAGTTTCAGGCCACGACCTTCCGAGCCCTGGAGAAAGCGGGCCTTCATCGCCAGCCCGGTGACTTGGGAGGGGAGGCGGATGGCGCCGGACTGCTCATGCAGGTGGCGGTTCACGGCCTGGCGAATCCACCAATAAGCATAGGTGGAGAAGCGATAGCCACGGGTGGGTGAATAGCGCTCCACCGCCCGGATCAAGCCGAGGGTTCCCGCCTGCACCACATCGAGGGGGTCAAGATGTAGGTGGCGAATACGGGTCTGGTAGTGGCGTGTGACCGAGACAACAAGTCGAAGGTTCGCTGTCACCATGCGATCCAAGGCGCGGCGGCCCCGGCGGGCCAGACCCGCATCGGAGTGAGGAGTGGATAGCCATTGTTGTACTACAGTACCAAGGTGAAGTTCTTCAGCAGGAGTGAGCAGAGGCAGCCTGCCGATACTGTGTAGGTAATCACCAAAGGCGTCAGACATGAAGCCCTGTCGAATCGGTTCAGTAGCGATCATCGATCCTGGTTGATATCAAAAATCCACTTGAAGCTCTTGTGCAGCGCATCCGCTGCAGCCTTTGTCAAGGCATCTCGCTGACTTGTTACTTAAACGATGTCCCTCTCTTGTAGATGGGACTGGTTGTTGGGACTGGCTGTTGGAACAGGCTGATGGGACAGGTGGTGGAACCAGGCAAGGGATAGCGCCCCAGGCTCGATGCAAACCAGCACCCCGTTCACCCCCCCACCAAATCCCGGCGGCCCCCTAAGCGCGCCGCCATCGGAGCGGCAGCGGCCCCCCGCCAACACCGAGGAGCGCCTGGTGGCCGACCTTATCGCCCTGATGGAGGCAGGCCAGTCGCCCTGGCGTCGCCCCTGGCGGGAGGGGAGCGGTGTGCACGTGAACCTGATCACCGGCAGGCCCTACCGGGGCAGCAATCCGGTGCTGCTCACCCTGGGTCTGCACCTGCGCGGATCAAGCCTTCCCTATTGGTGCGGCTGGGGTGAGGCCCGTCGGCTCGATCTGGCGCCCCGTCGGGGCAGCCGGGGGGTGATGATCTTGCGTCCGCTGCGCTGGGAGCAGGAACAGGTTGGGCTGACCTCACCGGACGGAGCCTCGGCTGCCGAAGCGGAGGTGACGGCCGCAGATGGCGAGAGCGGAACGCCTGCCCGAGCCCCCCGCCAGGGGATCCGCTTCCGACCGATGGTGGTGTTCAATGCCGCGGATCTGGTGGGGGATGCCCAGGCCAGCCGTGGTTTGGCCGAGCGCATCGCCGGCTGCAGGGCCCAGGCCCAGGTCCAAGGCGGTAGTGAATCGGAGCGGTTGGCAACGGCAGCGGCGACCCTGGCTGCCTGGCCCGTGCCGATGCTCGAGGGGGGCGACCGGGCTTGCTATCGGCCCGATCTGGATCGCATCGAGATTCCCGATCGCAGCAGTTTTCATGCCGCCGCTGCCCGTCTGGCCACCTGGGCCCATGAGGCGATTCACTCCACGGGCCATCCCAGGCGTCTGGCCCGGAACCTTGCCGCTGGCTTCGGATCGGCGGCCTATGCCCGCGAGGAACTCGTAGCCGAGCTGGGGGCCGTGCTGCTCGGCGAGCGACTCGCCATCGGCAGCGATACAGCCAACCACGCCGCCTACCTTCGCCATTGGTGCGAACTGCTTCGACAGGATTCGCGGCTGCTGCTCCAGGTGCTCGGCGATGCCCGCCGGGCGGCTGATCTGATCGCACCCGAACCCGTTTCGCCATCTCCCGATCCGGGAGAAGTCCGCTCACGGGTCGGCTGTTGAGGGCGAACGGCCGCCGGATCCCGCTTCAACCCGGTGATTCGCCCGAGCTGCTCAGCAGCCCGCAGGTGGTCATCAGGCGGGCCTCGACCTCCCGCAGCTGGCGACGGTTGCCGATCTCCGGATTCAGGCGCCCCACCCGGAGGGCGAAGCTCATCAGAAAGCGGGC
>BJHE01000016.1:45082-47472 GCA_014191755.1 Cyanobium sp.
AGGCGGCAAGGTGAGCCTGGGGGAGCTCACGGTGGGAAGCATCGCCTTCGAGCAGCTGCAGGCCTCACTCTCCTTTCTGATCGACCGGGCCGAGGCCGTTTACGGCCTGTTCGCCAGCCTGCGCCGGGTTGCCGACCTGGAAACCGTTCTGCTGGGGATGCCCGCCGCTGTGCTGATCTCTCAGGTGGATGAAGGTCTGACAGGCGGATACGGGTCAGCCAGGCTGCGGCGGCGCGGCCTGGGTCAGAGGACCTGTGGCCGAGGCCTATGCACCGCCAGAATCGAAGCCACCGCCGCCGCGGCTGGTCCGATGCCCCTCCCCCAATCCCCTCCCTTCGTCGCCCTCGTCGAGCGGTTCGAGCGAAATCTCTCGCGAGTTCTGGCGCTGGTGCTGATCGTGGTTCTGCTGGCCGGCACCCTGCAGCTCGCCCTCGTCACCGCCCAGGCGCTGCTGCAACCGAGCCAGAACTGGCTGGATGGCGGCTTGATTCAGCTGCTGGATCGGCTGCTGCTGCTCCTAATCGGGCTGGAGGTGCTGCAGAACATCACCGCCTATCTCAAGGATCAGTCGATCCACACCGAAATGGTGCTGCTCACCGCCCTCACCGCCGTGGCGCGGAAGGTGATCGTGATGCCTCCCGGGCATGACAAGGACCCCATTCTTCTGCTGGGCGTGGGTGCTGTGATCGTGTGCCTTGCCGCCGCTTACAACCTCCTGCGCACCAACAGGCCGAGCCCCTGATCGGCGGGCTTCTCGGCGTCAGCCGCCGGGTCAGCTCGGCGGTTCAGGAAGCCGCCAGGCTCAGCAACAGAGCTGAATTGATCACCACAATCGCCGCGGCCGTTATTCAGGCCAGAAGCAGCACGGTGAGCATGGCCGGCACCAAGGCCAGGCTGCGGGTGAGCAGCCGGCGTTTCCACTGGGGCAGGCGGATCTCGAGAAAGCCTTCCATCACGATCTGGCCGGCGAGGGTGGCGGTGAGGGTGGAGCTCTGGCCTGCCGCCAGCAAGGCGATGCCGAACAGCAGACCGGCGGCGGTGGTGCCCAGCAGCGGGCTCAGCAGGCGATGGGCCTCACTCAGATCGGTGACGGGGGCACCGTGAAGGCCATAGAAGCTGCCGGCCGCCAGAACCAGGATCGAGGCGTTCACCAGAAAGGCCAGGGCCAGGGCGATCACCGTATCGAGAGTGGCGAAGCGGAGGGCCCGCTGACCCATCTCCGGACCCGTGCTCCAGCGCCGAAACGCTGCAACCCCAGCAGCACCACGGTGTCGAAGGCGGTGACCAGCACGCCCACTGGCAGGGTCAGGCCGCAGGCCACGATCGCCACCTCGGCCGGGAGCCAGAGGGGAATCACCCAGCCGCGGGGAAGAAGGCGTCGGCAGGCCTGGGCCAGATCCAGGCCCGTGGCGATGCCCAGCCGGCAGCAGAGTGACTGCAGCAGCACCGCCATCAGGCTGGAGAGGGCCACCACCCAGAGCAGGCTTTAGCCATAGGTGGAGCCCGCCGCAGGGTGGGCAGCCCCCTGGTGTCCGCAGCAATCGCCACGGTCTGGCCCTGGCCCCCCTCACAGCCCATCGCCCGGGAAACTGGACCCAGCGGCCTGATCGCACCCCTGAGAACGGACCTGCAGGGTCCCGGCCTGCGAGCCGGCCGGTTCAGCCAGCGATGGCCAGGCCGAGATGGTCGTCACTCCCTTCGGACTCGAGATTCATCGCGGCGGTGACCTCCAAGGACTTTTGTTCATTCACAAGCAGATCGCTGGCGGGGAACGTTTCCACCAGTTCCGTGCCGCCGTTGCCGTGGCTCCAGATCTGCACGTCGCTGCTGGCCGGGCAGGAGAAGAGCCAGTCCTCGAAAGGGAAGATCACCTTTTCGTGAAAAAAGTGCTCCGGTCCGACGCAACGCAGGATGACCATCCGCTGATTGTGATTGCGGAATAAGCAGTAAGGGTGAACGGTGTCCATACGGACCTGATCGGGATCTGCTGTTCAGCCTCGCGGCCCGGGCCGCAACGCTCTGTGTCGAGAACGACCGTCGTGACAAGCGGCTGCTGCAGCAGATCCGAGGCACTTGGCTGGTTTTGCGCTCCCAGGTTCGGCGCTCTGCAGGCATTGTCTGCGCCGACTGGGGTTGCAGCAAATGCCGGCGCCGCTCAGGCGGCAGCAGGTCCTTTGTCGACCGGTGCTGGCAGCAGCTGGTGGCGGTGGGCGAGGCAGTTGGCGAGGCAGTGGGCGAGGCAGCCAGGCGGTCAACGAACCCCATGAAGCACCAGCTTCATGAAATTCCCTTCACAGAAACCGCAATCTTCCGTTACAGTTCGAAGTGACGGAGCCGGCTGCCGGTTTTCCGGTTCTTCGCCCCAGGCCTTCGGGTTTGGGTCTGCAGAC
>BJHE01000017.1 GCA_014191755.1 Cyanobium sp.
TGCAGCACGGGCTGAGCGCCCTGCTGCAGGACTCGACCCAGGGCAACCTGATCAACATGGTGGAGGCCTTCACCGGCCTCGAACGCCTCCCGCTGGCGGTGGACCCGACCAAGGACGACCGGGTGACGGCGGCCGTGAAGAGCCTGATCCCAAACATCGTCGGCGGCGAGCTGCTGGGCCTGGCCGGATCGGCTGGTGCCAGGGCCGTGGGGAAAGGCTTCGGCAACATCCGCCGATTCCAGCGTGCGGCCGGCGCCAACACCGCCCACACCACCGCCGGGGAGAGGCTGAAGGCCAGGGGGCTGGTGGAGGACATCGAGGGTCAGCAGCGCTTCACCGAGCAGGCGCTGGAGAAGCCGGCCCCGGTCCCGATCCCGCAGACCCCCGACCAAGCCCGCGATGCGGTGCTGGCCCGCTGGGGCCGTGGCGCGCAGCAGCCGGTCACCACCCCCGTGGAGCCGAAACCCGTTGGTACCACTAACGGCGCCGAACTTTCACCGCCCCCAGAGACCGTTCCGGGCACCACCCCCGTGGAGGCCCCGGCACCCGTGGAGGCAACCGTCAAGGAATCCTTGATGGATCCCCTGCCTGATCCGTGGTCCTACGACCCGAAACTGCCGGAGGTGGCCGATGCGCAGAAGCTGGTGAGCCAGCTGGACCCGGCCGAGCTTCAGGCGGTGGCCACCGTCGGCGCCGATGGTGGCCCGGTGCTCCAGCAGATCGAGGAGGTCATTGCCTCCCGGCCGATGCCGCAACCACGGGAGGAGGTCAGCGAGGCCTGGGCCGGCATCCCCACCGATCGGCTTAGCGACATCTACCTGAATGGCGCTGGCGACCTTCAGCCGTGGTCGGCGCAGCTCGACAGGCTTCCGGCCACCACCCTGGAGGAGCTGTCCCACCCGGACGCCAGCCCCGCCCTGGCGCGGCGGATCGGTGACGACACCGGCAAGGAGTGGCCCTTCTCCCGCGAGGAGGTGATCAACGGGATGCAGGCCTTGTCCGCTGATGGAACCACGATCGTGCCGAACCGGCTGCGGGGCGACATCCGCACCATGAGGGCCGAGGACATCTACGCGGCTCCCCAGGAGCTCCAATACAAGGAGGGCGTGAACGCGCAGGGCGAGCAGATGGGCCAGTCGCTGGGTGGCGTCGAGCGGTGGGACCCCAACGCTGAGGGGGTCCTGGAGGTGTTCTCGGATCCCCGCGACGGGAAGACCAAGGTGGTGAACGGTCACAACCGTCTGGCGCTGGCCAAGCGGCTGGGCATCCCATCGCTGCGGGTGGAGGAGGTGAACGCCACCACCCCCGCGGGGGCGCGGGCGGCCGGGGCGATCAGCAACATCAGTGCTGGCAACGGCACCCCGTTCGATGCGGCGAAGTTCATCCGATCCACTGGCCTGACCGATCAGGCGCAGCTGCAGGCCGCCGGCGTCCCCCTCGACAAGGGCTGGGGACGACAGGGCCTGGCACTGAGCAAGCTGCCGCAGGACATCTTCCAGGACGCGGTGAACGGCGAGCAGCGGCTGGGCCGCTTCGTGGCCCTGGGGGAATCTGGCCTGGATGAGCCGGGGATGCGCGGCGCCTATCAGGTGCTGAAGCAGCGGCCGAAGATGACCGAGGACACGTTCCGCGAGGTGCTGGATCAGGCCAAGCAGCAAGGCAACGTGGTGGCCTCGTCGGCGCAGGGTGGCCTGTTCGGCGATGAAGTGCTGAACCCGATGCTGCAGCGTGCCGAGCTGGTCGCCGATGTCCGGTCGGGCCTGGCCAAGGACCGCCGCCTATTCGGATTCGCCACCCGGAACGCCGATGCCCTGAGCGAAGCCGGGGCAACCACGATCGACACGGCCGCCGCCGGCCAGCGAGTGGCCGATGCGCAGCAGGCCCTAGGCCTGTTCGACACCCTCAAGAACCAATCCGGCCCGGTGGGGGAGCTGCTGAGCCAGGGAGCCGAGCGGATCGCGCAGGGCGAGAGCGCTTCGATCGTGGCCAGGCAGGTCCAACGGGAGATCGGCGACAGCATCGAGCGGGAACTGGCCAACAGCGGGATGAAAGCCACCCCGGAAGAGCTGACCCCTCCGCCGCCGCCTCCGCCGCCGATCCCCGAGCCCGATCGGGCAACGCTGGAGGCCCACGCCATCCAGCGGGCGATCGCCAACGGCGAGGTGCGGCCCACTGAAATGGGGCCGCTCGATCTCCCCCCGGCCCCATCGGCAGACATCAGGGCGGTGCAGCGGGAGCTGGCCGCCATGGACCCCACCCTGCCGCTGGAGGACCAGCTGCCGAACATGCCCGCCACCCGGCAGGCCGCGGCCGATGAGCTGCGGCTGGCGGCCGAGTACGCCCGGCAGGATGCCGAGATCGCCTGGGCAGCGGAGAAGGCGGCACGGGAGGCCGAGGGCTACGACCTGCTCTCGCTGCAAGAGAAGAAGGCGCAGGGGCTGGGGGCGGAATGGTTTACCCCTGAAGCTGATTCACGGGGCCAGGGCCGCAACTTCCACGGGGCCGCGGACCGAATCAGCCTTGAAAGCGGGGGCGAGTTTAACGGCGACGGCATGAACATCTACGGCGACGGCTTCTACACGACCGACGACGTGGCCACCGCCGCGAAATACCGCAAGAAGAACCGAGGAAGCGCAGGCTCCGACGCGCAGCCCACGGTCTACGAGGCGATCGAAAAGCAGTCGGTCAGGTTCTTCGATCTGGAAAAGGACGACAGCCCAGCTGTGAACGCCCTGCTAAACGACATCGTGGCCCAAGGTCGCTATGGCGCTGACCTGGTGGAGCAGGCAATCGAGGACGCCAGCACCGGAACGCTGGGCGAAATCATGGACGAAATGCGGGCATGGTCCAGATCCATGGAAATCCCGGCCCACGAAGTTCAGGGCATTTTCCAGGAAATCATCGACACACTGCAATCCGAGGGCTACGGAGGATTCACCCACACCGGCGGCGCCAAGGCCGGCGGCGGGAAGCGACTGCACACGGTCAGCATCTACTGGAATCCGGCTGATGCTATTGACCTTAAGGAAATGAGGCCAGCCATCACTCCAGAGGTGATGCCCCGCGAGCAGCCGCGGAAAATCTCGGAGAGGTTTGGCGATCTGATGCGGAGCATGGCCGAAACCGATGCCCGCGTGTTCCGCGAAATCGAAAGCCTCACCGGCGAAGTGCGGCAGCAGATCTACGACATGACCGGCGAGGGTGTTCCGCCCCCCAGTCGCCCCGCCCTGATCGCGTCCGAGGTCTCCGGAGCTCCCGAGTTCACCCTGCCCCCCGAGCTGGCCAAGGCCTCCCCCCGATACGGACGGAATGCCCTGCAGTTCGAGTCGGATCTGGACCGCGCTGCCTATGTGCTGGCGAACGACAAGGCCAAGGGTGGATCCAAGTCGGCCAACAAGTTCCGCAATTCGTTGGTCGCCGCCGGGTTCGATCCCGACCAGGTGGCCGCCCACGGCAAGACCGTGAAGGAGGCGGTGAAGGCTGCTGCGCGGGATACTTCGGCTGAAACCGTGGTGGTGCCGGTGCAGGACTTCGCCGCTGGGCGCCCCCGGCTGCCGCTGCCCGAACAGCAGCGCCAGATCGAAGGCACCAGGGCCCAGATCGATGACCTGCAACAGAAACTCAACGAAGGAGGCTGCGGCACATGAGCAACTGCGACGACCTGCTCCGGCAGATTGCCGAGCTGAAGCAACAACAGGCCAGGCAGCAGGCCGATCTGGACCAGACCGAACGGGTGTCGCGGGCCCTGTCGAACGAGCAGACCGGCGACCCGGCCGCGCAGATGCTGCGGCGCTTCCTGGGGGCGATGGATTCCGACTCGATTCGGAAGCTGGTGCGCCGATCACTGGGGGAGCGCGAGACGCCGATGGGCTTCGATGGCCGCTTCCAGAACTTCGCGCAGCTTGCGGACTGGTTCGATGAGCTGCCGGCCGAAGAGATGGGCGCCGCGGCTGAGGTGCTGCTGGGCGACTGGGCCAGCAAGGCGCCCGGCGACCATGCCTTCGTCACATCGACGGTGAGCCCCGAGCAGTTTGCGGACATGGCATCAGAGGCATTCCCCGCCGCCGGTCTCGATTACGACGGGCTGGTGCAGTTCGCTGCCCAGAACATGCTGCCAGTGCAGAACATCCTGGAGGCCACCACCCGCAACCGGGTGATCGCGGACCTCACCATGCAGAACATGCTGGCCGACATCCGCTCGATCCGGGCCTTCATGGAGGAGGCCGGGCTGCCGGCCCCGGTGGAGCTGGGCCGCAAGTTTGCCGGCAGCTACGAGAAAGCTTTGCTGGGCCAGCGCAACTGGGCCCTGAACCGCCGCCGGTTGGGCCAATCGCTGCAGAGCATCAAGAAGGCCCCTGGGGACTTCGCCGACCAGCTGCGGATCCCCGAGCAGGATCTGATCGTCCGCCCCGGCACCGAGGACAACCCGATCCCCACGAAGCAGGAGATCGCCGACTACAGCGACGATTCGATCTTCGGGAAGGTGGTAACCCTTGTGGACCAGGGCCCCGATGGTGTGGCGGGCCTAAAGCAGCTGGAGCTGGACATCCAGATCGCCGGGATGGATCCCCTCGGGATGCTCGATGAGAAGTGGACATCGCCGGCCGCCCGCCGTGACCTGGGCTATGTGAAAGACACGTGGTTGTTCAACGGCTTTACACCGTTGTTCAGTAGCGCCATCCCCAACCGGGTGATGGAGACCTGGGGCCTGGCCAAGGTGGCAGCGGAGAACGGGCCACTCATGGCCCCGTTCGGCACCAAGGTGTTTCGCACTGCCTGGCGCGATCGGCTGGAGGGCTACCAGACCGCATGGGAGGCGTACTGGACCACCCAGCGGGCCATGCGGCTTGGCTTCCGGGAGCTCTACTGGGAGCGGTTCCTGGACGGCGACACCCCATTTGCCAACGACATCGACATACACGGGCGGGCGCTGACCCCCGAGCAGGAGCTGCAGCAGGCGCGGGAGGTGCTGAGTAAGCCGATCAACTGGGATCCCCGGCTGTGGGCCAGCGGCGACAAGAACCCGCTCGGTGACGAGGGGCTGATCCGCGATGTGCGCGACAAGTTGCACGTGGCCTGGAAGCTGACCCAGAAATCCCTGGCCGAGAAGATCCCCGGTGTCACCAACTTCCCGGTGACACCCGGCTTCCGCATGTTGTCGGTGGACGACAACGTGGTGGGCGCCCGGATGTACCGGTTTAAGCTCCACAACGACCTGCTGATGGATGCCAAGCGCAACGGCATCCAGCTGGGCCTGGTGGATGCTCAGACCGGCGTGACCGATCAGGCCAGGCTCAAGGCCTATGTAGACCAGCAACTCGAGGACGCGATCTACCAGCAGATCCCCTCGGAGCAGAACCTGATCGACTTCCGTCGCAAGAACGGCATCACCAAGGACATGGCCAGCGACGAGGATCTGCGGGCCTACATGGCGCAGAAGGGGATCCCCGGCACCCCGGTGCTGGCCAACGACATGCAACAGGGGGCCTGGGACTATGCCCAGGGCATGCGGTTCCAGAACGACCCAGAAGGCGTGGCCGGCGCCGTCTTCGACATCCAGAAGCGAGCGCAGAAGGCCAGCTGGATCCTGGACTCCACCGCCTTCCCGTTCCCCCGGATCCCCACCAACAGCATTGCCTTCCTGCTCGACACGGCCACCGGCCCACTGGGGGCCGGGTTCAAGACTGCCAAGCTGCTGACCCAACACCTCCACGGCGCCAGCCCCACGGCGGCGCAGATCGCCCAGGTGGAAAGCGCCTGGGTACTGCAGGCCTTCCTGGGGGCAGGTTTCCTGGCGCTCGATAACCCATGGGGGAAGCTCACCGGCAACGGCCCGCAGGACCCCAAGCAGCGGCGGGAGTGGCTGGCCGCAGGGAACATCCCCAACACGGTATTTGGGATCCCGATCCCGCTGGGCCAGGTGCCGCTGCTGAGCACGCTGATGCTGTGGAAGGATCTGCACGATGCGGCGGACGCGGCCGGCGCCAGCCATTACGACAAGGCGACGATCGCCGCCGGCATCGGGCAGGTGATGACCGGCGCCATCGTGAGGGCCACCCCGCTGCAGTTCCTGCAGCAGTTCATGCAGGTGCTGCAGAGCAACGACGAATCGCAATGGAAGCGGTTCTTCGGCTGGGTGGCATCGGGCCAGGGGAACCCCGTCAGCGGCCTGGTCCGCACTGCTGAGCGCCTTGGCGAAAGCGGCAGCCGGGATTTCTACCGCTACCCCGAGATCACCCCCGGCGACCGCGATCTGATGCGCAACCTGCCCGAGGAGATCAGGTACACCGAGGACGGCCTGCGCAACCTGCTGGTCACCCTGCAGCCGGCCCTGGGCCGCGTGGCTGGCGTGGCCTACCGGCGGAAGGACCACCTAGGACGCGACATCCATCTGAGCGATGGGATGCGGCAGGAAGACCACCCGGAGGGAATGCCGGGCTTCTTCACCGGCCCGGTGCACAGGGAGCTAGACCGGCAAGACCTCCTCGACGCTCCGCAACCACTGCTGACCGGACGCCTCAATGGCGTCCCCCTGGCGCCCGAGGCCCAAGAGGAGTGGAAGCGATACCGCTTCAGCACCAAGGGCGGCAGCGACTATGACCTCCTCAACGACCTCCACGGCCGATCGGGGGAGTTCGGCATCAAGGCGATCCGAACACAGGTGCTGAAGCGCGACAACGGCGAGAAGGTCACCGTGAAGGACGTGGATGCGCTCGAGACGCCGCTGCGCAACCTGGTGGCCCAGGCGATCAAGGGGCGCACCATCTACGAGGCCTACAACTGGCTGTTCCGCTCGCCCGAGTACCGGGCGCTGCAGGCCGATCCAGCCACATCCTCCAACCGGGAGGTAAAGGACCGGCCGCCGGCCAAGCGGCAGCAGATGCCCGCGCCATGGGTGATCAGGGAGATCGACACCTACTACAACCTGCGCGCCACCGGGCAGCTGCAGGCCAGCGAGACCCCATGGGCCAAGGAGTGGCAGGGCCTCGCTGCGCAGCAATACGCCAACAGCATCCCCGAGGCCAATAACGAGTTCCGCCGCATCACCGAGATCCTGGTGCCAGGCCCCCAATGAGCTTGTAGCCGGCGCCTGCTGGCCCACAATGGAGCGATACACGGCTGCAGAGCATCGCATTGGCCTACGCCTACGTCCAGACCCCGGGCAACGGCACAAACCGCCATTTCTCGGTTCCGTTTCCCTTCATCGTGCGTGCCCACGTCAGGATCTACCTGGGCTACGACGTTGCCGCAGGGACCGGAACGGAGCTGGTGGATGGCACCGGCTTCTCCTGGCTCTCCGACACCCAGATCCAGACCACCGTTGCGCCAGCTCTGGGCACAACGCTCACAGTCATCCGCAAGACGCCAAACGGCTCGCAGCTGGTGGTCTGGGCTACAGGCTCCCCCCCCACGCAGGACGAACTCAACACGGCCGACCTGCAATCGCTCTACGTGATCCAGGAGCAGGCTGACCTCACGGCCTCGGCGGTGACCACGGCGGCGACAGCGGCGGCAGCGGCGAATGCGGCTGTGGCGGCCGTGGCGGCAGCGCTGCCGTATCAGCCCATCGCTGCCGTGGCAAATATCCCGGCATCGCCGCAGCTTGGCCAGCGGATCGAGATCAGCAACACCACCGGGCTAGGATCGTTCACCCCATTGGCGGGCAAGCCCACAGGATTCGTTGGTGGCACGGACGTAAGGGCCAGGCTGGTCTATGGCACCCCTATCGCCGCCGCATGGAACTGGATCGACTACTTTCCGGTGGATCCCGATGGCCGCTACGCCACGATCACCGCCGCCAACAACGCCCAGACCACGGCCAACACAGCTCAGAGCACGGCCAACACAGCTCAGAGCACGGCAAACACAGCTCAGAGCACGGCAAACAACGCTGTAACAGCTGCTGCGACTGCCCAGGCGCGAGCCGATAGAGCCCCTGACCTGGGAACGGTCAAAGCGACAACCAGTGGCACTAACATCGATTTTACAAGTATTCCGGGTTGGGTGACAAGAATTGTTTTAATGTTCAACGGCGTCAGCACGGCCGGATCGGTTGATTTGTTAGTGCAACTAGGAGTGGGCACCACTCCAGTAACAAGCGGCTACGTCAACGGCCAATCTGTTCTTAACTATGCGTCAGGCCCCACAACGGTAACGTCTTCAACGGCTGGCGTCCCGATCCTTAATTCCCTTTCAACATACGTCATTAACGGTCGCTTGGTGATTGAGAAGTTTGATCCTACGGCCAACGTTTGGCTTGCCAGTGGTCATTTTACGAGCACAGCGGGCGCCGTTGGATCAATTATATCAAGCGGCAGCATTACTTTGTCGGGAATTCTTGGCATGCTCAGGCTTACCACGACCTCAGGTGCGGTTTCTTTTGATCTTGGCTCGGTAAATATTATGTTCGATTGATTGCTTGCCGCTGGTCACTACATGCCTGTAGCATAGCTGTGCAAGGTGCTAAGCCCCATGTCACTCCCCGATCTCAGCGACATGGCGGTCCTTGGGGCCGGATGGCTGCTCGGCAAGCTGGATCGATGGGTGTCCACCCGATCAAACGCAGACACTCAGCAGGCCCAGGCGCTGGCCTTGCTGACTCAGAGCCTTACCCACCTGGACAAGACCATCGGGCGGCTGGATGGCGCCATTGATCGCCTGTGGGAGCGCACAAACGAGATGGAGCACCGCATCTCGACCCTTGAAGGGCAGATGAAGCCGTGAAGCCCTATCTCCAGGCCTGCCTGGCATTTGCCGGCATTTGCCTGATGGCCAGCGCAGCGGTTGGCGTGGCGGATTGGGTTATCTGCCTTGGCAACAGCGGCGGCAGTGCTTGCCGGTCGGCGCGGGGCGACGCCATGACGTCATTGATGGGGGCGGCCAACGTGGCCCTGGGCGTGGCACTGCAGGATCGCCCGGCCCCCTAGCCCGGCCCTTGGCCGAATGCTCTGCACCCCCGTAGCATAGGAGCATTGACGACGCGCCCCGATGCCCACCTTCGGCAAGCAAGAGGTCTGCGGGCCTGGCGGCGGCCCGCTTCCCGTCACGCTTGAAGGTGGCGGTATCACCCTCGGAACCATCAACGTTCCTTCCTCCGTCACGGTGGGGAACACGGACGCCGCCCCGATCCCGATCAAGGACGGCGGCAACTCGATCACCGTGGACGACGGCGGCGGCTCGATGACGGTGGATGGTCCGCTGACCAATGTCGAGCTGCGGGCCGAGGCGGTACCCGTCACCGGTGGCCTGACGAACGCCGAGCTGCGGGCCGATGCGGTACCCGTCACCGGTGGCCTGACGAACGCCGAGCTGCGGGCCGATGCGGTGCCCGTCACCGGTGGCCTGACCAACGCCGAGCTGCGGGCCACGCCGGTGCCGGTGGTGGCCTCCGCACCCACCAGGACGCCCACGACTACCAGCGTCCTCAGCACCACCACAAGCGTCTTGATCCTGGCCGCCAACGCAAGCCGGCGAGGGCTGATGATCAGCAACCAGTCCACCAACAAGCTGTACCTGAGCCTCACGACTCCTGCACTCCCAAACAACAGCTTTATCGAGGTGGCGCCAAGCGGGTTCTTGCTGCTGGATCAGCAGACGATCTTCCCCAACGCGATCTACGGAATCTGGTCGAACGCCCAAGGGACGGCGCAAGTCACTGAGTTTGTCTGATGGGCTACTACCTCCCCGGCCCCGCTGGCGTCCCAAGCCCCGGTGTCGCGCCGGATGGGCTGAGAGGGCAGTACCTGCGCAAAGCGTCGGACTTGGACTACGATACCGAATGGGTTGATGTTGTGATCCCTGAAGGTGGTGGCGGTGACGGTGGCGGTACAGGCCCCGGCGCCCCTGCATTGGTCCGGCGCATCGACGCCAGCGCCACCACGACGATCTACAACGGTCGCGCACCCGCTGGCACGGCTGAAGGCGCAACCGGATGGGTTGTCACCCGTGCCACCTTCAGCGCCTTGGGCGCTCTGATACCCCCCATCCGCGCCGCCTCCGGCGCCTGGAGCGCTCGGGCTTCACTCACCTACTCATGACGCCATGGCCATCACCAACCCACAGCCGCCAGTGATTGATGGAGTTACTTACGACAAGCTAGGCGTATTTTTTGCTCAGTCAACGAATCCAAGGGACGGGGAGATGGTTTTAGATGTGTCGGTTACTTTTTTCCCGTATCGGGACGGACCGGACGGGCCGGAGATATTGCAAGCAGGCATATCAAGCATGGTCTTCCCTAACGCAATCGCCCTTGCCGCAAAACTTGCGCAAGAAGGAGACTTCAGTCTTGCGCGATTCTTGGCGGCGCAAGAGCATGCGGCCCAGCGATTCATCGACGCAAAGGTGTAAAAATGCCTGACATTCGTGCAGCACAATCCGGCGACTTTTCCGCCACTTCAACATGGGTCGGCGGCGTGGTGCCGGGATCCGGTGATGCTGCGTTCGCCAACGCCTTCACGGTCACGATCGGCGACACGCGCACAGTACAGGCAATCTCCAATGCCGCAGGAACCGGTATCACCGTGGGCGGCACGTTTTCGCTGCTTAACGGGTGCAACTTAACTTGCACAAATGCCAATGGAGTAGTTCAAGGAGGGACGACAACCTCAGTGATTACAACGCCAAGCCTTGGGCCGGGGTCGTCGGCAATCGTGGTGTCAGCACTGAGCCACACTGGCGCCACTGCGAATACCCCTATGGTCACGTTCTCGTCTTCTGGGACGCTGAATATCTTAGGGCCAGTAACTGGAGGAGCATATAGCGGCTGCCCAGGTATTAGTGCAACCGGAGGTGGCACGTTAAACCACACCGGCAACGTAATGGGTGGCGGCTCAGTTAATGCCGCTGGAATAATGGTATCAGGCGCAACGACCGTGAATTGTACCGGAACCATTACAGGTGGAACAAATAACAACGGCGCACAAGGAATCAACATCAACACGACTGGTGCAACTGTTTTGGTTACTGGCAGCGTAATGGGTGGCGCTGGTTTAAGCGCTGCGGCAGGGATTCTCAATAACAACTCATCCACTCTTACTGTTAATGGCAGTTGCCAGTCGTCCGCTACCGCCCCTGCCATAGCCGTGGGTTCAACCGCACAAGTTACCAGGCTTTCCGGCCCCTTCCGTATAGGGGCTTCTGGAAATATCAACCCGGTGCAGGCGGCGTCCTTCCGCTTCTCGCCAACCCTAATCCCTACTTATTGGGAAGTGCCGCTGAGCAGCGGCAGTGCAAAGCGGCTTTTGTATACGGCTGATAACATGCCATCGGGCGGGTATCCCGTGGTCGCAAATGTGCGTCAGTCCACGGTGTACGGTCCGAGCAGTGAGTTTACGGGCGCCCTGGCGGTTCCTTTGCCGTCGTCAGTGGCGCTAGGTGTGCCGACGGACCACACTGTTGGCTCGGCGATCCTGACTGCTGCTGCCGTTCAGTCCGCATTGATAGCGCAAGGCCTGACCACCACCCGCGCCAACAATCTCGACAACATCGCCACGGCGGCAGACATCCGCGCAGAGATGGATACCAACAGCACGAAGCTGGCCAGCCTGGACGCCCAGATGCAGAACAAGGCCAGCGTTGATCAGGTGGCCGCAATAGTGCAGGGAGCAACAAGCGCGTGAGCCCGTTCAGGTTGCCTGCGGCCGCTCCTGGTAGACCGATACAAACACCGTGCCCTTGGCCAGCAGGGGCACGATCTTGTCGCGCAGGTCAGCGTTATGGACCCGAGGGCAGCCATGGGTCGATAGCAGCGGCTGGACCGGCACCCAGCAGCCGCGTGCGCCGAGGGCCGACCCGCCGCCATGGATGGCGATGCCGGCCCGGCCGTAGCGGCGCTCCTGGGCTTCCAGCTCCTCCAGGTCCAGGGTGTACCAGCCGTAGGGGCGCAGTTCGTGCGGGACAGACTCCGGTGACGGGCCCAATTTTTCGTAGTCGCGCCAAACCGATCCAACCTTGTAGAGGCCCGGCGGGGTGTCGGTGTTGCGCGACTGCCACTCGTTATCGGCTCCTTGGCCCCGCGCCAGGCAGGGGATGGTGAACAGCTTCTTGCCGCTGAAGTCAAATGCCGTCAGGGTCTCCGAATGGTCGTTGATCACCAGGTGGGAGTCACCGGACCTGAAGCCGAATTCGTGCGGTGTCTTGGTTGGACCGACAAGGGAGGGCATGATGATGGCAGGAAGTCTGCACCAATGTAAGCGTGGCCGACCATCAGTCGCAGCTGGAGTCGATCCAGACCAAGCTGCTGCAGCAGGTCGAGGAATCCCTCGATGTCCGAGAGCTCCCGGATGGCAGGGTGCTGGTGCCGACCGACGAGGACAAGCGACTGGCCCTGGCGGTGCTCAAGCACAACGGCATCACCAGCTCAATCAGCGATTCGCAGCGGGAGAAGCTGAAGGCCAAGATCGCCGGCAACATCGACACCAGTCGCATCCGGGAGAAGCGCCGCCTGGTCGCGGTGCCCACACCGCCGACAGAGGGGGCGGCCTAGGGCCTCGCTGCTGCCACGGGTCGCGGCTCTCGGGTGACGCCTCCCTGGGGGCCCCGCTGCGCCGGTCGCCGGCCGCCCATCACCAGGGTGTCGATGGCGCTCGCGTCATCGCTCAGGAACAGCGCCAGCAGAGCATCCTCCTCTTCGTCCACCCGCTTCTGCTGCTCCTTCTCCTGGTCCTTCGCCAGCAGATCCAGGTAATGCTTCACGCCGAACGACAGCACGTCCGCCCGGTCGTCCCATTCCAGGCAGCCTCGCTCCGTCGTGATACGTGAGAGCTGGTAGGGCAGCGATCGCAAATGGCCGTGCTCCGGGTCCTGCTCGGCCTCGGCATAGCTGCGCTGCAGGACCGCCTTGGCCACGATCAGCCGGTGCTGCTGGATCAACGGGGCCAGGCTGTCTACGATCCGCATCTCCTTCTGCTGGCTGACCCGCTCCTCTTCGACCACGACCCGATGGATCTTGGTCATCACCGGCTGCAGCAGGGCCGCGAACATGCCGTCGCCAAAGTTCGACTCGGCCTTCACGGTGACGACCCCCCAGTGCTTGGCGCGCTGGGCCAGCATCGTCAGCACCTCCTCCTCGTAGCCGGCGCTGGTGCCGCCCTCTTCGAGCACGAAGATGTTGCCGTTGAGCTCCACCAGCACGGTCCAGGCCAGCTCGTCCTTGCCGCGGCCGGATGGGTCGATGAACAGGCCGGCGTTCCAGTGCTCCGACCGTGGCAGCCAGCTGCCGAGCACCTTGGGCTTGTGGTAGTGCCGATCGGCGCCCATCCCCACGCACACCAGATCGGTGTGGCGCAGCTCGGCATCGTCGGACCACACCACCAGTTCCGGCAGTGCCTTCCCATCCAGCGCCAGCACCACCAGGTCGCCGAGGCGAATCGGGTATCGATCGGTGGTGCTGATGCGGGTATTCAGCATCCACTGGTACTGCCAGTTCTGACGGCTCATCCGGCTCTGGCGGCCCAGCAGCTCCTCGTGATCGAAGCGCTCCGGGTCGGTCGGCGCCCCCACGAGCTCCGGGTGAGCCTGCACTTCCGCGGCAATCAGCGGATCGAGGTTCCCTTCGTAGGCGTCCCACTCCTCCGGCTTACTGGGATCCGGATACCGACATGGCCAAAACCGAATTGCATAACCCCGCTCGCGCACCAACCGCCAGTACAGCGAGCTCTCAAGGTGGGGGGTGCCCTTGTAGCTGATCCGCCTTGGGAACACCTGCCGCACCTGGTCGGCCATGTCGAAGCCGGGAGGGTTACTGGGATCCCAGTCACGGTCCGCCGGCTTGATGATGTTCTCAAACTCGCTCATCGCGTGGAACAACCGCTCGACCTTCAGCGGTGTGATCGAGTTGTTCAGGGTTTCGATGTCGTCGGGCACGATGAACGTGGCCCGCTTCCCAGTCAGTGCTGACGCCAGAATCCCCGAGGCCCGCACAGACGGCGCCTGTTCCGCCCCTGCCCTGGCCGGGGCCACATTGAACGCACTGGCAGCCTTGAGGCCATCGGGCCGCGGCTGCAGGCACCTCAGGATGTCGATGGTCTGGGTCCAGGCCAGCATCTGCCCGGTAATTTCTTCCGCCTTTTCGTCGGTGTTGGATGCGATCAACACCTTCTCGTTGAAGGGATCGATCCGCAGCCGGTGCATTGCATCGATCGCGGCGAGCGTGGACTTCGCCACCCCCCGGAAACCCACGGTGATCTGAAACTGGGGGCCTTCATCGCCCCACTCAAGGATGCCCAGCTGCTGCTTGGTCGGCTCGTCGGCCAGGCCCAGCTCCTGCAGGATGTAGGCCGCGAACGCATCGAGCGGCCACAGCTCCTTCGGCAGCGGCTCCCAATCAGGAATCACAGTGGAAACCCCCGCCAAGGCAAGCCCGGACGAGGGTTTCCGTCACCTATCCGAGGGCTACCACACCCTTTGGACCCAGGGATCATACGGCCTTGTTGTTGGCCTCATCGACCAGCCGTTGCACCTGGGCGATCAGCTCGTCCTTGGAGTCCGCAAGCTTGAGCTGCACCCCGAAATGATCTGCGGCGAAGGTCAGCAGCTGGGCCTTGGTGAAGCTGGAGAAATCGCGGTCCTCGATCTGCTGAGCCACGGCGGCCGGTGCGGCCTCCTGGCCCTCCGTGGCGGCTTCCTCGAAGGCCGGATCATGGCCATCGCACGCCACAACCTTGTCCGCGTCGGCCCCTTCCGCCGATGAGTCGATATCTACGCCCCAAACGATGTTAAAACTTTCGCACTCCTCCGGAGGCTCCATGATGCAGTTGCTGCAGAGGTGCGGAAGCGCGGCCAACTCCGCAGCCCCGGCAGTCGGCGCGACAGCCTCTTCGCCAGGGGGCTCCTGCTCGGGCTCCTCGGCCCCTTCCGTCACGATCTCCAGCGGAGAGCGCCACTGATCGGCCGGGGGCTCCTCGGAGGCCTCCTGGCCCTCGGTGGTGGGCTTTGCATCGTGGAGTTGGCGTAGCAGTTGCATCCGCTCGTGGTCGTCAGGGTGGCCTTCGTACGCCCCCGGAAACGCGAGGTAGTCCGCTATCTGCTCAGCTGTGAGGCCGGCCTCCTCGATGGCCGCGACTTTCTGGGCTGCCTCGATGCCTTCGACCAGGCCCTGCTGGAAGCCTTCGGCAAACGCGTCGTCTTCAACCTGTGCCGCCAGCCGCCCGTCCAGATCGAGCGCATCCCTCAGCCGCAACCGCAGCGCCTCCTCCCCGGGCACGTAGGTCCCGCGTGCCAGCGCCTGGTTCAGCCCCTGCTGCACGGCCCACGGCGGGACATCGCCGTAGCCGGTCAGGAACAGGGCCTCCTTCTCAGCGTTGCTCAGGTACACGGGTGGATCGCAGCGTCAGCCGAACTCTAACGCCGTCGTCCTCAGTCCTCCACGTCACCGCCGCGGTCGAAAGCCTCCTTGAACTGGGCCCACAGGTGCCCCTCCTTCTGAGCCCTCCCGATCGCCCATAGGTGCGGATCCAACAGGTAGAACACCTCGCCGCTGCGGCGGTTCCGGCAGCGCACCAGCAGGTACTCCTTCCGCAACCGGGTCATCGACGTGTGGACGTTCGGCTCCTTGGTGCCCGTCAGCGCCGCCAGGTGCTCGACGCTGGCCTTGATCCGGCCCTGGTCCCGCCCGGCGGCCTTGCACATGCACATCTGCAGAGCTCGCACCACCACCAGGTCGCGGGGCTGCAACTTCTTCTGCCGCAGCAGCAGCAGCAGCCTGTCATCCATGGCGCTGGTGTCCGGCAGGTACATCTTGATGAAGTGCCTAGAGTCCATTCGTTGATCGCTGATGGGGCGGTCAGACAGCCCGCTTGCATCCACTTCTGGTTTCGCAGCCCAGTCGTGGAGAGGGTTGTCGTTTTGTGCCTATAGCGGCGCCTATAAAGCTACCCCCCAAATGCCACGCCACCACAGGCCCGTTTGGTAATTGATCTGATGATCTCTCTAGTGATCCCATAGCAACCGTCGATCCAAGGCCCTCCCCGGATGCCGGGCCTCACGGCTGCTCTCCACCCCCCGAGCACACACATCCCCTCTTTCTCCTCGTGAATCCCGACGGAGCGCAGCGGAGACGGGATGCCCCGCCGGCGAGGCGGGCTGTTCAGGGGCGCTGTGGGGCGAAGCCGTACGAGACACCAGCTCAGCAACAACGGGATCCACCGCAACCGCTGCAGCCCTGGTGCCCACCGGGTGCCAACTGCACCCAGGACCCCGGAAAAATGTGGCGCATTTGGTCGGGGGGTCCCCTGAAGCGCTCGACGCGCAATCCCCCCCCGGTGGGGGGTGCCGATCCACCCTGGGCAGCGATCGCAGCCAGTGGATCAGCAGCAGCTAGGGCAGGTTGACCGTGCTGCAAGGGGGCTCGGTGGATTGAACATCCGCTGCGGGGCCATGCAGCCAGCACCAGACGGGTCTGTGGCCACCTGTCAACCCTCTTTTATAACGTTTTACATCAGGATGGCAAAGGGCCCCGCACCTAACCACTCCATCTGTGTAGTCTTTGGAAGCCAGGGGAGCCGCTGCTGACTGCGGAGCCTGGCACCACCTATCCCGCTTACCACCAATGAAGACCCATCCCATCGAGGCTGCTGCGATCTGCGCGGTTGCCGTTGTTCGTTTGATTCGTGCTGTTGCTGTGCCCGTGGTGGCCCTGGCCCTGACCGTGGCCGGCTGGAGACCGGCAGCCGTGGCATCAGTGCCCGCACCCGCAACCGTGGCGCCTCTTGTCGCTGTGGCATCGCTGCCGGTGCGGGAGCTGCGGCAGCTGGCTCGTATTGCTGGTCACCGTGCGCTGGCTCGCAACGGCCGCCGGGCTGACCTACTGGCTGCCCTGGCGCTGGCCTGATCCGATTCACCACCTATCCAACCCACCCACCACCTGGACCCATGGCAACCTGTCTAACCCATCTGCATTATTCCGTCACTGACTATCTGAAAGTGATTGCGTACACGGCATGCCAAAAGGCATACCTCACATGGGACAACCCTCGCCACACGGCAAAAGAACGGGAGCACTTGAAGGGTCTGGCCACGGGCTTTTTTGCTGTCCATTGTTTCGACGGACCCAAAGGCAAGCAACGGCCACGGATGGCAACCATTACATCTGAATCCACCGTGTTGGCCTGGGCCCTTCGCAACTACGGAAACTGGATTCTGCAAGGCAGGCCGGCGACATGGAGCACGGAAGCCAGCGACGCCTTACGCATGGCTGATTTAGTCGATCAGGGGGTGTTTTTTGCTATTCCCGCCTGACGACAGCACGGAGGCCCCGCGGGGCTTCTCTGCTGCCCTTTGGCAGTCACCTACCCAACTACCACCCAACCGCTACCGCCATGGCTAACCACACCCTTCGGATCGCCCAGGTTGCCCCCGAAACCCTGCCGCGCGGCTTGGCAGTGGTGACGCGATTTGCCGGACCCACTAACGCAAGGGGTTCCCGCGTCATCGCTACATGCAAACGGGACAGCGAAACCACGTTTCGGGCGACCGTCGAATACGACCACGCCGGGGGATTGCTTGAGGCTCACTACTCCGCAGCGCTGGCATGTCTCGCCAAGATCGAAGCTCAAAGCGATTTCTTTTCATTTCGCTTTCAAGCGGTAGCCAGCACCGCTGATGGCTACATCTTCACCACTGAAGCGGTTTGCATTCATGCCTAGAGCCCGTCTCCTGGTGGCCGTGGTGGCCCTGCTGGTTGGCCTCTGGGGGCCCCAGCAACCGCCGGGGCCAACCGCTCCCATCCGGGCCGCCGATGCCTGGCCCGGCCCCTGATCCCCTACCCACCTACCACCCGATGAAAAAAATCGACTGGGCCAACGTGGCCCTCTGCGCTGCAGAGCGATCAGCAACCGCTCGCCGCCTTAGCTGGAACTGCGGGATGCTCCACGGGGAATGGGGACGCCTCATGGAATTGATGGAAGCGGAAAAAAGATCGTCCGAAATGGCGATCCATCGTTGGAAATCAATGCACACCCCGCCTTTCTGATCCCTGCACCGTGGCCCTGGGGGAACCCTCGGCCACCCTGCAGCGCTCAACCGCTGCTCGCCTACCCGCGCTGGATACCAATGAAGCACCGCTACAGACAAGAGCCGTTGCCAGTCCCTGGGGCCGAGCCCCGCGAGTGGTCGCCACCGGTGCAGCGCACCGAGAAGCCGGCTCAGGGCTGGCTGCCCTTCAACGATGGCAGCCAGCTGGGCCCCTTGTTCAACCTCACCCCCGGAGCGAAATGATTCAACTCAGCAAAGACGAGGCCTTTATCGCCTTGGAGGCAACACTCACAAAAGCCGAATGGTTGAAAGATTTGTGGAAGAAACAGGTGCAGGTGCCCGGAGATCCTTCAGGTGCCTTAACAATAGAATTATTGGAAAAGCATATAAGAACTTGCCAAACCCTCAGGAGTATCGCATTGCCCAACCTCACCCCCGAAGTGAAATGAGCCTTACTCAAGAACTGGCTATGGCTGCCATCAAAGCGGTGATGCTGCGGGATCTCGCCTGGAAGCCAGCTGGGCACCTTGTTCAACCTCACCCCCAAAGCGCAATGACCCTTACTCAAGAACAGGCCATAGTTGCCGCCGCGGCCATGGCGCCACGGGTTCAGGCGTTGGAGGAGCTGCTAGCCCAGCAGGTGCAGCTGCTCCCAGAGGGCGATAGCGACTGGGCCACCACCCGCGAACAGCTGAACATCGAGCACGGGGCCCTCGTGGCCCTTCAGAACATCGGAGCCGGGCAATGAACCCCACCACTGCAGCCGTGGCGATCGCCGCGGCCTTCACCCTGGGCCCCGTGCTGCTGATCGCATACCAGCAACACCAGAAGCGGGAGCGCCGCCGCAAGGTTCGAGGCCAGATGCAGCCAAGGCGCCGGCCACCGGTCCGCTATCTCGTCGTGGTGCACCGCAACGAACGGAACCGGGGCGCATGAACCACCACCAGCGCCAAGCTGAAATGCTGCATCGGCTAAGGATGTCGGCGATCCAGTCCGCCGGCTGCGGTCGCGTCACCATCGCCACCGTGGAGGCCTTGTTATGGGTCGCTGCTGGCGTGGACAACACGAAGGATCTGGGGGTGGCCATGGGCCAGCCGGGGCGCCCCCAGGCCACGGCCAGCACCAACCGAATCCTTTCGGCCCTCAGGGGCCGGGATCGGATGGCAGCGGGGAAATGGGTGCCGGCCCCCTTCCAGCTGGTCAAAACCCGCAAGCACCCGCACCGCCGCGGTTATCTCCTGGCCATTACCCCGGAAGCCGAAGAGCTTCTAGGGGGGGGGGATAAATACACCCCTGCAAATCATGCCTAATCATGGAAACCAGTACTCTAATTTTCTCGATCGAGGTACCCACCCGTAAGGGCCCTTTTCACATTGCTGCATGGCTGCATCGGTCCCGCATCCGTTCCAACATCACGATACAGGCCTGCACTAGTGTTCACTCTAGTGTTCCCGCTAGTCCATGGATCTGGGCAAACTTGAGGCCGCTCTTTCCGCTTTCTCAGTTCTGGAGCCGACCGCGCTCCCGCTCCACCACGTCCAGGTCTTCCTGGTAGTCGCGCAAAGGGAGCCGATTCTTTACGACGACATTGAAAAGATCCTGGGTCTATCCAATGCGTCTGTGTCCCGGACTGTGAATGCCCTCAGCGACGTTCACAGGACCGGGCGAGAAGGGCTCCGCCTGCTCAAGGTCGAAAAGGACCCCGAAGAAAGGCGCCGTTACCTGTGCTCACTCTCGAGTCGGGGGCGGGCCCTGCTCCGCCAGATCAAGAGCCTCTAAACCCACCCACCACACCACACCATGATCGATCAACTGAAACAGCTGCTTGACCTGGACCCCTGGGATGCAACGCCTGAAGAGATAGACAAGGCTCAATCTGCCGTCCGCGCCGCGTTGGCATCTCCAGTGTGCGTGGTTCTCAATCCCTCGCCCGAGACGAAGGCAGCGCTGTCCTCTCTGCGGACTGGCCACTTTGAACCATTTACCCACACCACACCGTGACTTCCTTAATCCTCATCATCATCATTCCCTTGTTTTTACTTGGGCTCTACGGTGCTGCCGGGTTTGCATTGTGTACTCCTGGGAGCCGTTTCGGCAAGCCGCCAAAATCGCCATCCAGACGGCAACCGCCAGGGGGTGACCAGTCATGACCGGAGCAGTTCGATCACGAATCGATGCCAGCGGCCAAAAACGCTGGATCGCTGATGTCACGGTTGACGGCAAACGGCGGCAGGCCTCCGGCCGCACCAAGGCCGAGGCCGAGCGGAAGCGAAAAGAGCTGCGGGACCACCTGATGGCCGAACCCGTGGTGAACGCCGCGGGCTTCACCCTGGCCCAGGCCCGGCAGCTATCGCTTGAGGTTCGCTGGGCTGGGCTGCCCTATGAGCGAACGGCCGCCATCTACAGCGCTGCGGCGGTGCAGTTTTTCGGCCCCTCGACACCGCTCGAATCGATCAACGCCACGGCGGTGGAGCAGTGGAGGGGCAAGCTCCGAAGCCAGGGCAACCGTCCGGCCACCATCAACCGGAAGGTTTCCGCCCTCAAAGCGATGTCCAGCGATGCCCTGCTGCACGGACGCATCACCACCAGGCCGGCAATGCCCAAGCAGATCAAGGAGGTCAACGAAAAGGATCGAGTGATGAGCGACCGCGAGCGGGACGGGCTGTGCGAATACTTTCATGCGGTCGGGGAGCCCGCCGCGGCCCTGGTGCTGGTGTTCCTACTGGAAACTTGCACCCGGTTCGGGGAGGTAGAGCGGTTGCGCTGGAGCGACGTGGACTTCCAGCTGTGCCGGGTGACCTTCTGGAAGACGAAGAACAAAAACCCACGCACCGTGCCGTTGACCGCCCGGGCCATGGATGCAGTGAAAGCCTGCGGCGTGCCGGTGCCAAACGCCCGGGTCTTCCCCTACAGCTACGACCGCTACCGGCGCCTGTTTGATAGAGCAAAGGAGCACCTTGGCCTGGCCCACGATCACGCCTTCACGGTCCACACCACCCGCCACACATGCGCCTCAAAACTGGCCACCAAAGGAATCAGCCTGGCGGTGCTAATGAATTTCGGGGGCTGGAGCTCCCCGGCTGCCGTGAAGCGCTACCTGCACCTCTCCACCGATGCCCTCTCGGCATGCGTGAAAGCGCTGGAGGCCGGGTGATGGGATCCCGTACTGTGGATGCGTCCACCCGTTCTCTGGTTGCCGTTTTTTGCTGCCGAATTGCTGCTTTCCCAAGCAGCAGAAGCAGCAGCCGAAAACCCGAGAACCAAGGCCAGGACTGACCGGGGGTATGGCGGAATGGCATACGCAGCGGACTTAAAATCCGCTGCCCACCCTTACGACCCTGCAGAACAGTTCCCGTGACTGGGGTGAGGATGGGGGGACTCACTTCTACAGGGTCCCGGTGGATTTTCTGCCGAACAGCCCTGTCCCTGCAGCATGAATCCGCCAAGCAGCAAATCCACCACGGTGGACATGGACCTCCAGCAGCGGCTGGAATGGCAGGAGGCCACCAACGCTGAGCAGCGAGCGCGGGTGATGCGGGAGGCGCTCCGCCGGTATCGGCGCGAGAGCTGCACCGAATACGGAACCGCCCTGTTCCAGCAGTTCGCTGATCCCGTCAGCCGGGAGATCGAGGCGATCCTCTACCGCTGGGGCGAGAACCCCCAGCTGGGTGGCCCTGGTTATGGGGCCCTGCCGCTGGTGGCCGCCCTTGGCAGCCCGCAACGCATTGCGGCGGTGGCCCTGGTCACAATCCTTGACCGTCTCTCCCATGCCGTCAGCTTTCAGGGGCTGGCCCTGGCCATCGGCGTGGCCGTCGATGCCGAGGTGAAGGCAGGTGAGATTGGCCGGCGATCCCCGGTCAGCCTGGATCGACTGCTCGACCGGACCACAGCAGAGAAGCGCGATGCGGTGCTGGCGATCGCCGCCCGGCCCATTGAAGGATCCAGCCCGATCTGGACCCGGATTGAGCGGGCGACCGTGGGACTGCTGCTGCTCGAAGTGGTGCGGCGTGAAACCGGGCTGGTGACTCTCGACAAGAGCGAAACACCCAATCGGCGGGCCCATTGGCGGGTGCTGCCATCAGCCAAGGCCCTGGACTTCATCCGGCGCCACCCTCCCCGCAGTCTCCGGCCGAACCGGGGGCCGATGGTGATCCAGCCGATCCCCTGGGAGGGGCTGGTAGGCGGTGGCCACCTGGCCAACACCTCCCCGGTGGTGGCAATCCGTGGTAGCCGGGGCAGCGCGGCCATCAGCTACCTGTCGGGCCGGATCGGTCCACAGCTGGCAGCCGTCAACATCCTCCAGCGACAGCAGCTGGAGGTGGACCCGTGGATGCTGCAGATTCAGCGGGAGGCCTGGGACCGAGGGATCCCCGGCCTGTTCCCTGTTGAGCGGGACCCCGTTCCTGATGCGGGGCCATTCCCCACCAGCGAGCCGCCGGATGTGCAGGATGCCTGGCGTCGCAACCAGGCCCGGCACCACCAGGACTTGCGAGAAAACAGCTGTCGGCGGCTGGCGATCGAGCGGGCACTCCAGACAGGTGAGGCGCTGGCTGGCAGGCCGATCTATCAGGCACACTTCCTCGATTTCAGAAGCAGGGCCTTCACCGCGAACCGAGGCCTCACGCACCAGGGCCCCGACCACCAGAAGGCCCTGTTGCAGTTCAGCAGCTCGCCACCGGCGGGCGGGGCTGGTTTCGAGTGGATATTGAAGGCAGCGGCCGGACACTGGGGGTTCACTCGCCACCAATGGGACGACCGGCTGCTGTGGGGGTCAGATAGCAGGGAGAGGATGCTGGCTGTAGCTGATGACCCGCTGGGCAATGCCCACTTGTGGCGGGAGGCAAAGCAGCCCTGGCAGTTTCTCCAGCTGAGCCGAGCGGTTGCCAGGGTTACTAGATGCAGCGGCCGGCTGTCCTACCCCCTCGAAAGTTGCGGGGTGCCCATCCGCCTGGACCAAACCTGCTCCGGCGCCGGGATTATCGCAACCCTGCTCCGAGATCGGGCGATGGCCGAGCTGTGCAATGTCTGCGGCACCGGGCCGAACGACCTCTATTCCGTTGTGGTTCAGCGACTGCAGCAGCAGCTGGAGATCGATCTGCATTGCGGGGATCCGCGGACCCACCAACTCGCAGCCGGCTGGCTGGAACTGGGCATCGATCGCAGCTGGGTGAAGGCTGCCGTGATGCACACGCCGTTCGGTTCCACCTGCCGCACCGTGGCCGATGGCATCCGGGATCAACTGCAGGAGCGGCTAGGGCCCGTGGATGACTGGGCGGGCCGGATCTATCGGCCCAGCAGCTACCTGGAGTCGAGGTTGCGGGTGGTGCTCGGCACCGAAACCGCATCCCTGATGCAGCTCCGCCGCTGGCTCTGCGACGTGGGCCGGGAGGTGGTGGGCCGCCACCAGCAACAGATCAGGTGGACCACGCCGATGGGCTGGCCCATGCAGGTAGGCCGGCCGACACCCAGTAAATCCGTGATCCGCACGCACCTCCTCGGCAAGCTCGCGGCCGTCACCTTCGAGGAGGACCCACCGGAGGGGGAGCTGAGCGCCCGGCGAACCAACAGCAGCATCACCGCCAACCTGGTGCACAGCTTCGATGCGGCCCTGGTGCATTCCGTGACCTACAGGGCTGGAGAGCAGGGGGTGCCATTGCTGACCAACCACGACTGTTTCGCCACCGATCCGGCCAACGCCAGCTGGTTGCAGAAGACCTTGCTCGACGAGTTCCGGGCCCTCTATGCCACTGACTGGCTGGAGGCCATCGCCGAGGAGATCCGTTGCAACGCAGGGCTTAAGGCGCTGCCGCCGCCGCCGTCACGGGGAGCGCTGGAGATCGGCGAGATCGGCAGCAACCCGTATCTGTTCAGCTAGGCACTAGCGCAGGCGCTAGTGGATGCCCTAGTATCCGGGAGCCCTACACATCTGCAGAGCATGGCATCCGAAACGCTGGTCACCCCGGCCGGCGAGGTCTTATTTGCAAACGTTCTCAAGCCCAAACTCGTCAAAAACGAATCGGGCGACAAATTGCAGTACGGAATTGTGCTGCTTCAAGCAGACCCTGAGCAGGACCCGATAGCGAAACGGTTCATTGGCTCCCTGCATAAAGCATTTATGGAGAAATATGGCGGCAACGCCAAGTACGGGCCCAACGGCAAGAAATGGA
Source organism: Cyanobium sp. (assembly GCA_014191755.1). GTDB lineage: Bacteria > Cyanobacteriota > Cyanobacteriia > PCC-6307 > Cyanobiaceae > Cyanobium. The sequence goes on from BJHE01000017.1 coordinate 24,138, forward strand.
AGCGGGAAACGCTTACCAACGAAGAAGGCATCGAGGTCCCTACCGGACTTGTCCGTATCACGTTTTCGAGGGACACTGCAACATCTCGCGGCATCGAATTACCGCCTCCCATGGTGCAAGACGCCAAAGGGAATCCCTGGCCGGTTGGTGTGGCGATCGGCAACGGTTCGGTCTGCAAGATTGCTTATTCCATTTGGCCGTGGGACCACCCGGTTGGCGGCAAGGGACTAACACTGCAGCTGCTTGGCGTGCGTGTTCTCGACCACGTCCCGTACGTGATGCAGGCCGTCGATCCCGGTGTCTTCGGTGCGCCCGAGGAGGGCACGGACGCCACCGCCTTGACCCCTGCTGCTGCTGCGGATCCGTTTGGGCTCGATGCTATCGAGGGTCCAGCCAGCACTGAGGAGGTGCCCTGGTGAGCCAAGAAATCACGATCACGCGGTCATTCTCCGCCAAGGTCAACCTGGGCAACTACGAAAACGTGGATGTCTCGTGCTCTATGCAAGTGACCGTGCCCGCTGATAGATGGGGCGTACACAGCAAAGCTCTCTACGACGCCTGCCGCGATCAAGTGCGGAGCGAAGTTGAGGAAATCAAGCGTCGCAAGGGTGGCGCCAATGGCTAAGTCATCCGTGGGCAAAACAACCGTCGAAATCAACGGTGTTGATTACACGGCAGCCCTTGATCAGTTGGCCGACGAACAGCGGGAGCTGACCAAAGCACAGGAGCTGACGAGCTACATGCTCAAGGAGCACCTGGCCGAAGCTGCCAAGACCAGCATCGCGGGCCGTTTCACCATGGGCCTGTCGCTGACCTTCGACCGGCTGCCCGGCCGCACCTCGATCAAGGCCAAGGTGGGCTATTCCCGCAAGTTTAGCGACGAGCTGGAGGGCTTTGCCCAGCATCAGCAAGGCGACCTGTTCGACAGCGTGGAGGACGGCGAATGAAGCGATTCCAGTTGCTTCAATTCATCGGCCGCGGCCAAGTCATACCGGCTTGGTACGGGCTGGCCTGGTACGACTGGCAGAGGAATGGGCACTATGCGCTGCCCATTTTCCTGGCCCTGCCCTTTGGGGTTGCCCGTTGGTTCTGGGCTGGCCTGCGAACAGGCTGCGCGACGGTGGCCATCGATGCCAGGGTGGCCTACCTGGATGGGATCCAGCAGGGGATCCGTATCGCCAAGAAGGATCCATCGCTGCTGCATAGACCGTTCGCGGCGCGTGGCGGCGATCGTCTCACGGTCATCAACGCCGACACCTACGACCAGCGAGGTGGCAAGCGATGAACATCGTGGCCATCGATCCGGGTCCCGAAGTATCCGGGGTTGTGATTCTAAGCCCTGAGCGCAGAATCCTTTCAGCCCGAATCCTGGCCAATACAAAGATCGTTGCCGACTTGCGGATTGGCACACCTTGCCCATTCCCCCATGTAGCAATCGAGATGATTGCCTCCTACGGGATGCCCGTGGGAGCCGAGGTCTTCACTACCTGCACGTGGATTGGTCGATTTGAGGAGGCCTATGTCCACTCGGATCTGACTGCTCGCTACTTCCGCAAGGACATCAAGCTGCATCTATGCGGCACCACCCAGGCCAAGGACGCCAATGTCCGCCAGGCATTGATTGATCTACTGGGCCCCCCCGGTGTCAAGAAGAATCCCGGCCCTACCTACGGGATCAGCAAGCACATGTGGGCAGCGCTTGCCGTTGCCGTCTACGCCCATCACGTTCTCAACACTTCTCCACCCTCCCCCCAATGAAAGTTGAAATTGACCTAGACGACATTTTCCGCGACGAAGACGGAAACCCTGAAGAGTCATTAGATGAATTGATTAGGCGGCAAGTCGTTGCTCGCTTAACGGACGACTACCGGAAACGGCTTTTTACCAAGTTTGACGAGGAGCTTGCAGCTATCATTCAAGCTCAAATTAAGGAAGCTTTGCAGTCACGGATGCCGTCATTGGTAGACGACATCATGAACGCCGAGTACACCCCCGTAGACGGCTACGGGCGTGCTATGGCTTCGACAAACTTCAAGAGCGCAATTATCAGGGAAATCAGCTCCGAGCTTAAGTACGCCCCCAAGACTTACCAAAGTGAGCAAAACGCTTTTACGACAGCGGTAAAAGGTGTCGTGGCTGAGCAGCCGAAAGCGTTTAAAGAGGAATTTACGGCGCAGATAGATGACACTTTTAAGCGTGACGCATTGGCCTTTGCCGTACAAAAGCTTGGGGAAAGACTGGGCCTAAGACTGGGCCTGTAGAAATAGTCTCGCCATCTACGCCCATCACGTTCTCAATCAACCGAAATGACCACCACCACCACCACACCACCCCCCGAGGCACTGGCCACGGCGCCCAAGGCCATCGTCATCAGCCAGTTTGATGTGCTGCTGGGCGACATCCAGGAGGCCAAGAAGAAGGCCGCCGAGGCAGTCTTCGACTACAGCACCAAGGCTGGCAACCAGGCAGCCCGGTCTTACGTGTTTGCCCAGCGCAAGCTCAAGGCCCGGATCGAATCGGCCCGCACCGATGCCAAGGCCTATGCATTGGCCTATGGCCGCAAGGTCGATGAGCAGGCCACTGGGCTAAAGGATCAGGTGGAAGCGCTGATCAAGCCGCACCAGGATGCGCTCGACGCCATCACCAAGGCCGAGGCCGATCGGGTGCAGCGGCATCGGGATGTGCTCCAACAGATCAGGGATCTGGGTCAGGTGCCATTTGGGTCTGGCGCGAACCAGATCGCAATGGCCCTGGTGGGCGCCAAGCGTCTCGACATCGACGGGCTGGAGGAGTTCAAGGAAGAGGCTGCCGCCGCCCTGCTGGAAACGATCCGCACCCTTGAAGCCGCCCACGCCAAGGCTCTGTCCGACGAGGCCGCCGCTGCCGAACTGGCCCAGCTGCGCGAGCAGCAGCGAATCCAGAAGGAGAAGGAAGCCGAGGACGCACGCATCAAGGCGCAGCAGGAAGCCATCGCCGAAGCGGCCCCCAAGATGCAGGAGGAGGCCGATGCTGCGATCCAGGAGGCTGTGCAGAAGGTGGACGCCGCCGAGGCCAGGGCCGCAGCGGCGGAAGCCAGGGCCGCCGACGCCGAGGCCGTGGTCGCCCTGCTGGAGGGGGAAGCACTGCTGGCGATTAAGCCGGCGGAGGTGCCGGTGGCGGTATGCCGCGGCATGTTCCTTGAAGAGACGGAGCGCACCGGCCCCATCCCAGCCGAGGAGCGGCTGGGCACCCAGCTCCTGCACGCCATGAAAGGCATGCACCGGGTCGAGGTGGTCAATGCCCTGATCGCCGGCACCCTGCACCCGGCCATCACGATCGACTGGAGCCAGGTCTGATGCTTTGCCCCCACTGCCATTACTATCAAAACCGGGTGCTAGAAACCCGCAGTAACGCAAGCGAGAACGCCGTCCGCCGCCGCCACGCCTGCCGGAAATGCGGCAAGGCCTTCACCAGCATCCAACGGATCGAGGTCTATCAGGAGGGCGCCTGGCAGCCGGTTCCCCTGGCAGCCGTGCCCGATCCGCAGCCGGTGGCCCCGCCTGCGCCGCGCCCACGCTTGAAGCGGCCCGACAACCCCGCGCCGGATCGGCTGCATCCGATCACCGGCGCCGAGCACTGGCTCGCGGACATCGAGCGCGATGGCCTGCCGCCGGCCCTTCTCGAAGGAATGCTGGCGTGGTGGAACGAAAGCCGCTGGGGCAAGCACCGGACCCAAGCCACATGGACTCAACTGGCATTTACTTTGTCGGCCGGTCGGGTGGCTTTCCTGTGCAAACAAGGCCAGCACGACATCGCCCGCGCCCTGGTGGAAGCCGGCATCGAGCACGGGTGGCAGGCACTGAAGCCTGAGTACCTGCGTGGCATCTCAGCAGCCCCGCCGGCCGCCGCTTCCGCAGGTGACGAGGCCGCCGCGGCAATCCGGGACATGCTGAAGCGGGCCGATGCTGCTTGATCCCGAAGCCTTCACCCGTGGTTGCCGCATGATCGAGCGGCACATCAGGATCCGGCCCGATGCGGCATGGAACACCGAGGATTTCAAGCTGAAGTTCGTCAGCTTCAACACCGATTTCCCGGAGGTCAGCACACCCCAGTTTCTGTGGGCCTGCGAGCGCTGGATCCAGGGGGCGACCGGTGAGTTCCTGCGGTTCCCGACGTGGAACAAGCTGATGGTGCCGCTGTATCGGTGCCGCGATGGCATCCCGATGCGAGCGTGGGGATTCAAGGAGGACCTGCCTCGATGCCTCCAGCCGACACGGCAGCAGCTGGCCATGTTGCCGTCCAGGCCGCCCTCGCTCCCGCCGGCTGGCGCCGAGGATCCCGCCGCCTACAGCCTGGTGGCAGCCGGCAGCGACGGGCGGCAACTGCTGCCGGCTGCCGAGGTCAGCCGTGGCTTGACAGCGGAGCAGTGGCGCCAGCACCTGCGGGAGCAGGCGCAGCTGAGGAAGCAGGCGAAGAGGGGGTCACGTGCTCCCTGAAGAAAGAATGCTGCGACGCCGGAACATCCTGCAGCGCGGTCTCCTCGCTGGGTATTGGTCGGTCGAACAGTTCAACCATGACGCGCCGCCCAACTCCGAGCTTTGCTTGCCCACGTGGGATTTTTTAGACGCTCACCCACGATTCGCTGACATGTTCTTCCGTGACATGGAAGCATTCCACAAACGCACAGTCGCCGATCACGTCTGCTTTGTTTCTACCATTCTTTGATCCGCAATTATGGCACGCCCTGTAATTGTCTACAAGCTCGTCCGGGATCCCCTCGGAACGGGATGCTTAGAGGAAGTGGAACGCGAAGGCGTTTTCCACGAATTCGGTTTGGACTTTCAAGAATGCAACGAAGGCGTTGGCAGCTTTACCGTTGCGATCGTTGAATCACCCGACGGAACAGTCAGCCTTGTGCCGGTGCATTTAATCCGATTCATCGCCCCTACCCCAGCTTCTGATGCCTGACACCCACGTAATCCTGAATGAACAGATCGGCATGGGCCGCATCATCGTGACCGCCCGCCCTGGGGCCAATCGTTATTGGATCGTGACCTTTGTACGCCGCAACAGCAGGAAAACGATTTTGGACGAAACTGCCGCATGGATGCCCGATGGCGAATGGGACGGATCGCGCTGGCTTCCGTTCCGTTCCCAGCTGGTCCCGCCCGACGCGCTGCAGCGGGTTCAGGACTGGCTGCAGGGCCGCCCGGTGCCGGCGGAGGTGGCGTCGTGAGCGACCAACCCAGGGCCCTGGTGGATGCGGAGCTCTATCTGCGCCGCTGCACCGCCGTATCCGAATACGAGATCGAATGGGCGCCAGATGACTGGACCTACGTGTGCCGTCACGGCGAGGCCAAGGCCCGCTTCCAGGATTTCCTGGGATCCGTCCGCGACGCGCTGCCCGACCACCAGCTGCACCTGTGCCTGGGCACTGCCGCCAGCTTCCGCTACAGCCTCTTCAGCGCCTACAAGGCGAACCGCAAGGCCAGCCGCAAGCCGGCCGGCTACAGCCAGCTGATCCAGTGGGTCATCGCAGCCGGGGAGCTGCGGGGCTGGAACATCGCCATGCTCGCCGAGGTCGAGGCCGACGATGTGATGGGCATTCTCTGCCGCCCTGGTGATGTGATCGTCTCGGAGGACAAGGACATGCTGGGGATCCCCGGCCTGCACCTTCGAGGCACGGAGTTCGCGGAGGTTTCCGAGCACCAGGCCGACCTGAATGTGTTCTCGCAGGCGCTGATCGGGGACACCACGGACAACTACCCCGGCTGCCCTGGCATCGGCAAGGTCAATGCGAAGGGCATCCTGGCCGGACAGCCCGATGCTGCCGCGATGTGGGCGGCCGTTTTGAAAGCGTTCGAGAAGGCCGGCCTTACCCGCCGGGATGCGATCACCCACGTGCGGCTGGCCCGAATTCTGCGGGCTGGTGAGTATGACGTGGATCGAGAGTTGCCGATCCTGTGGAGCCCACCTGACGGCCCCCCGTAGTATGGGGCAAACTCTGCAGCCCTGTAATGCCGAAGCCTGTTGATGCTGAGGAGCTGATTCAAAGGCTCGAAGGACTGTGGCCCGACATCGCCCCGCACCCACAGGCCACGGACCGCGAGATCCAGCAGCAGATTGGCGCGGTTCAGGTGGTGCGGTGGCTGCGGGCTGAGCTGTTGACTAACGACGACGAGGCCCCCAGGGTCTACCCGCCTTCTTTCAAAACCGAGAGGGACTGAGCCATGTGCGCGGGCGGCGGGGGATCCCGGTCAACCATCACCATGCCCGACACCAGGGCTTACGACGCAATGGCGAGCCAGCAGCTCGGCCTGATGCAGCAGGCGCAAAGCTCTGATGTGCTGGCCAAGCAGGGCCAGCTGGATGCCCTGGTGCGTGACCGGATCGCACTGCAGACCCAGGAGCAGGCGGTTGCCACAGCCCGCGCCAACAACACCACCGCCCAAGCGGCCAGGCTCGCGGCACTGGTCGGCGCACCGCCACCAGAGAAGCCGGCTGCGGCCCCGGTGATCGGCAGCGACCGCACCGGCGAGAAGCGGCCGACCGGTAAGGCGGCACTGCGAATCGACCGAGCGGCCAAGGTTTCCGCCGGCCCTGGCGCCGGCCTCAACATCACCACGGGGTACTGACCATGTGTGCAGGGAGAGCGCGAGCACCACGGACCGTCTACCAGGGGCCGAGCCAGGCCCAGATCGACGCGCAGAACCAGCAGATGGAGATGGCCCGGCGGCAGGCGGAGGAGGCCAACCTGCGGATGCAGTCCCAGCTGGACCAGCAGATCGCCGCTGCCAATGCCGAGAGCGAGCGGTCCCGCGCCTCGCTGGCAGAGCAGACCGCCGCCATGGCCACGGAGGCGGCGGCCGTGGTGGCGCAAGCGGCGCCCTATGCCACCGCCGTCACCTACGAGGCGCCCGCCGCTGGGCTCGCCCTGACCACTGATCCAGCCAGCCAGAGGAAGAAGAAGCCGGCGGCCGGGCTCACGATTGCGCCGGCTGGCGCGGCGGCAGCGGCCGGCGCTGGCCTCAACATCGGCACCTGAAATGGACACCACCCAGGGCCCAGCGGAACAGCTTTACGAGAAGCTCCGATCCGATCGTGATCTCTGGCTGTCGCGTGCCAGGAGGTCCTGCCGGCTGACGCTGCCCTGGCTGGTGCCGGCCCCCAATGACCCGGACCAGGGGCAACCCGAGACCTACCCGCTGCCCTGGAATGACATCGGCCAGGAGGGCCACCAGCACTTGGCCAGCCGCTGGCTGCTGGCGGTAATGCCGGCCTCCGAGTCGTTTTTTAAGTACACGATTGATGAGCGGCAGCGGGCCACCCTGATCAGCGATGCCCGGCAGGCCGGAAAGGCCGAGGATGAAATCGCCAGATCCATGGCGGAGTTCGACCGCAGCCTGCTCGCTATGGAGCAGTCGGTGCTCCGCGAGATCAACAGCACCGCCGATCGCGCCGTGGTGCTGGAGGCGATGGTCCATTTGATCGGCCCTGGCAACGTCGTTCTTTATGACGACGAGGAGGACGGGCTCACCTGCTACCACCTGAACCGGTTTTGCATCCGGCGGGATCCGATGGGCCGGCCGCTGGAGCTGGTGATCTGCGAGAGCTTCACCGAAGACAGCCTGCCGGAGGCGGTGGCTGAGCACCTGAGCCTGCTCGAAGACGAGGGGAGCAAGGACTACAGCCCCGATCCGCTGGCCCCCAACAAGGTGCTGGACCAGGAGGAGGTGATAAGGGTCTACACCCACGTGGAATGGGACTACAGGGCGAAGAAGGTCAAATGGTGCCAGGAATGCAAGGGTCACAAGATCGAGGGGCAAGAGGAGGAAGTCGGCCTTGAGATTTCCCCCTGGATGCCGCTGCGGGCAACGAGGATCGATAGCTGCGACTACGGCCCCGGCTACATCGAAGCCCGGTGCCTGCACGGCCTGCAGACCGCCGAATCCTTGAGCCAGGCGCTGACCGAGGGGGCGATGATCGCCGCCCAATCCAAGAGCGTGGTGCGCCCTGGCGGGGTTACAAACATCAGCGATCTAGTGGCGTGCCGCAACGGCGGCTATGTGATCGGCCACCCAGATGATGTAAAGGAGCTGGGGTCCGATGGGGGCAGGGGGCAGGGGCTGGTGATGGCCGAGGCCCGCCTGCAACGGGTGGAGGCCGCCCTGAAGCGGGCCTTCATGATGTTCAACGCCCGCGATTCGGAGCGGACCACCGCGGAGGAAATCCGAATAGTGGCGCAGCAGATGGACGAGGGGCAAGTCGGGATCTACAGCCTCCTCACAATTGAGTTCCAGAACCCCTACATCACCCGCAAGCTGCACGTCCTGACCCGCCAGGGGAAGGTCCAGCTGCCCAAGGATCTGGTGAAGCCGGTGGTATCGGTTGGCCTGGCTGCCGTTGGCCGTGGCAACGACCTCGACAAGGCGATGCGCTTTATCCAGGGCCTCGATGCGCTGGCCAAGATCGTGGGCCCCGCCGAGGTCGCCGCTCGCGTCGATGTGAGCGCTGCCATCACCAGGCTCAGCAACGGGCTGGGCCTCGAAGCGATCGACCTGGTGCGCACGGAGCAGAAGGTCAACGAGATCAAGGCGCAGCAGGCGCAGGCGGCGCAGCAGGAACAGCTGATGCAATCCCCCATGGCGGACCCGGCAAAGCTGGCCACCGCTGCGGCCACCGCCCAGCAGATGCAGGGCGAACCGCCGCCCACTCAACAACCCACTGAACCATGAACGTCACCGAACAGATCCTCAACCTGGTGCGCCCAGGCGAAGAGGACCGCCTCAGCGCCGCACTGGATGAGATCGAAGCGGAGGGCAGCCAGCCCACCCGCGAGGAATGGGATATGTCCCACCCCCTCGATCGGATGCTGGCGGCCGAGGAGCGGGCCGAGCAAAGGCAGGCCACCCCTCCCCGGCGGCCCACGGCCCCCGCGCCAGCCGAAGGTGAGGACGCGGACGACCTGTTGGCCGATCTGCTCAGCCCGGCCGACGACGACAACACCGAGGTCGCCGACGGCAACCAGGCCACCGACGACGAGATCCCGGAGGAATACCGGGGCAAGTCGATGAAGGAGGTGATCGCCCTGGCAGAGGCCAAGGCCAAGGCGCCCGCAACCGGCAACACGCTCCCCCCGGAGGCCTACACCCCCGAACTGGGCAAGGCGCTGTACGGCGAGGCACTGACCGGCGTGTTCGCCGCCGCCGAGGTGAACCCCCTGCAGCTCGATGCAACCCTGCGGGCCGGGGGCGATGTGAGCGAAGCGGTGGAGGCGCTGACCAGCAAGGCCGGCTTGCCTCGGTCCGTGGTGCAGACCTACCTCGACGGGGTCAAGGCCTCCTCGCCGGCCGCCACCCCCCAGCTGAGCGATGCAGATGTCGCGGCGATCCGGCAATCGGTCGGCGGCGACGAGAAGTTCAAGGCGCTGAGCGGCTGGGCCATCACCAACCTGAGCGAGGGCGAACTGGCTGGCTACAACGCAGCGATCAACTCCGGCAACAAGGAACTGGCAGCCTTCGCGGTGAAGGCCCTCCAGGTACAGGCAGCTGCCACCGGCAACCAGCCACGGCCTCGCAGTGAGCCGCAGCTGGCCAGGGGTGGACGGAGCCAGGGCGCAATGCGCTTTGCCTCGTCCGAGCAGCAAAACGCGGCCGTCGATCGCCGCAACGCTGCCGGCGAACGGCTGATGCACGTTGACCCCACCTACGCCAAGCGAGTGATGGCGGCCATCGCCAACTCGCCAAATTGGGCTTGAAGCCGTAGCATCAGCGCAACGATTGATGCACCTGTGTAGTGCTGGCCTCCCTGCGGGAGAGGTCCGCACACCTCTCACCGGTCAAGTCAGCCGTTACAGCTACAGCGTCTCTGCATCGTTTAGCCCCCTAAGGGGGAATCGCTAAACACAGGTTGCAAGAAGCCACGGGCAAACAACCCAAACGCTTTTTGCAACCATGGCGATTAATGATGCCTTGCTGGCCAGGCTTGGCCAGGTCCGGGGCACTGGCGAAGTCGATGCAATTTTCAAGAGCCTCGGGCAATCCGAGATCCTGAACGCGATGAAGCGCGAGTGTCTCTTTGAGAGATTCGTGAAGACTCGGAACATCAAGAGGGGCAAGTCCGCTGAGTTTCAGATCACCGGCCGCGCCACTGCGGCGTACGTAACGCCTGGCGTGCCGTTGCTGGGCGGCCTGGGCGGCAACTCCCCCAGTGACAAAAACGTCAAGACGATCGCCGTTGATGGCCTCATGGCCGCTGACCAGGCGATCTACAGCCTCGACGAGCTGATGGATTACGCCGATGTGCGCAGTGAATACTTCGAGCAGCTGGGCATCGCTCTGGCCTGGGAGCGGGACAAGCGCATTGCTCGCATCCTGTTTGCAGCGGCCAACAGCACCACCGAACCCCTGGCCCGAACGATCAACACTGGCCGGATCGGGTTCAAGAAAACCCTAACGGCCGGTTATGCCACCGCATCGAAGCAGGCCAAGGGCGACGAGTTGGCATCCGCCCTCGGCGACATCAAGGTTGCCATGAGGAAAAAGGACGTGCCCGCTTCCACTCTGGTCTGCGTGGTCCCGCCCGATGAATACGATTGCCTCAACGAGGGGACCCGTGTGATCAACACGGACTTCAACGGCGGCCAGAGCAACGGCTCCATCGCCAGCGGTGCGGTTGGCCGGGTGAAAGGAATCCCTATTTACGAGTCCAACCACCTGATCCAGCCCCCTTACACGCTAAGCGCATTCGACAAGAACCCTGATTACGCTCAGGACCTGACCAAGTTACGGGCATTAGTCTTCAGCCGGGAAGCAGTCGGCATGCTCACGCTGCGGGCCCCCAAGTTCCAGATGACCAGCAAGGACGGCGACTTCGACATCCAGTACCAGGCCACCCTTGGCGTGGCCACGCAGTCGATCGGCATCGGCCGGCTGCGGGATGAATGCGCTGCCTGCATCGTGATCCCCTAAGCTCTGGTCTGACGGAGCGAATTGGCCCTCGGTTTGCCGGGTGCCTTTTTCATGGCAACCGATAGCATGTGCTCTGCACCGCTGGATTGTTCATGGGCCTGGCCAACCAGTCAGCGACGCCAGGCCGCACCACCCTGCTGGATGCGGTGAACATCCTGCTGGCCGTGATCGGTGAGGCCCCGGTGAACAGCCTCGATGACCCGGTGATGACCGAATCATCGATCGCCGAGCGCACCCTGCTGGAGTTTCACAAGCAGGAGCAGACCCGCGGCTGGAGCTGGAACAGCGAGCAGGACTACCCCTTCGCCGTGGCCACGGACGGCGGCATCACCGTGCCATCGAACCTCACCCGCTTTGCCCCCAACCCATTCCAGTGGGACGGGCGCTTCATCCTCCGGGGCCAGCGGGTCTACGACCGGGAGAACCGCACCTACGTGCTGACGGGTGCCGCCGTCACACAGCTCACCGCCGATGTGGTGTGGACGCTGCCGTGGGATGACTGCCCGGAGGTGTTCAATAGGTACATCAGCATCCTGGGCGCCAGGGCCTTTGCCAATCGATTTCTGGGCAGCGACTCGATCGAGCGCTACACCCAGCAGGACCTGCTGATGGCCCGGGCCGAGTTGGACCGGAACGAGCTGCAACAGCTCCAGCCCAACAGCCTGAGCGGCCAGCGCGGGGTGATGCCATTTGGCACCTTCAACCCTGCTGCCGGGTTAGCCGGTCGCGGCAGCCCAAGCTGGTTTGACTGATGGCTGAACTCTTCACCTCCCTAGTCCCAAACCTGATCCAGGGGGTCAGCCAGCAACCGGACGCCCAGCGGGATCCCACTCAGGCGGAGCTACAGATCAACGCGGTCAGCAGCAGCGCCGAGGGCCTGCGCAAGCGGGATCCCACGCAGACCCTGGCCAGGGTGAGCTCCACCAGCCTGGGCGATGTGTTCGTTCACGCGATCCTGCGCGACCGCAACGAGCGGTATCTGGCGGTGATCAGCAGCAGCACCGTGAAGGTGTTCGATCTCGACGGCGTGGCGCAGACCGTCAGCGCCCCCAGCGGCTACGGCTACCTCTCCGGTGTGACGGACGCCAGGCGGCAGATCCGGTGCGGCACCGTGGCCGATTACACCTTCGTGGCCAGCTCGCTGAAGGTGGTGGCGATGGACGCGGCGGTGGCCCCCGCTGTGGCCAGGCCGGCGGCCAATGAAGCCCTGGTGTGGGTGAAGGCCGCCAACTACGGCCAGTCCTACCGGGTGAATGTGAATGGCACCCTGGCCACGGCGACAACAACGACGACGGCCGGCACGGCGATCAGCACGGCGGACATCGCCGAGCAGATCAAGACGGCCCTAGCCGGCGTGGCTGGTGTCTCGATTGCCCGAGCCGGATCGGTGCTGCACTTCACCAGCGCGAGCACAATCACAATCAGCGCCACCGACGCCAGGGCGAACGCGGACATCACCGCGATCACCAATTCGGTGCAGTCGTTCACCAGTCTTCCGGCGATTGCACCCCAGGGCTACCAGGTGGAGGTGACGGGCGACCCGACCAACAACTTCGACGGCTACTACCTGAAGTTCGCGCCCCGCTCTGGCGCCGGCACCTTCGGAGAGGGGGCATGGGAAGAGACCGTGGCGCCAGGAGCGCGGTACAAGCTGGATCCGGCCACCATGCCGCAGGTACTGGTGCGGCTGCCGGCGGGCACGTGGTACTTCGGGCCCCTCAACGGTGCGGCGCTGACGGGCCTCACCCTTCCAACGTGGGGGCAGCGAACAGCCGGCGACAGCGAATCGGCCCCGGACCCGAGCTTCGTTGGCCAAACGGTGAACGACATCTTCGTGCATCGCGGGCGGCTGGGGATCCTGGCGGATGAGAAACGCATCTACAGCCGGGCCAAGGACTTCTTTGCGTTCTTCCCGGAAACCGTGACAACGGTTCTGGATACTGACCCGATCGACAAGACCGCCAGCAGCTCCAGGGTGAGCGTGCTGCGGTATGCGGTGCCATTCCAGGGCGAAATGCTGCTAATCAGCGATGATTATCAGTACAGATCCTATGCGACTGATGCTTCGCTGACGCCAGCAACGGATGCAATTACGATCCTGACGGGTTACGAAATTGATCCAGGAGTGCGGCCAATCCAGATGGGTGGCTCGGTTGTGTTTTGCCAGGCCAACGGGGAATGGAGCCAGCTGCGGCAGTTCTCCGTACGTGGCGCCGGCACTGCGCTGGTGGGCGATGCTGACAGCATTACCGATCACGCAAGCAGCTACATCCCGTCTGGAATATTCCAGCTCGCGGCGAACGATACCGGCAATTCGCTGTATTGCATCAGCAGCAAGGCGGGTTACACGAACAGGATCTACACGTACAAGTTCCTGTACCGAAATGGCGGCAGCGGGATAGAGCGAGCCCAGTCCAGCTGGAGCTACTGGGATCTCCCTGGGGCAGACAGCATCCTCTCGATCGTGGCGATCCAGGAAACGCTCTACCTCCTGGTCCAGCGCGGCGGGGAGGTGTTCCTGGAGAAGATGCCGGTGCTCGATCGGCAGTCGGTCGCCGCGGCGCCGTACCCGCTGCTCCTCGATCGCTGGGTGAGTACCACCACCGCCAGCCCGGCCGCCGTGCGGGTGCCAGCCGGCGCCTACGACGCCGTGACGAAGGTGACGACCTGGACGCTGCCGTTCACGATCAGGGCCACGACCCAGGCATGGTCCGCCTACCAGCCGGGCTACCAGGGCGGGGTGCTGCTGGGGGCTGCCGATAGCGGCAACACAATCACGGCCCGCGGCGACTGGTCGGCAGCGCAGGTTTGGTTTGGAGAGCTTTACCCGTTCCGCTACCGGCCGTCGCGGTTCAAGCCGATGCGGACCCAGGGCGGCGGTCAGGTGGCCAGCAACACGCTGCGGGCGCAGATCCGCCAGGCCCGGCTGAGATACCACGAAACCGGCTATTTCCAGGTGCGGGTCACGCCCACTGGCAACCGCGACGAGGCGGTTTACACCTTCCCGGGCAGCACGGTGAGCCTGCTGCAGGGTGCGGACGAGGGCCAGGAGGGGGTGTTCCGCATCCCGATGTTCGGCCGGGGGGAGAACATCACGGTCACGATCGAAAACGACACGGCGCACCCGTGCAAGTTCTCAAGCCTGGAATGGACCGGGTTGATCACCGGCAGGGGCCGGGCGGTGCAGCAATGAGATGGGCCCTGGCTACCAGCGATGTGGTGGACTTCATCGGCCACAACCTGCGGGATGCGGACCGCGCAGAGGTGTGGCTTAGCGACCGCCTGAGCCCCCTTGAAGCCGTGCGGCAGAGCTGGCAGGCCAGTCTGGGTCACGAATGCCACGCCGTGATTGACGACGACGACGTGCCGGTGGCGTTGTGCGGGGTCTGCGAGGGTGGTGTGATCTGGATGCTTTGCACGGATGGATTGCTGGCCACCGCTGCCAACCGGCGGCAGTTCATCCGGGAGGGGAAGGGCTGGGTAGACCGCTGCCTCCAGCGCTATGGTCCGCTCAGTAACTGGGTTTTTGCCAAAAACATGGGCTCGATTCGGTGGTTGAAATTGTTGGGGTTCACGGTTCACCTGCCGGCCCCGTTCGGCCCCAGCTGCGCTCTGTTCTGCAGGTTTGAAGGGGTGCCGAAGTGATCATCGATCCGATCAGCGCAGGCGTTGCGGGTGTCAGCACGGCGCTGAACCTGTTCGGGGCCGGGCAGCAAAGCGCGGCCGCAAAGCAGGACTACCTGAATCAGAGCAGCTTCCAGCGGGCAACCAATCAATTTGCCCAGTGGCAGGCCGATCAAAACCAGCGCTTCAGCGATGCGAATGCCCGGTATCAGTTCTGGGGGCAGCAGGTGCAGTACCAGCAGCAGCTGGGCTATGTCCACCAGTTGCAAAGTTTCGAGCTGGCGAAGCGGATCAGCCAGGCCAACGTGGTGCGCGACACCCGGGCCGCCGCTGGCGCGGAGTTCGTCGGCAACTCGCAAGCCGCATCGAACCGCCTGCAGGAGGTGGCGATGCAAGCCGCGGTCGCCCAGCAGCAGTACGGCTGGCGGACGCTGCAGGCCAGGGCCTCGGTGCAGGCCATGGACGCCGAGGGGTTATCCGTCGATCGGTTGATCAACGACTACGCCCGACAGGCCGGCGACTACAACACGATCGCCCGGATCAACGAGGGCCTGCAGCGCAACCAGTTCAACCGGGAGCAGACCGCCCTGGTGGGCCGGTATCTGAGCGAGTGGAACAGCCAGCAGTTCTACACGCCAACGGTTTACATCGAGCCGATGGAGCCGTTTGCGCCGATGCCAGCGCTGATGCAACCGGCGGCCCCGTCGATGACGGGCCCTGGGCCCGGCGGCGGCCCGGCGGCGCTGCGGATCGGGTCGGCCCTGCTGGGTGGTGTGGGCACCTACATGAACAGCGCGGCCAAGATGAAGAAGGCTGCTGAGCCCAAGAGCAGCTGATGGAAACCAATCTCCCCCTAGGCCAGGTCAACCCGGAAGCCCGGCCGGTGCAGGCCTTCATCCAGCCGGCGCAGTTTCAGCCGGGTGCGGTTGCAGGGCCGCCGGGGCTGCCCCAGCTGCAGGGCATCACCACACTGCGGGGCCCGGAGCAGGCCAGCTACGGCGGCGTCAACCGCTTCCAGGAGCTGGCGCAAGCGCTGGCGCCATTCAACGCCAACCTCACCAGCGTGCTCCAGGACGCGGGTGAAGCCGCTGCCGGCTGGGCATCGCGGCAGGGGGAGGCCAGCGTCTTCGCCAAGAACATGGCGCTGCGGGCCCTGAGCCAGGCGGACGCAAACGCCGAGGCCGGCGCTTTCGATTACGCCAAGGCCAACCGCGAACTGGGCAAGCGCGACCCGGAAGCGGGAATTCTGATGAACCTGCTCAACCCCTACCGGGAGCAGGGGGTGCAGCGAGGGCTGGCGAAGCTGGCCGGCGCCGAGGCCGAGGCCGGGATGCTGGGCGCCTACGAGCAGATGGGGCCGGCCGCGTTCCTCTCGCCTGACAAGGGGCAAGCGGCCCTGGCGCAGATGAAGGCTGGCTACATCCGCGAGCTGACCGAGAAATTCGGCCTCGATGCCGCATCACCAGGCTTCCTGAATTACGCGCTGCCGAAGATCACGGCGGCCGAGGAGAAGATCGGCAACAGGGCCCGCGAGGACCGGGTGAAGTTCCTTGACAGCACCCTGCCGGGTGTAGCTGCGGGGCAGATCCGCAGCCTGGTCATGGACGTGCAGCGGCAGGCGCTGAGCGGAGCCGGCCAGGTCACGATCGGCAGCTCGGGGGTGATGCTCGACCGGAAGAGCCCCAGTTTCAACGAGGACGCCCAGGCCGAGGTGATGACCCAGGCGGCCAAGATCCTGGCCTACCACTCCGGCCTGATGGGGAACGGCGGGCAGCCGCTGAAGCTGGCGGAAACGGTCTACAAGGCGCTGCGAACTGAAGCGGCCTACGAGCAAGATCCGGTGTTCAAAAACATCGTGGACCGGATTAAGGCGGGGCCCACGTACTGGGATCCGGTGGCCAAGCGAGCGGTGCAGCAAACCCTGGCGCAGATGTTCCCCGAGGCATCCATCGATATCGAAATGAAGTACGGCTATGCGAGGCAGAAGCAGTTGGAGGAGCAGGGGGTCCAGGCCTTCAGCGACATGCTGATCAACGGCGCCCCGGCCGCCGGCAAGCTACCAGCCGTGGGGGGCATCTACCAGCCCGGCAACGAAGGGCCCCTCGATCAGGCCGCCATGGCGCAGCGCGCCGATGAGATCCTGGCCCGGTTCCGGCAGGAGAACCCGAACGCCCCCGTGGCGCCGCTGCTCAAGGCGATCAACGACCAGCTGGGCCTCCAGATCGACATCAAGGGCAAGTCGTACGCCCCGGATGCTGGTGAAGAGGTCCTGGACAGGGCCCGCGCTGCCTGGGGGAGCGACTTCAACCCGGCGGCCCTGCGGCGGGAACTTGCCGCGATGCGCGGGCAGATCGACCCTGCGAAGTTTGGACAGAAGACATCGGCGCTTGAGGAGATCATCCGCAGCCGGGACGGCAAGGCCAGCACCACGGCATCGGCTGAGGTGAACCGGGCGGTGGAGGCTGCCAAGGATGCAGCGCTGTCCGCCAACTACGGCGCCGACTACAAGGAGCTGCAGCGGGCCGGCAACATGAATGCTCGAACCGAGCGGGCCGCCAACCTGGCCGAGGCGGTGCGGAGGTATAACGCGGCTCTCTACCCGGCCGTGAACAGCGCCGTTGCCGCCGCCGCCGCGAAGAAGGGCGGACCGCTGGACCGTGGGGAGACCTACCAAGAGGCCAGTCGCGCCGCCGCAGACTTCGCCACCAAGAACCAGGCGGCCTTCAATCTGCTGTTCCCCGGCGGGCGCGTCTCCGGGGCGCCCTCGGTGCCAGGGCTCAACGCCATGGCGCCGGATCCCAATGCCCCCAAGCCCAGCGGCAAGCCAGCGGGGCCTCCCGCGCCACCGACCTTCGACACCAGGCAACTCGATTCGATGCCCAACCGGCAGCAGCGGCTCCGCAACTACCAGAACGAGTCGATCCTGAGCAAGGCGGCGGTCAGCCGCGAGCTGGTGAATGCCGCGAACGGTGGCGGCTTTTCCCCCCAGGTCAGGCGGGCCGCCGCGGATGCGCTGGCACCATCGCCAGCCGAGTTCCTGCGGATCCAGGCGGCCCGCTACGGGATCAACGTGCCGCCGGAAGCGAAGAAGCGCCTAGAGGACCAAAGCAGCGCCATCACGACACCGCAGCGCTATCTGACTTCAATGGCCTCGCAGGGGCAGTCAGCGCTGGGCAGCTTCGGCCGCTGGGCGATGGATGCCGCCACGGGGGCAAGGCCAGCATCGGCCGCCGAGTGGCCATCGTTCGGGGCCCGCAGCGCAGCGCCTGGCCAGCTCACCATCTCGATGCGTGCCCGTGGTGGCGGAGGCGGCCAAGATGGCGGCGGCCCTTTTATGGGTGACCCGTCCCCCAGTCGCTGGGACAGCGGCCCCGCCATCCGCAGCGGTTCGGCTGATACGGGCGCAGGCTTCACCATCCCTGGCGCAAGGGATTCAGCCGGCCGCCCTGCGGTGTTCGCCAGGCGGGCGGCCAATGCGTTCGCCGCAATGGTGCGGGATTCAGGCGGTCAGGTGAAGGCGAGCGATATTGCCAGCTCCCAGCGCACCCGCGGCAAGAACGCTGCTGTGGGCGGCGTTGAAGGCAGCTCGCACCTGGGTGGCAACGCAATGGACATCCACGGCAGCTCGATCGCATGGATCCGCAAGAACGGGGCCCGCTACGGCTGGGTGGTCAACGACTACGACGGCTCCCACGGCGGCCACGTCGAGTTCCGTGGCGGCGGCGGCGGCGGCGGCGGTGGGCTCCCGATTGGGCGCATCGTTTCCCTGGCCAGGAGCGCAGGGTTCACCGGGGAAAACGCCGCGATCATGGCCGCCATCGCCATGGCCGAATCAGGGGGCAAGCCTGGTGCGCACAACCCCAACCGAAAGACAGGAGACAACAGCTATGGGCTTTGGCAGATCAACATGATCGACAGCATGGGGCCGGCAAGGATCAAGCAATTCGGCATCCGCAGGAATGAAGATTTGCTTGAACCAGGTGCCAATGCCAGGGCGGCCAGAAAGGTGCATGGCGACCAAGGATTTGGCGCCTGGTCCGTCTACCGATCTGGCGCTTACCTGCAATATCTCCCTGCCGCGAGGCGGGCCCTAGGAGGTCGCTGATGCCACAAACACTCGTCGAGAAAAATGGCCGCTGGCAGCTGGTCGGCGACGACCATTCGCAGGATCACACCCCGCCGCCGCCGACCCCCGGCCCCAAGCCGAAGGCCAAGCCAAAAGCCAATGCCGCGCAGAAACCGTGGTGGCATCCGATTCTGAATGAACTGCGGTATGCCGGGAAGCAGCTCAGCAGCCTCCAGGCAACGCAGAAGCCGGGGACGACCCAGCGCGGGAGCCCGTGGCTGGCTGGAGTCCAAGGCCCCGTGGTCAACCTGCTCAGCGCGGGTTCCCCCGTGGCGCGGCAGCTAGGGGCTTCAGCCACCTTCGGCGCCCTCCAGACGGCAGGGGAAGGGGTGATCTCCCTGGGCCAGAAGATCCTGGCTCCCGGCAGATACGCCGACCCCCGCCGCTCCCCGCCCGGGCGGGCGCTGAATGCTTTCACCAGGGCCGGCTACCGGGCGCTGGGGGCTAAGCAGCCGGAGGACCTGACCGAAGGGCAGCGCGGCGTGATCGACAACACGGGCCGCATGGCTGGCATCGAGATCGGCACCCTGCCGGTTGGCGGTGCTGTCGGGAGCCGCCTTGCCACTGGTGGCGCGGGCTGGGCCGCCAGGGGGCTGCGCTGGGGCACCGCGCTGGGAGTGCAGCACGGGCTGAGCGCCCTGCTGCAGGACTCGACCCAGGGCAACCTGATCAACATGGTGGAGGCCTTCACCGGCCTCGAACGCCTCCCGCTGGCGGTGGACCCGACCAAGGACGACCGGGTGACTGCGGCCGTGAAGAGCCTGTTGCCCAACATCGTTGGCGGCGAGCTGCTGGGCCTGGCCGGATCGGCTGGCGCCAGGGCCGTGGGGAAGGGCTTCGGCAACATCCGCCGATACCAGCGGGCGGCCGGCGCCAACACCACCCACGTCACTGCCGGGGAGAGGCTGAAGGCGCGAGGCCTGGTGGAGGACATCGACGGGCAGCAACGCTTCACCCAGCAGGCACTGGAAAAGCCGGCCCCGATGCCGATCCCGCAAACCCCCGATGAAGCCCGCGATGCGGTGCTGGCCCGCTGGGGCCGTGGTGCGCAGCAGCCGAGCACCACCCCCGTGGAGCCGAAACCCGTTGCTACGACTAACGGCGCCGAATTTTTGCCGGCCCCAGAGTCCGCTCCGGGCACCATCCCCGTGAAGCCACCCGCGCCAGCTGTCAAGGATTCCTTGACAGTTCCGGCAGCTGCCGAGCAATCCTCGGCAGCTGCCGGGCCCCCCGCGCCATCGGCGCCACCGTCAACGGCCGGCCAAGGCTTTGCCCCAACGACCATCAGGACCACCGGGCCCAATCAGCGATGGCGAGATTTCCCTGCTGGGAGCAGCAGCCAGGACCCAACCATCAGGACCGCCGGGTCCAATCAGCGATGGCGAGATTCCTTTGCTGGGAGCAGCAGCCAGGACCCAACCATCAGGACCGCCGGGTCCAATCAGCGATGGCGAGATTCCTTTGCTGGGAGCAGCAGCCAGGACCCAACCATCAGGACCATGGGCCCTGATCAGCCTTGGCGATCAGGGCCTCGCGTTGACGACGGCTCAAGCATTCCCCGGCCTCCCGACGACCCGGCCTATCAAGACTGGCTGCGGCGCAATGCCTCCAACGCACTGGTGCCGACCACGCCGCCAAACGGCGGCATCGACACGCTGCCTCGGCAACCCCTGGCGCCACGAGATGAGCTGCGTGGTGAAGGCCTTGCGGATCCTTGGGGCATGGGCCCTGATCCCAATAGCCCGGTGCAGCAATCGCTGGGTGCCAAAGCCGCCGACGAGGCCATCCCGCTCGACCCGTGGTCCTACGACCCGGAGCTGCCAGAGGTGGCGGATGTGCAGAAGCTGGTGAGCCAGCTGGATCCGGCCGAACTCCAGGCGATTGCAACCGTCGGCGCCGATGGTGGCCCGGTGCTCCAGCAGATCGAGGAGGTCATTGCCTCCCGG
>BJHE01000018.1 GCA_014191755.1 Cyanobium sp.
ATCGGGGCGACAGGATTCGAACCTGCGACCTAGTGCTCCCAAAGCACCCGCGCTACCAAGCTGCGCCACGCCCCGTCGGTGGGACTGTAGCGGTCGGGGGTGGGGGTGAAGGGGGGAGCGGCGACAGATGAGGCCAACCAGGCTGGAACTGATGCGCGCAGAGGGTGAAAGGGAAGCAGAGGCTGGCTAGCTGGCCTGGGATCGCCTGGACAAGACGGGGAGCAAACCACCGCCTCACTCGCGATACACAACCAGGGCGGCCAGCAGTCCTGCCACGAAGCCCGAGGCATGGCCGATCCAGCTCACGCCCGGCGGGCTGAGAAAGGGCAACAGGGCCGGCAGCAGGCCTCCGTAGGCCAGGAGGCAGCCGATCGAGAGCACCATGGTGAGAGGTCGCTTCTCCAGCCAGCCGATCAGCAAGAGGTAGCCGAGCAGGGCGTAGTTCACACCGGAGAGCCCGTGGCTGGCGCTGGGCCAGAACAACCACACCGGGATCTGCAGCGCCAGCACAGCGAGCCAGACGGCGAGGTAGTCGCGGCTGCCCTTGAGCAGCACCAGCCAGGAGAGGGGCAAGAACCAGAGGGAATTGCTGATCAGATGGCCGAATCCGGCATGGCTGAAGGGAGCGGTGAGCAGCCCCCAGAAGGGTCCCCCGTGAACCATAGGCAGATTCCAGCGGCCAGCAAAGACCAGCTGGTCCACCAGCTCCTGGGCCCAGGCCACAGCGAGCAGGACAACCGGCACCAGGGTGCGACGGCGCAGGCGTGATAAGGATCGATCGAGACGCTGAGCGAGGCCTTCGGCCATCCGGACGGTGGAGTGTCAAGAGGATTCTGGCAACGACCGCGGCCAGCAAGGGATCAACAAACCCCCTAGGGCGATTCGGTTTCCCGGTCGCGCTGGATGCGCACCAGGGCCGGTGCGAACAGGAAGACCATCTCACCCAGGCGCTCGGACTGGCCATCCATCGCAAAGACCCCTCCGGACACGAAATCGATCGTGCGCTGGGCTTCATCAGCGGGCATTCCAGCAAGGTGCAGGACCACCGTGCGCTGCTGCTGCACCGCCAGAACGGCCTCTACTGCCTGGGCAAAGCCGTCGGGGGTCATCACCACCACCTCGGGGACCCTCTGACCGAAAGAACTCTCCATGGCTCCGCACACCTGGGCCTGGGATGGGCTGAAAGCTTGGCGCAGGACCACCGGAATGCAAGTCTGCCGGGCAGCCGCCGAGAAAGACCAAAACGCTGGTGGATAGGTCGAGCAACCCAGTTGTCGATAGCAACTCAGTTCTCGATAGCAACACAAGGGTTCACTGGTTGCCTCCTTCAACCGCCCTGCAAGCCCGGAGTTGCTCTTCGCGACTCCTTCGGTGAGGAGATGACCATCCGTCGTCCGACCAGGAGGCCTGCCGGATGATGAACGGCGACTCTGGCCCGATCCTCAGCTGACCCCTCCAGCAACCCATGAGCCCGCCGGGCCGCTCCGGATCCAACAGCCGGGCCTGGAGCTTCGGCTCTGGAGCGGATGGTTGGCGAACGAGGAACGGGAGCCCCTGCTGCAGCATCTACGCAGCGCCGCCATCCCCTGGCAGCAACCCTCGGTGCGGGTGTTTGGGCGGCTGCACCCCGTTCCGCGGTTGGTGTGCTGGTACGGCGATCCGGGCTGCTCCTACCGCTACAGCGGCCTCAGCCACGCCCCCCTGCCCTGGACACCCCCCCTGGAGGGCTTGCGCGAGAAGCTTGCCCAGCGGCTCGGCTGGAGCTTCAACAGCCTGCTGCTGAATCGCTACCGCAGTGGCGCGGACCGCATGGGCTGGCACGCCGATGACGAAGCCGAACTGGCCGCCGACCATCCGATCGCCTCCCTCAGCCTCGGGGTGATGCGCACTCTTCGGTTCCGGCCACGGCCTGCGGCAGTCCGCGGCGCCCCATCTCTGGCAGCGGGCCATCCCCCCCTCGCCCTCGATCTGGCCGATGGGGACCTGCTGCTGATGGAACCACCCACCCAGGCGCACTGGCAGCACGGATTACCCGCCAGGCTGCGCCAAGGCGGCGAACGCTTCAACCTCACCTTCCGCCGGATCCATACCTGAACGGTGACTGAACGGCGTTGCCGGTTTCCAGCCCCAGTGGGCCGAGGCTTGCATGGGGAAGGATTTGATTTCTTGCGGGCTGTTGCCGGCAAACGCTCGTGGCTCGCCAGCAAACGACCGGTGCAGCGGGGTCCGTTCAGCTCAAGTGAGATCAATTCAATCGGGGCACCGCTCAGCCCAGCACCGCCACCGCATCGATCTCCACCCTGGCTCCCTTGGGCAGGGCGGCCACCTGCACGCAGGCCCGCGCCGGCGAGGTGCCAGCGCCGAAGACCTCGCCGTAGAGCGCATTCACGAGGGCGAAGTCGGCCAGATCGGCCAGAAACACCGTGGTGCGCACCACCCGATCGGGTCCCACGCCGGCGGCGGCGAGCACCGCCTGCAGGTTGGTGAGCACCTGGCGGGTCTCCGCCTCCACATCGCCGCCGCCCACCAGCAAGCCCGTGGCCGGATCGAGGGCGATCTGGCCGGAGCACCAGAGGAGGCCGCAGGCGGCCACGGCCTGGTTGTAGGGGCCCACCGGCGCGGGGGCGGCGTCGGTCTGGATGGCAACCGGCTGATGGGGAGAGGGCGGGGCCGACATGCTGAACCACAATGAGGACCGGAGTTTATGGCCCCTGGCGATCACCAAACCCGGACCCACCACCAGCCCATGCCCGGTCCCGCTGACCGGCGGCGACCTGAACGCCCCTCATCCCGCTGATCCAGCGCCGATCGAACGCATCCGCCTGGAGGGGATCTGGCATCGCTACGGCGGCGCGGCGGCGGATCCCTGGACCCTGCGGGGGGTGGATCTCTCCTTGGCCGCGGGCGAACTGCTGGGCCTGCTGGGCCCCTCCGGCTGCGGCAAGACCACCCTGCTGCGCCTGATCGCCGGCTTCGAGCAACCCCAGCGTGGTCGGATCTGGATCGATGGGCGGGAGGTGGCCGGCCCCGGCCGCTTCCTGGCGCCGGAGCGTCGGGGCGTGGGGATGGTCTTTCAGGACTATGCGTTGTTCCCCCATCTCGACGCCGTGGCCAATGCCCGCTTCGGCCTGCGCCGGGGGGAGGCTCCCGATCGGGTGAACTGGCTGTTCGCCCTGCTCGGTCTGGAGGGACTGGAGCACCGTTACCCCCATCAGCTCTCCGGCGGCCAGCGCCAACGGCTGGCCCTGGCCCGAGCCCTGGCGCCCCAGCCGAGCGTGGTGCTGCTGGATGAGCCCTTCTCCAACCTGGATGTGGAGGTGCGGGAGCGGCTGCGAAGTGAACTACCGGCCGTGCTGGCCGCCTGCGGCGCCTGCGCCCTGCTGGTCACCCACGATCCCCAGGAGGCACTGGCCGTCGCCGACAAGGTGGCGCTCCTGAACCAGGGCCTGCTCGAACAGTGCGCCTCGCCGATTGACTTGGTGCAAAGGCCCGCCACCGCCTTCGTGGGGCGCTTCGTGCTGCAGGCCAACCTGCTGCCGGCGCGGTGGCGGGGCCCGGAGCTGGACACCCCCCTCGGCACTTTTGAGCTCGACACCTTTGAGCTCGGGCCCTCGCAGAGCGTGTCCCCGGGCGGGCCGACCGAGGCGACTGGTGAGGCCGGCGGCCTCCAGGCGCCAGCAGAAGCGTTGGTCGATCCGGCCAGGGCACCCAAAGGCGGGGGCGCATCATCCGGCCCTGGGACATTGCAGCTGCTGCTGCGACCCACCGATCTGGAGGTTCTGCCCCCCGCGGACCCTGCGGGGACATCCGGTGATGCTCCCCCGGATCCCGATCCCCGGCAGAGCGTGGAGGTGGAGGTGCTGGGCCGGGAATTCCTTGGCCGCGACTGGCTGTATCAGATGGGGCTGGGATCCCTGCGGCTACGGGTCCGCCTGCCGCTGGCCGTGGCCCTTGAGCGGGGAGAGCGGTGTCGGCTGACCCTGCGGCCCGGAGCTGAACCCCTGCTCTTCCCCGCGGGTCTGCCCTTGCGGGCGAGCTCCCCAGGGCATCTCCAGGGGCCTTGAACGGGTTCCCCCGAGCTGGTGCCCCTCAGCCCTTCCAGCCGTCGCGGCTGGAGCGAAGCACCGCCAGGGCAGCCGGATCAGCGGCCCGCAGGAAGAGATTGGTGCGCAGCTCCAGGCCGATCCGGCTGGGGATGGTGGGCTCTCCGGCGGCGCGGGCCTCGCGCACCGCCTCCAGCCGGGTGCCGATGGCTGGATCGGCCGGTTCCACCGACGCGGCCCAGGCCAGGTTGGTGGCGGTGTATTCGTGGGCGCACCACACCCGGGTGTCCTCCGGCAAGGCGGCGAACTGACGCAGCGAGGCGTACATCTGATCCGGGGTGCCCTCGAACAGGCGGCCGCAGCCGCCGGCAAAGAGGGTGTCGCCGCAGAAGAGCTCACCGGGGCTACCGCCGCCGGCTTCGGGGCTGGCGGCTGGGGGCCCCGCCAGCGGCGGCAGGTAATAGGCGATGTGGTGGCGGGTATGGCCCGGCACCGCCAACACCTGCAGCCCATGGCCCAGCAGCGTCAGCCGATCGCCGCCGGCTACGGCTTGGGTCTGGAGTGGAATCCGCTCCCGATCGGCGCCACTGGCGATCACCGCCGCCGCCGGCCAGCGCCGCAATAGTTCCTCGGCGCCACCGATGTGGTCGCTGTGGTGGTGAGTGTGGAGGATGGCGACCAACTCCAGGTTGCGACCCTCCAGCCAGGCGATCACCGGCGCGGCCACGGCCGGATCCACAACCACCGCTTGGCCTGACACCGGCCCGCTCGCAGGCACTTCGATCACAAACACGTAGTTGTCGCGGAGCAC
Source organism: Cyanobium sp. (assembly GCA_014191755.1). Taxonomy (GTDB): domain Bacteria; phylum Cyanobacteriota; class Cyanobacteriia; order PCC-6307; family Cyanobiaceae; genus Cyanobium. The sequence continues at coordinate 4,855 of BJHE01000018.1, forward strand.
CGGGATCAGGCTCACCGTCAGCGGCGTGGGCGCAACGGGGGGGGAGGCGTTCATGGGGCGATTCTGGCGCCAGCGCTGCGGCAGGCGGTTAGCGAGGTCTGCAAGGGGTGGCTGGCCGCGAGCCAGCAGAGCGCCCCAGCGGTGGGATCCTGAGCTTCACCACCATTGCCGGGGCCAGCGGCGTGGGCGTGGGCTGCACGTTCTTTTAGGGGGGTGTTGCAGACCAACCCCGACTGGTGATCTCGAAGTTGGTCGCGGTGGCGGTGATGGCTGAGGCGGAGAGTTCAAATGGTGTGACGCGCGAGCATGGAATGGCTCAGGGCTCCGCCGCTAGAAGCCGTTCGCCGCTGCCGTTGCAGTGGGCCCGCCAGACCCGCCGCAGCAGCGCCTGCACAGCGGCGCTGTAGCGATCGAGATCGGCGAGACCGGAGCGGGCCATGCGCTCCCGCAGGGCGGCCCTGCCCTGACGCAGGCCGGGGAGATCGGCCGTGAGCTGGCGGGCGATGGCGCGGTAGCCGGCGTCGTCGTCGGCGATCCAATTGGGCTGGCCGAGGCTGGTGAGGAAGCTGGCGCCCATGCGGCCCACGAAATTGCCGCCCCGCAAGGCGATCACCGGCACCCCCATCCACAGGGCCTGCAGGGTGGTGGTGCCGCCGTTGTAAGGGGTGGGATCGAGGGCGATATCCACCTCGCCGTAGCGCCGCATCATTGCCCCCAGCTCCTCGGGCCCCTCCAGGATCAGCCGCTCCGCGCCGATGCCCTCGGCGGCGAACAGGCCGGTGAAGCGCGCTAGCACCGAGGCGTCGCTGAGGGAGGGGGCCTTGAGCAGCAGGCGGGCCTGGGGCAGGTCGCGGAGGATCGCCGCCCAGAGGGCGATGGTGCGGGGCGAGAGCTTCAAGATGTTGTTGAACGAACCCAGCACCAGCGGCGCCTCGGCCGGTCGGGCTGGCGGTAGGGGGTAGTCGTCCACCGGGCTCCAACAGAACACACTCGCTGGCAACTGGGCGATCCCTTCACTGAACAGAGGGCCGTGCTCGGCGGGGCTCACCACCGGGTCGCCGATCAGCCAGTCGATGCGCTCCAGGCCAGTGGAGTGGGGATAGCCCAGGAAGGTGAGCTGCACCGGCGCCGAGCGCAGGGCGAATACACAGAGGCGGTGGCTGGCGGTGTGGCCGGCCAGGTCGATCAGCAGGTCGATCTCATCGGCGCGGATGCGCTGGTTCAGGGCCGGATCATCGAGGCGGCCGGCCTCGATCCACTGCTGCGCCGCCGTCTGGGCCCGGGCGGTGTCTTCATCGTGCATGGAACCGGTGTGATACACGCTTACCGCAAACGCGTGCCGGTCGAGGCTTTCCAGCAGCGGCAGCATGAACAGGTTCACCGGGTGCTGGCGGTGGAAGTCGCCCGACACCAGGCCGACGCGTAGGGGCCGATCCGGATCGAGCGAATTGGTGAAGGCGGCGGCGGGGCGGCAGGCGGCCTCGATCGGGGCGACGAGCCGGCGGTGCAGTGCCGCCACCTGCTCCGGACTGCGGTCGTCCACATACAGCGACGCCATGGCGATGCTGGAGGCGAGCCGCGAGCCTGGATCGCCCAGCGCCCCGTAGTGGGCTTCCACTGCCGCTAGGTGGGCGCGGGCGTCTCCGCGGCGGCCAGGCAGGGCGTTGAGCAGGTAGGGCACCTCGTGGTTGGCCGGATCGATCGCCAGCACCTGGCGGCAGAGGATCTCCGCCTCGCTGAGCTGGTAAACCTCCCAGTGCAGGCGCGCCAGGGCCACCAGGGTGGCGAGGTCGCCTGGGGCCAGGGAGCGGGCCCGCTCCAGCACGGCGATCGCCTCCTGCCAATAATTGTGTTCGAACACCCGCTGGGCCAGCAGGCGCAGGAAGCCCGGGTTGGGGGAGGCCGAGGCGCGGCTGAAGGCCACTTCGGCGGCGGCGCGGTTGCCGAGCCGCAGCAGGGCCAGGCCGAGCTGCAACTGGGAACTGTGGCGCTGGGGCTGGCGATTCACCAGCGGCGCCAGGGCCTCCACGGCACCGCGGGCGTCGCCGTCCTGAAGCCTCCAGAGGCCGAGCCAGTGGCGCGACTCGCCGGGGATCGGTTCGAGGGCTTCGGCGCGGGCCAGGGCCTGGGCGGGGAGCAGGGCTTCCCTGGGGCTGGTAGCGGGGGTCAAGGTGGGGCAGCCATCGGCGAGGCGGCTGCCGTAGAGCCAGCTCAACCAGTCGCCGGGGCAGCTGGACCGCCAATCCTGCAGCCGCTCGGCCCAGAGCTGGGCCTCCGGGATCTGGGGGTGCTGCAACCAGCTGTCCGCCTGGGCGGGGCTGGGACTGGGTGGGTCAGGGGCGGGGGAGGCGGTCCTGGGTTCCCCGGCATCGGCGGCCAACCGTCGCCACTGGCCGGCGGCATAGGCCCGATGGGGGGCCAGCCCAGCGGTGTCGTAGGCCTCGGCGAGGCATCGCCAGGGTGCGGAGGCGAGTGGATCGGTACGCAGCGAGGCCCAGAGCCCAGGGATCACCTGGGCGGGCGGCACTGGCTGGTTCACGTTGTGGGCCACGGGGCTCGGGGGGCATGGGCCATGGCGTGGTGCTTGGCTCAGGAATCGGGCAGTGCCGCCCTGGCCTGGCTCGGGCATTGCCATGGGCCAGGGACTCAGAAAATGATATTGATCAAGTTCTGCACAATCAATTGACGGGAGCCCTGGTTCCAGACGTCGTAGGTACCAGCAGTGGTGATGCCATTGGAGAAGACGACGGTACCGCCATTGGTCCAACTGCCTAATGCACTGGGAACAACGAGGCTGTCGCCGCTGTTCCCACTGATCATTAACTGATGGCGTTGCTCCGTGGTGGCGAGGGCATAGGTGCCGCCGGTGCGGCCGGAGGAAGCAGCGTTGGTGCTGTTGAGCCAATTGAAGCCGGTGATGTCGTCGATATCTCTGGCGGCAAGTTTGAGGGAGTTGTTGCCACTGCCGCGAATATCGAACCGCTCGATCGAAGTTAGGCGCGAGGAACCATTGCTGTTGACGGCGGATTGATTAGCGACGCTACCCAGGTTGAAATTCAGGCTGCCGCCACTGAAAATGATGCTGTCGATGCCTGTGCCGCCATCCACCCGTGCCAACTGAGCGTTGTTGCCGCCAAGACCAAAAGGACTGGCGAGGGCGGTGAGGTTGGAGGCGTTCAGGGTGAAGCGATCGTTGCCGCTGCCCCCACGGAGCACATCTGCCCCACCACCACCGGTAAGAAAGTCACCGCCGAGGCCGCCGGCAAAGGTTTGGCTGGTGGTGTTGCCGCTGTAAACATCGTTGGCGCTGGAGCCTACAAAGTCATAAAAGGTTGGGGTAAAGGCGCCGCTGGTTTGACCGAAGATGACATAGGAGCGGCCGGCATTGCTGAGGCTGCTTGGATCGCTGAAGGGGGCACCGATCAGCAGGTCGGCCAAGCCATCACCATTGACATCGCCGGCACTTGAAACGCTGCGGCCCGTCTGGCTCTGATCGTAGGGCGTTTGGCTGTTGATGACGATGCCATCACTGAACATCCAGGGATCCAGGCTCACGTCGGTGCTGCTGGTTTTGCCGTAGACCACATAGGAGCAGCCGTACCCTCCATCAGCCGCAGGAGCACCGATCAGCAAATCGGCAAGTCCATCACCGTTAACATCGCCGGCACTAGAAACGCTGGCGCCAGCCTGGTCATAGTATCCGTTGATTCTAAAGCCACCGGAGCCAAGAGCAGCCAGATCCACCGCTGCTGTAGTGGTTTTGCCAAAGACAACTACAGAACCATTGGCATCAGGGTTGCCAACCACGAGATCGGCGAGTCCATCACCATTGACATCTCCAGCGCCAGCGACGCTCCAACCGTTGTTGTCACCGAAATAATATCCCCTGATATGAAAGCCGCCATTGCCGTTCAAAATAGCAGAAAGCTCCACGGAGCCAGTTGCCTGGCCCAGGGTAGCGGAACCAAAGACAACATAGGCGCCTCCACGATTGAAGGCTTCGGGTTCACCGATAATCAGATCGGCAAAGCCATCACCATTAACATCGCCAGCACTGGCGACACTTAAACCACTTTTGGCATCGCTCAACCACCCCTTAATCTTAATACCCTGTAAGGGCGTGAGGCCGATCAGGTCTATGGGTGTGGTGTTGTTAAATCGACCGAAAATCACATAGCTCATGCCTTCATTAAATCCAGTGTCTGGATCGCTATAGGGAGCACCGATCAGCAGATCTGTAAGACCATCACCGTTGACATCACCGGCACTGGCGATACTGAAGCCGGTTTGCTCGTCACTGCTCTGACCATTGACGACAAAACCGCCATTGCCGGTAGCGATCGCGCCGAGATGGACGGATGTGGTGTCGGTTTTCCCGAAAACCACATAGGAGCGGCCAGCGTTGCTGCCGCTGGTTGGATCGCTATAGGGTGCGCCGATCAGCAGATCAGCGAGGCCATCACCATTCATATCGCCGGCCGCGGCAACGCTGCTGCCGCTTTGGTCGTAGGAGCAGGCTCCATTGATCACAAAGCCGCCGCTACCGTTGGCAATGGCGGAGAGATTGACGGCGGTTGTGGTGGCCGATCCGGATTTGCCGAAGACCACATAGGAACGTCCGCCATCAGGTCGGACCCACCAGGGATCCCCTTTGGGGGCACCGATCAGCACATCGCCAAGCCCATCACCATTGACATCCCCCACCCCGGCTACGCTCCAGCCGCTGTAGTCGTTCGCTTTCTGTCCATTGATTACAAAGCCTCCGATTCCGCTGGCAATATCCAGCAGATTGATCGGGACACCACTGGCCGAGCGGGCCACGCTGCTGGCGTCATCTGTGATGTCGCGCCGATCGCCTTCGCTGGCGGCATCGATACTAGTTCCACTATCGACAGCTCCACTGGCTTCGACCTCACCTGCCCTGGGCTCAGGAGCGCTGATCGACGCGGAGTAGAACTCGTCAGGATTGCCGCTGGAATCGCGGTTACCACTGGGGCGGGCTGAGAGCGCAGCTCCGATGCCTTCCAGTAGGAGGGCCTCAATCTCGGCGGCCGTGGCGGATGCCAGCCAGGTGCTGTTGAGAACAATCCGATCTCTGTCGTTGCTGTAGCCACCCGGGGCCCCGTCTCCCTCCCTTGTATCGACAAGCTCAATGCCGAGAGTGGTCTCCTGGCCGAGAACGGGCTCCAGCAGGCTGATAGACTCACCGGAGCCTGCCTTGAAGTCACCAAGCAACAGCTGCAGAAAGCTTTCGCGATCGGATACGGAGCTGCCGAGCTGCTGTTCGACAAGGTAGAGAGATTCCAAGAGATTCGCGTATGACTCGATTTCCTGTGCCAACAGGAGCTTGATCTTCATCTGTTCTTAAATTGATTTATTTTCGTTGTTAGCTTGAAGCTCGCAGCCCATCTGGTCAACAAGCCTACACAGTTCTAAAAAACTTAGCCGTGGACTTTATGTCTTCATCGGCGTTCAGGGTTGAGGACTGTGACGTGGCGCACTTTGTTTCTGCTCAACCCTTGACGACAGCTTGAAATCCGGTTGCATTCCACGCGGAGATCGCCTGGGAAGACCATAACCCCCAGCGGGTATGCCTGAGGCGGACTGGGTATGGAGGCCTGCCGGTGCCAGGCCGTTCATCCTGGCTCAGTAGGAGGAGGTCACACAGCTCCGCGTTCAGCTCACGCCTTGGCTACCCAGCTAGCGAGCCTGTGGGGGCGGAGCGAACGCAGCAAGCGGGGCGCCAGCTGGCCATCCAGGTTCCGCCCCGGAGCTGCTGCCGGGGGCGGATTCAGAGCCTTACCGGCATCAGGTGATCGAGATTCTGAAAGATCGCGAAGATCTGCCTGGGCCAGGCAGAGAGGGGGAATTGTTGCCGTTGCCGGTCAAATCGCAAATCTCAAGCGAGCCAAGTTGGGAGGAAGTGTTGGTGTTGAGTGCCGATCGGCTTGCGCCGTTGGTGATCTTGACGCTGAGGTTGGCCCCAGCGAAGGCGAGGGTATCGATGCCGCCACCACCCCTTTTACCCCTGCCAGTTGTAAGCTGGTTTACCCGATACACTGGTTTAGCCGATACAAAGGAATTGGCGAGGACGATGTGATTGGAGACGTGGAGACTGAAAGTGCTGAGGTTGAGGCGATCGTTGCAACTGCAGCGATCTAGGATCCTGTTGCATCTAGGTCGCCAGACAAAAGCAAAAGTTTCACCGCTGCAATGGGAACTCTGGCCGCAATGGTAATTCTGGCCGTATTGAAATTGAGAAAGCGGCGCATTGATTTTCTTCGCGCTGGTTCGCCGAAATCATCAACGCCTCAATCGATCTTCTGGATTAGGCTTCACTCAGCTGTGAATCCTGTTGAGACCTTACTGAGACCGCATGCGGCGTTGGTAGGGAGCGAGAATGCTCGTCTTACTCGGAACGACCCATGTGTAACACGCTCCTGGTCAATCAGCTCTGGCATCATAAATAATGGCTAGTAATAATGGTGTTACTGGTGACAAATGGTCGGCAAATTAGTGATAGCGCCAAATCCAGCGGTTGCGCCGAAGCTCCAATCGAAGCTACCAGTGTTCCTGCCTCAAAAGGGCTTATTGCGCACCGGCTTCGGGGCGGTTGGGGTGCCGCTTCGCGGCGGAGCCCCCCGACAGCGCCTCCAAGGCCCCAGCAAGGCCCCAGCGAGTCCGCAGCAATCCCCCACCACCACCCCAACCGCCCCAACAAACCCGGCTCCGCTGCCGCCGGCTCGGTCGTTACAGTCGCGGTGGCGGCCGCATTCCATGATCCCCGCTGCGGAGCAGCCCATGAGCACCCAGGCCCCACCCCTCACCGTGGCCCTGGCCAAGGGGGCCCTGCTGCAGGATTCGGTGCGACGCTTCGCCGCCGCCGGCCTCGATTTCAGTGCCATTCTCGATCCGGAGAACCGCCAGCTGATGGTGCCCAGCGCCTGCGGCGGCGCCCGGGCCCTCTTGGTGCGCAACGCCGATGTGCCCGTCTACGTGGCCTACGGCCAGGCCCAGCTCGGCGTGGTGGGCTTCGATGTGCTGCAGGAGCACCAACTGCCGGTGGCCCAGCTGGTGGACCTGGGCTTCGGCGGTTGCCGCATGAGCGTGGCTGTCAAAGCCAGCAGTCCCTACCGCCGCGCCGCCGATCTGCCGGCCCACTGCCGCATCGCCAGCAAGTTCACCCGCTGCGCCGAGGCCTACTTCGAATCCCTCGACCTGCCGGTGGAGGTGATCCACCTGGCCGGTTCCGTGGAACTCGGGCCGATCACCGGCATGAGCGAAGCGATCGTGGACCTGGTGGCCAGTGGCCGCACCCTCCGCGACAACGGCTTGATCGCCATCGAGGATCTGTTCCACAGCACCGCCCGGCTGGTGGGTCATCCCCTGGCCCTGCGGCTTGATGACGGCCGCCTCCAGGCCATCGTGGAACGCATCCGTGCCGTTTCACGCGCGGCGGTACCCGCCTGATGGCCTCCCTCGACATCCAGCGCCTGCGGCGGCTGCTGCCCTACCTGGGCCGCGACCGTCGCCGCCTGCTGCTCTCGCTGCTGCTGCTCATCCCCCTGGCCCTGGCCGGAGCCGTACAGCCCCTGCTGGTGGGGCAGGCGATCAGCGTGCTGCGCCAGGAAGCCAGCCTCCCCTGGCTGGCGGCCCTGCCGGTGCCAGTGGCCCTGAGGCTTCTTGTGGGCCTGCTCCTGGTGGCGGTGCTGCTGCGCCTGGCTCTCCAGGGCACCCAGAGCTTCAACGTGCAGGTGGTGGGTCAGCGCCTCACCGCCCGGATCCGGGCTGATCTCTTCCGCCATGCCATGGGCCTGTCGTTGCGCTTCCACGACCGCACCCCGGTGGGCAAGCTGCTCACCCGCCTCACCAGCGATGTGGATGCGCTGGCCGAGGTGTTCGGCAGCGGGGCGGTGGGGGTGCTCGCCGACCTGGTGAGCCTGCTGGTGATCGCGATCACGATGGTGGTGATCGAGTGGCGGCTGGGACTGCTGCTGCTGGTGATTCAGATTCCCATCACCGCTGGGATTCTCTGGCTGCAGAGCCGTTACCGCCGCGCCAACTACCGGGTGCGAGAGGAACTCGGCCAGCTCAATGCCGATCTCCAGGAAAACCTGCAGGGCCTTGAAGTGGTCCAGATGTTCCGGCGCGAGGCGGTGAACAGTGCCCGCTTCGCCCAGACCACCGCCCTCTACCGCGATGCGGTGACAGGCACAATCTTCTACGACAGCGCCATCTCCGCCTTCATCGAGTGGGTGGCCCTGGCGGCGGTGGCCGTGGTGCTGGCCCTCGGGGGCACGATGGTCACCGCCGGCGCCATGGGGTTGGGCACCCTCACTACGTTCATCCTCTTCTCCCAGCGCCTCTTTGATCCCTTGCGCCAGCTGGCAGAGCGGTTCACCCAGATCCAGGGGGGGCTGACGGCCGTGGAGCGGATCGGCGAGCTCCTGGAGCAACCGATCGAGATCGCCGACCTGCCACCGCCTCAGCGGAGTGCGCTGGCTCGGAGGGCGGTGGAGGAGGGGCCCACCGCCGGAGCCGGCGAGGTGGTGTTCGAGAACGTGAGCTTCGCTTACCGCAGCGACGATCCGATCCTCGAAGACCTCTCCTTCCGCATCGCCCCTGGAGAACATGTGGCGATCGTGGGGCCCACCGGATCCGGCAAGACCACGATCATTCGCCTGCTCTGTCGCCTCTACGAGCCCCAGGCCGGCCGGATCCTGCTCGATGGAGTGGACATCCGGGAGCTGCCGGTGGCCCTGCTGCGTCGCCGCCTCGGGGTGGTGCTGCAGGACACCTTTCTGTTCAGCGGCAATGTGGCCGACAACCTTCGCCTCGATGCCGATCTCAGCGACGCCCAGCTGGAGGGCCTCTGCCGCGAGCTGGGTCTCCAGCCCCTGCTCGGACGGCTCGAGGCGGGATTGTCCACCGAACTGCGCGAGCGGGGAGCCAACCTTTCATCGGGCGAACGGCAGCTGCTGGCGGTGGCGCGGGTCGCGATCCGCGAACCCTCGGTGCTGGTGATGGATGAGGCCACCGCCTTCCTCGATCCCTCCACGGAGGCCACCCTCCAACACGACCTGGAATCCCTGCTGCAGGGCCGCACCGCCATCGTGATCGCCCACCGCCTCGCCACGGTGGAGGCCTCCGACCGCATCCTGGTGCTGCGGCGGGGGCGATTAGTGGAGCAGGGCAACCACCGGGAGCTGCGGGCCGCCGGCGGGCTCTATGCCCAGCTAGCGGATCTGCAGGAGAAGGGGCTGGCCAGCCTCTGAGCGTTGGGGCACCACGCCCAACCAGTCACCAGCCTGCTCGGAAACCCGAGCTCACTTGGCGCAGCCCCAGTCAGGCGGCCCGGGCCCCGGGAGTCACAGCCGGATCGAGCGACCCGAGCCGATCGTCGGCCCCCCCCAGGAGCCCCTCCTCCAGCAGCCAGGTTTGGATCAGGGCAGCCAGACGCCCGGGCATCTGCCGCATCGGCAGGTGACCGGCCCCCTCCAACAGCTCCAGGCGGTGCAGGCGGCTGTAGCCGGCCAGGTGACGCACGTAGCGGGGCTCCATCACGCCATCGCGGGAACCGGCGATCCACAGACTCGGCACCCCGAGGGACGCCGTCAGCCGGGGCAGTTCCCCCACGGCGCCGCGGTTGGTGCTGCAGGCCAGCAGGCCCCGGGCGGCCCGCGCCTCCGCCAGCAGGGGACTCCGCCAGGGGGCCATCACCGGCAGCGGCGCCAGCCAGGCGGGCCGCAGCGCCAGGAAGGCCGAGCCACCCTGGCGCAGGCGGGCGAAGGGCCTGGGCTGGTACACCCCCCCTCCCGCCGCAACCTGCACCAGCCCCCGCAGCTGGCTCCCCAGATGGGGAGCCGCATGGAGGGCCACGCTGCCGCCGAGGGAGTGACCCAGCAACACCACCGGCCGTTCACCGACCTGGGCGCGCAGCTCATCGGCCAGCCAGCGGCCATAGCTCGCCAGGGTGGGCTGGAGACCCTTCGGCCGAGGCCGCCCGCCGAAGCCCGGCAGATCGGGACACCAGCAGGGAAGAACCGGCTCAAGCTCGCGGCGCAGGGGATCCCACAGACGACCGGAGAGAAGCCAGCCATGCAGAGCCACAAGCAGGGGAACGGCCGGATCCCAGCCTTCAGCGGCCAGGCCGGCCGGCCCTGGCTCGGGCCCGGGGGCGGCGGCACCCGGGCCGGATAGGGACTGGGTGGTGGGGGTGCTGGCGATGCCCAGGGTCCCTGCGTCGGCGATCTCCACCCTGCCGCAGCGGAGCCCCCCGGCATCCGATTCGACAGACTGCGTAGCCTGATGCATGCCGGAACTGATCCCCCGCGGTTGCCCGACCCCAGCAACGACCTCCTGGTGAGCCTGTACGGGGCGCGCCACCGGCTCTGCCCAACCCCCAATCCGGCGCTGCATCTGGTGCTGAGCCTCGAGCGGGAGATCGACCTGATCGAGTTGGAGCAGCTCTGCGATGCGGTGGGCTGGAGCCGCAGGCCCCTGCGGCGGGTGCGCAAGGCCCTGCAGCACAGCCTGCTCTGCGTGGGGCTTTGGCGCCACCACACCCGGTTGCCGAAGTTGGTGGGCTTCGCCCGCTGCACCGGTGATGGGGTTGTGGAGGCCACCGTGTGGGATGTGGCCGTGCATCCGCTCTATCAGGGGGCGGGGCTGGGGCGGGAGCTGATGGATTACGTGATCGCCGAGCTCCAGACTCTGGGGGTGGACCGGGTGAGCCTCTTCGCCGACCCACACGTTGTGGGCTTCTACGAGGGTCAGGGCTGGGAACTGGAGCCCCAACGGCGTCGCTGCGCCTTCTGGTACGCCCCCTGACCCCAGGGCTCCTCAGAGCTTGCGTAGTAACGCTGCGCCAGCAGCTCTGGCGGGATGCCCTGTCGCCAGGCTCGCCGCAGCCGAGCATTGGCCAGGGCCGCGCCCAGCACCCCCAGGCGGCGCCAGCGGCGGCCACTCACCCGCAGCGACCCGGGCAGCAGGCCGATCGTGCCGAGGCGCCGCAGGCGGAGCACCAGATCGAGGTCCTCCATCAGGGGAATCGCTCTGATGCCGCCTGCGGCCCGCAGCTGCAGGCGGCTCACCAGCAATCCCTGATCGCCATAGGGCAGCCGGCGCCAACGGCTCCGCAGGGTCACCAGGGCCTCCACAAATCGCAGGGCGGGGCCTGGTGCATCCACCGCCAGCCGGAAGGCCCAGGCCCGCTCAGGGCCCCGCTCCATGGCATCACGCACGAGGCTCTGCCAACCGCGGGGCAGGCGCGCATCGGCATGGAGGAGCAGCAGCCAGGCACCATCAGTGGCCGCCACGCCGGCCGCCAGCTGGGCGCCGCGGCAGGGCGCCGAGGACAACACCCGCGCCCCGGCCAGCTGGGCCAGTCGGGCGGTGCCATCCCCGCTGCCACCGTCCACCACCACCACCTCGAGGAGCTGACGCCACCCAGGCGCCAGATCGGCCAACAGACTCGGCAGGCCATGGGCCTCATTGCGGGCGGCGATCACCACGCTGAGCTCCGGGAGGGAGCGGATCATCGCCAGCGCGCCAGGTCAGCGGGGCGGTCGAGATCGGAGCGCACCGCCAGCAGGGTCGCCGCCATCGCCTCCCGATCGGCGGCGGCGAGGGTCTGGCGCAACACCGCACCGCTCCCCCAGGGAATCGGCCCCGCCGCACCGGCAAACAGTCTGGGGGCGCCCGGTGGCTTGGCGGCCCGACCACCGGCCGGCCCCAACCAGCCCAGCCCGATCAGCCAGTAGCCGCCATCGAGCGCCGGACCCAGCACCAGAGGGGAGCCGAGGGCGAGGGCCTGGAAGGCCTCGAGCAGATCCGCCGCCGCCAGTTCCGGCAGGTCACTGCCGATCAGCAGTAGGTGCCGCACGCCCTGCCGCCGCGCCTGCACCACCTGACGCCGCAGGCGCAGGCCGAGGGAGCCCGGTCCCTGGGGCACCACCTGATCCGCCCCGAGGGAGAGACCCCAGCGCCGGGCCGCGGCGAGGCCGAGGCCGCTGGTGGCCAACACCAGCTCAGCGGCGGCGGCGCTACAGGCCCCCCTGGAGGCAGCCAGGGCATGGTCGGTGAGGCGGGCCTGCACCCGAGCCGCACGGCAATCACCTAGCTCCACCGCCAGACGCCGCTTGCAGCGACCCGGAGCCGGCCAGCGGGCCAGGATCACCAGCCGGCTCTGCGGAACTCGTTGCGGTGGATCCCCGCGGCCAGCCCGAGGCGGGGCCGGGAGACTCATTGCTTGCGGGGCAGTTCCGCCGGACGGAGAGTGAGGGTGAGCGCCTGTTCGCGGCGCCGCACCTGCAGGCTCATGGCGTCGCCCACCCGCACGCGATCCACCGCCAGCTGCACCTCGGAGGGATTGGCGACCGCCTGATCACCCACCCGCTCGATCAGGTCACAGGGCTTGAGGCCACCCCGGTCGGCGGGGCTCCCCGCCATCACATCCACCACCACCACGCCATTCACCTCCGGCAGGCGGCACTCATTGGTAGCACCATTGATCTCCCGGGCCAGCTGGGGGGTGAGGGCCTGCAGGCGCACACCGATGTAGGGATGGCTGGCGTAGCCGCGATCCACGATCTGAGCGGCGATCTGGCGGGCGGTGTTGATCGGGATGGCGAAGCTCAGACCGGCGCCGGGGGCCTGGCGGATGGCGGTGTTGATGCCGATCACCTCGCCTCGGTCGTTGATCAGCGGTCCACCGCTGTTGCCCGGATTCACGGCGGCGTCGGTCTGGAGGTAGGGCACCCGCTGGCCCTCGCCAAGGGCATTGGTGCGCTGGATGGCGCTGATGATGCCGGCGGTCACGGTGTTGTCGAGGCCGAGGGGGTTGCCGATGGCGATGGCCCATTCGCCGGGGCGAACCTTGGCGGAATCCCCCAGGGGAGCCACGGGAAGTTTGGTGGCCACCACCTTCACCACCGCCACATCGGTAAGCGGATCGGCGCCCAGAACCTTGCCGGTGAAGTTGCGGCCGTCCGGCAGGGTCACGTTCACATCGCTGGAACCCTCCACCACGTGGGCATTGGTGAGCACCACCCCGTCGGAACGAGTGATGAAGCCCGATCCCTGGCCCTGTTGCTGCTGGATGGCGGGCCCGCCGCCGAACACCCCCCCGAGGGGATTCACCATCCGCTTCACGGTGTCGATGCGGACCACCGCCGGCCCCACCTTGTCCACCGCCGCCACGATCTGATTGCTGGGCGGCTTGAGGGACATAGCCGCCGGGGCATCGCTGATGCGGGTGCGCTCCGGCCGCGTCGGCGATCCGGGAAGGGTGAAGCCACCGGCGCAGCCGGCGAGGAGCAGCACCGGAGCGAGCAGGGAGGCCCGGCGCAGGCCGGCCCACCACGGATGCTGCCCGCTCGGGGAGCAGGGGCTGGAGGTGGCGCGGGGGTGGGTCACGGGGCCGGAGGGGCGGGGATTCGAACCGGATGGGGCCATCGCGGTGGCGGTGGACACAGGAACGGCTTCATTAAAGACGGACCGTCGGTGCGAAGCTGCCTATATTTGGCGACTAAGGGGAGGTTCAAGGGTGCAGCAGGGCGAACAGCTTTGGCACCGGGTACAGCAGGCCCTGCAGCCCAACCTCAGCAAACCGACCTTCGAGACCTGGATCCGGCCGGCGCGGTTCCTGGCCTACGCCGATGGGCAGCTCAGGCTTGAGGCGCCCAATGCCTTCACCTGCGGCTGGCTACGCAAGAACTACCAGAGCCAGATCGCCGCCGTGGCCAGTGAGATCGCTGGACGCCACGTGGTGGTGGAGGTGGTGGTCGCTGCGGGAGGTGGCAGCGAGCCCGATCTACCGCCCCTGGCCAGAGGGGGCGCCACCCCAACGCTGCCTGGATCCGCCACCCAGCCGGAAGTCTCGGTACGGGCGGCGGCTTCGGCGGCCGATCCAACCCTCAGCGCCCAGGAGAGGTCGCTATCGGGCGCACCAGCCTCCGTGGGCCCCGGCGGCCGGCCGACAGCGGGCCTGAACCCGCGCTACAGCTTCAGCCGCTTCGTGGTGGGGCCGAACAGCCGCATGGCGCATGCGGCTTCCCTGGCGGTGGCCGAGGCGCCGGGGAGGGAGTTCAACCCCCTGTTCATCTGCGGCGGTGTGGGTCTGGGTAAAACCCACCTGATGCAGGCCGTCGGCCATTACCGCCTCGAGATCGATTCCCAGGCGCGCGTGTTCTACGTGAGCACGGAAACCTTCACCAATGATCTGATCCAGGCGATCCGCAAAGACGGCATGCAGGCCTTCCGCGACCGCTACCGCGCCGCCGATCTGATCCTGGTGGACGACATCCAGTTCATCGAAGGCAAGGAATACACCCAGGAGGAGTTCTTCCACACCTTTAATGCCCTGCACGAGGCGGGTCGCCAGATCGTGATCGCCTCCGACCGGCCGCCGAACCAGATCCCGAGGCTTCAGGAACGGCTGATCTCCCGCTTCTCGATGGGCCTGATCGCCGACATCCAGGTGCCGGACCTCGAGACCCGCATGGCGATCCTGCACAAGAAGGCCGAGAGCGAGCAGATGTCCCTGCCGCGGGAGCTGATCCAGTACATCGCCGGGCGCTTCACCTCCAACATTCGGGAGCTGGAGGGGGCCCTGACCCGTGCGGTGGCCTTCGCCTCGATCACCGGCCTGCCGATGACGGTGGAATCGGTGGCGCCCATGCTTGACCCGGTGGGCAATGATGTGGAGGTGACCCCCAAGCAGGTGCTGGAGAAGGTGTCGGAAGTGTTCGGCGTTAGCGTGGAGGAGATGAAGAGTCCAAGCCGGCGCCGGGCCGTGAGCCAGGCCCGCCAGGTGGGTATGTTCCTGATGCGCCAGAGCACCAACCTCTCCCTGCCACGCATCGGCGAGGCCTTCGGTGGCAAGGACCACTCGACCGTGATGTATGCCGTGGAACAAGTGGAGAAGAAGCTCAGCGCCGATCCCGCCGTTGCCCGCCAGGTGCAGCAGGTGAGGGATCTGTTGCAGATCGACTCGAGGAAACGGCGGTGAGTCACATGAGTAAGACCTGCCTAAGATCAACCTGGACACACCAATTCCATGGTCAAAATTGTGAATCCGGTATATGCTCGGTTGAGGAGACAAAGCGCTTACGAGGAAACAAGGGCTAGGCATGAAGAGAAGAATCCTATTCTTGATGATTCAGCCCCCTGGAGGAACAGGGGTACAGGGCTTACGCTATAGCAAACTCTATCCCCATACTCTCGACTCCAATTGGGAGCTTCATTTTTCAGGCCCCTCACCTCAACTCACCTCCATCAAACTCGAACCCTTAGTATGCCCAACAGATCATTGCCACTACACCGATAACGTCTCATTTTCAGCACGCTTCGCGACACAAAAAAACAGGCAATCCAAGCACTCGTTTACTTATTATCTCTACGGCATTCTGCAGCTCGTTGCGCGGCAGTTTGAAGCTCTCATTTCCCATGATTCTTTTGATTTTCTCCGTCGAGGCATTCTTGACGTGTGCAGGCGGGCTGACGATGTTTTTGATTTTGATCTTATTGCAGCCAAGAGTCCTGATTTCAGGCTACTGGAAGTGGGAGCCCAGCTAGCCAGAGAGCGTGGCAAGCCCCTATTGGCGATTTATGATGATCCGCACGGGCAGAGAGACAATAAAGGGTTTTATCCTGACGACCGTCAACGTCAGATTGATGTCCTAAAACAGGCAAATGGTGTTCTATTTATGTCACCACTTACTCGCGACCGCTATGTTGAACAAGGCCTTGTCAGGACCGACAAAACATTCATCCTTACCGACAGCTATCCTTTAGACGCCTGTTTTTATCACCCGCAGCCTGCTCCAGCCAAGCAAGAAGATTTAGGCAAAACTAAATATAACTTTGTTCATCTTGGCAACCTGCCCGAATGGCGGCCGATCAACCCCCTGCTGGATGCCCTTGCTTGGCTGGAGGGTCAACAAAATTGGCACCCTGTCCATATCTCCCTCTATGGATATGTTTATCCTGCGGCAGTTGAGCTCATCAAGTCCAATGCCAACCTTGCATCCTGCTTCAGCATCAGGCCAGCAGTTGGCCACATCGAATCCCATCATGTCGCAGATCAGGCTGACATCTTACTGGTCATGATTGGATCGCGACATCTTGACAACCAACCATCGAAGTTTTTTGTCTATCTTGGCCATCCCAAGCCCTTAATTGTGATCGGACCGCCAGGAAATCCAATTCAAGCATTAATCGAAGAGCTTCAAATCGGAGTTTATTGCGACGTCAATAATCAAGCATCAATCCGAGAAGGACTAGCAAAAATCACTTCGGATTACAAATATTTTGCCGAAGCTTTCAAGCGCAATGCCGACCTGATCAAGCGTTATCGTGCTGACGCCGTAGCCGCAGATCTCATATCAATTCTGGATACCGTTGTGAGTCATTCATAGAACGAGGAATTGAGCTACCACTGAATCACCCAATGACCGGTTCACTCCGATCCAGCCCTTCCACCACCCCCTGAAAAACTCGGCTGGCGGTGATATCTTCCGCTTCGATCGTCATCAGATCCAGCTTGCTGAGCCGGCTGGCCATGCCATTGAACAAGCGATTTGCCTGACGCATGCGGGCTCGGTCGATGGCGTTGCGGATCGAGCGAGCATTGGCGAAAAAGGGTAACTGCATGCGGCGCAAGATGTAGTCGGCGAAGACCTCGGTGGCCCCTTCGCTAAAGCGGTAGTTTTCACTGGCGAGGATCAGTTTGGCGATCGCCAGCAACTCTGGGGCGCTGTAATCAGGGAAGTCGATGTGGTTGGCCACCCGCGAGGAGAGGCCGGGATTGGATTGGTAAAACACATCCATCCTCTCCTTATAGCCCGCGAAGATCACCACCAGATCATCACGATTATTCTCCATCACCTGCAGCAGGATCTCAATCGCTTCGGCGCCGTAGTCACGCTCGTTCTCGGGCCGGTAAAGATAATAAGCCTCATCGATGAACAGCACCCCACCCATCGCCTTCTTCAGCATCTCCCGGGTCTTGGGGGCCGTATGGCCGATGTACTGACCCACCAAATCATCGCGAGTGGCGGTTACCACGTGTCCCTTGCGAACGTAGCCGAGGCCATGCAGGATCTTCGACATCCGCTCGGCCACCGTGGTCTTACCGGTGCCCGGCCTGCCGGTAAAGGACATATGGAGGCTCGGTGGAGCCGACTCCAGCCCCAGCTCCCGCCGGGCCCGGTTCACCACCAGCAATGCCGCGATTTCACGGATCCTGGCCTTCACCGGCCGCAGACCCACCAGTTCCTCATCCAGTTGGTCGAGCACGGCCTGGATTCCGGCCGCATCGTAGGCCCCACGAAGATCCACCGTGAGAGGAGCCCCCTCCTTCTGCTCGGTGATCTCAGCTTGCGGCTGCGAACCGGCGGTCGGCTGCAGGGGATCAGAGGAGTGCATCGATCGCCGCGGCAAAGGCATGATCAACCTCTCCTACCAGCTGTTCGTCGTCCGGCCTGAGGGTGAGGTTCACATAGGTGCGGCCGAAGCTGATGTCGGGGAAGCGCCCCTCGCTCTCCGCCAAAGCATTGAGCCGCTCCAAGAAACTGCGGGTGCTCTCGTAGTCATCGAATTCGATGCGGCGCTCCAGCCGATCGGGGCGGGTCCGCTGCGTCCAGGGCTGATTCATGAAATGAACTTAAGCCACGAACAGAAGGTGTTTCCATCACTGTCGCCCCGACAGAAGAACCCGATCAGCTGCCGAAGGGGTCGAGGCAGTCGGTGCGGGCCACTGCCAGCCGCTCGGCCCAGGCCCGGGCGTAGGCCCGATTGGCAGCCTGCTCGGCCGGAACCGCAGTGCCCAGGGCGTGGGGGAAGGTGCCATCGATGGCGGCATTGGTGACGCAGAACATCGACTTCTGGAAGCTCATGCAGATCTTCACCCGCACATCGCCCTCGCCGCGGCTGCGCTGGCGGTAGAGGGCATGGAGGCGCTCCGGCAGATGGCGGTACATGTCCTGCATCAGCAGGCTCGGGGGAATGCCGGCACCCATCGTGGGCAGCGGATCGGCGTAGAGGGCGCCGTAGGCGAACTGAGCCTGGTCCGGCGAGATCTGCTGGGCCTGGGCATTGAATGACACGGTGCCCAGGAACGGCATGCCGCGCAAGAACACAGCCTCCACGTAGGGAACCGCCACATCCACCAGGAAGGTGAGCCCCGCCTCGGGCGGCAACACCCAGAAGCGTTCGCCCCCCAGCTGCACGCCATAGGTGATCGGATTGGCGGCCGCATTCACCAGGCCAGCCTTGATGAAGGCCACCACCTCGGCGATGTTCCTCACCGTGCCGTCCGCTTCGGCCCGGGCCAGATCGAGGAAGAGATCGCTCATCACCCGCCAGAACTGGCCGAGGGCATGGGTGGTGGCGGCGGCCCGGATCGCCTCAGGTAGAAAGTTAGGAAAGAGTGGATGCAGGAGCGCCAGCAGGGGGTCGCGGCCGGTCTTGTGGCGGATGATCGCCGTACAGTTCGCGGCGAAGGGCTCGGAATCGAGGTAGGCATCGAGGCCGCCGGTGCCATGCCAGAGCATGGCTTTCATGCAGTACTCGGCGTACTCGAAATTGATGCGGTCGCCATTGAGATGGCGCCAGATCTTCGCAGGGCTCAGGTCGCCATCGAGGAAGCGAAACACCGGGAAGGGATTGAGAAACTGCCGTTCGGCCTGGAAGATCAGGTTCTTGCTGTAAGCATCGAGCACCACGCCATAGCTGTTCAGCACATCCACCACCTCCAGCACGTGCTCGGGGGTATCAGCCAACAGGGTCTGGCCCGCCAGCAACCTGGCCTCCAGCGCTTCGACACTGGGACGACCGCCGGCATGGGTGAGCAATGCAGGGATGACCGGCATCAGCCCAAACCTCCGTGGCTGGCGGCCAGCAGCAGGGCCGGCAGCTCGGCCATGGCTGTGGCTGTGGTCTCACTGAGCCAGCCGAGGCCTGCCGGGACGAGGCCCAGGCCCACCACCGCCAGGGAAATCCCAAGGGCCGGCAGGGTTTCCCGAAGCGCCACCCCCGACAGGCGAATATCGAGGCGTGCATCAGCGCTTGGATCCTCGCTGGGGGGGGTGATCGCCATCCGGCCAAAGTAGGCCCGGTTCACCAGCAGCAGGAAATACACGGCCGTGAGTCCCGAACCCAACATGCAGAGGAGGGTGGCCAGCGGGAACACGCCGATGCTGCCGCGAAACACCAGAAATTCGGAGATGAAGCCGGCCATCCCCGGCAGCCCGGCACTGGCCATCACCCCGAGGATCATCAAGGTGCCGGTGAAGGGCAGGCCGCGCTCCGGATTGAGCAGACCGCGCAACACCTCCAGGTCGCGGGTGCCGGTCTTGCGGTACACAATGCCCACCAGCAGGAAGAGCAGGGCGGAGATCAGGCCATGGCTCACCATCTGGAACACCGCCCCCAACAGACTCACCGGCGTGGCGGCAGCCGCCGCCAGCAGGATCATGCCCATGTGGCCCACCGAGCTGTAGGCCACCATCCGTTTCATGTCCCGCTGGGCGATGGCGGCCAGCGAGCCATACAGCACCGAAACCGCCGCCCAGATCGCCAGCCAGGGAGCCACTAGAGCCCAGGCCTGGGGAAACAGCCCCAAGCAGAAGCGCAGCAGTCCATAGGTGCCTAGTTTGAGTAGAACCCCAGCCAACAACACCGACACCGGCGAGGAGGCCTGGGTGTGGGCGTCAGGCAACCAGGTGTGGAAGGGCACCAGCGGAATCTTGATGCCGAAACCGATCAGCAGCGAGACAAGCAGCACGAGCTGACTCCCCATCGACAGCCTTTCGCTGACGATTGGGGTGAGGCTGAAATCCACCGTGCCGGTGAACAGGGCCAGCCCAAGGAAGGCGCCCAGAATGAGCACACCGGAGATGGCGGTGAAGATCAGGAACTTGGTGGCCGCGTAGGCGCGCTCGGTGCCGCCCCAGATCGAGATCAACAGCCAGAGGGGAATCAGCTCCAGCTCATAAAACAGGAAGAACAGCAAGAGGTTCTCCGCCAGGAAGGCCCCATTCACGGCGCCGCTGATCAGGAGCAGCAGGGCGAAGTAGATGCGCGGCCGTTGGCTGATGTCGCGGGTGCACACCGCAGACACCAGGGTGAGGGCTCCGTTCATCAGCACCAGGGGCAAGGAGAGGCCGTCGATGCCGAGGCGGTAATCGAGGCCGATCATCGGCACCCAGCTGAGGGAGTCCTGCAGCTGCATCCCTCCCTGGTGGGGATCGAAGGCCAACAGCACCCGCAGGCTCCAGAGCAGCTGCAGGGCGAGGGTGGTGATGGCGATCGCCCGCATCCTGCCGGGGGGCGGGTTACTCGGCGAGAGGAGCAGGACGAAGGCTCCCAGGAAGGGAATCAGCAGGAGCAGGCTCAGCATCGTTCCGGCCTCATCCCTTCAACCAGGCCAGACTGGCCAAGAGCATGATGATCGCCGCCACCAAGGTGAGCACATAGCTCTGCAACTGGCCGCTTACACCGAGCTTGAGCCCTTCGGCGCTGGCCAGCGAGGCGCTTCCGATCCGATTCACCAGGCCGTTCACCAGCACCCGATCAACGCTGTTGGTGAGCCGGGCCAGACCCGCCACGAACGCCACGATCGTGGCCTTGTAGATCCGCTCGGTATAGAAGTCGTAGGCCAACAGGTCCTGCAGCATCCCCAGGGGGCGGAACAGAGAACGGGACCAGAAAGCATCCAGCTGAACCAGGCAACCCGTTAGCACCCCGACCAAGCCACTGCCCACAACCAGCATGGTGCTCGAGGTCGAGAAGCTTGGGATCGCCAGGAAGGGATCGATCCGCTCGATCACCAGCGGTGACAGCAACACGAGCACGGCCAGGCTCACCATGGGCAAGGCCATCAGCCAGTTCACCTCCGGGCTGCGACGCGTTTTGGGATGGGGCTTGTCGAGGAACACCTTGCGGAAGACCCGCACCAGGTTGAATGCGGTGAGGGTATTGGTGAGCAGCACCACTCCCGCCAGCATGGGATGGCCGGCCCGAAAGGTGTCGACCATCCACCCGAAGCACCAGAAGCAGCCCAGCGGGAACAGGCCGGTGAGCCCTGCGGCGGCCACCAGGTAGGCGGTGGTGGTGGCGGGCATGCGGGAGCCCAGGCCCCCGAGTTCGGTGAGGTCCTGGCAGTTGGTGGTGGCGATCACACTGCCCACGCTCATGAACAGCAGTGCCTTGGCCAGACCATGGGCGAAAAGGAGAAGCAGCGCCAGCAGGGGCTTCTGCAGGGCGATCGCCAAGAAGACCAGGCCGAGATAGGAGGTTGTGCCGTAGGAGAAGGTGCGCTTGAGATCCACTTGAGCGATGGCCACCAGGGCGCCGCCGAGGGCGCTGATCGTGCCCACCACCAGCAACACATCGATCGCCACCGGCGAGAGGCGCAGCAGCGGCATCAGCTTGAGCAACACCAGGGCGCCGCAGGTCACCACGGCGGAGTTGCGCAGGATCGAGGCAGGATTCGGACCCTCCATCGCCTCATCGAGCCAGAGGTGCATCGGGAACTGGGCGCATTTGCCCATCGGTCCGGCGATCAAGCCCAAGCCCAGCAAGGTGGCCGGCAGGGGGGCGAGTTGGGCGGTGTCGATCCAGCGGTAAAGATCGGAGAATTCCAGCGAGCCGGCCCAGCTGGAGAGGGCCACCAGGGCCATCAGCAGCAAAACGTCTCCCACTCGCTTGGTGAGAAAGGCATCACGGGCGGCGGTGACAACCAACGGCTGGGCATACCAGAAACCCACCAACAGATAGGTGGAGAGGGTGAGCATCTCCAGCAGGAAATAGCTCATAAACAGGTTGCTGCTTAGCACCACCCCGGCCATGGCTCCCTCAAAGAAACCCACCAGGGCGTAGAAGCGGGCCAGGGACCACTCCTTATCGAGGTAGCCCAGGGCGAAAACCTGACAGAGCAGGCTCATGAAGGTCACGAGCTCCAGGGCCGCCAGGTTGGTGAGCGAGAGGTCGAAGCCGATCAGCAGATCGAGATCGCCGGCCTGAAACCAGGGGATCTCCAGGTGCTGCGGCCCAAGGGCTAGCACCTCCCGGATGATCAGGCTGCCGTGCAACACGGCCACCAGGGTGAGCAGAAGATTGAGGTAGGCGGCGGGCCGGGGCCCGTTGCGCTTGATCCAGCCGCTCGCCCAGGGCAGCGACAGCACCATGCCGCTGAACCCGTAGAGCGGGATCAGCCAGACCAGCTGAATCGGCAGGGGCAGGGAGTGGGCCAAGAAGGCGAACCGAACAGGACTGGTCGAAAAGGCTGATTGATGCTGGATTTTAAGCGCTGCCGCAGCAGCCCAGCAGATCCGAAGCCCTTAACCCCATGCCAGCGACCAGCACTCAACTGGAGTTAACTCAGAGCCGGGTCCGCTGCGGCAAGACCAGGCCAGGCGACTGGAGACTGGCTAACCAGGTAGCCAGCTCATGGCCGTGCTGCTGTTCCTCCAGCCAGAGGGTCTGGAAGAACGCCTGCTGCTCGGCGTCTCCGATCTGAAGACAGAAGCGCATGGCCTCGGCGTAGTGGGCGATCAGATCGTCCTCCAGCACGGCATTGCGGCGCAGGAGCTCAACCAGATCGCCAGCATGGGTCACGGGCCGCAGCTGGGAAGCGGCAGGAGCGACCCCCAGGGTGAGCATGCGCTTCACGATCCTCTCGGCGTGCTGCAACTCCTCCACCGTCTCCTGGCGAAAGCGATCAGCCGCCTCGCCCTCACCCCAGAGCTCCACAAGGGAGGCTTGGGTCATGTACTGCTGGACGGCGGAGAGTTCCAGGCTCAGGGCGCGCCCTAGATAGCCGAGGACGCGCGGATGGGCGGCTCCCACGGCCATCAAAGACGGCGAATGACGCCGCTGGCAGCGATGGCGGGTTCCACCTCACCGTGAGGGCGGGCAATGATGTGGGCTGCCACCAAACCGTCGCCGACCCGTTCGCAAGCGTCGGCGCCGGCGCGGACAGCCGCATTAACGGCGCCGGTTTCACCGCGCACCATGACGGTGACGTAGCCGCCACCGACAAATTCCCGGGCGACGAGGGTCACCTCGGCGGCCTTGGTCATGGCGTCGGCCGCCTCAATGGCGGGAACCAGGCCGCGGGTCTCGATCATGCCGAGGGCAATGCCCTGAACCGTGTCAGCCATGGGGAAGGAAAGGGTGGATGGATTGGAAGGGGGTGTGATGGCACCACCACCGCGACGGGTGGCCGCGGTGGTGGCGCGTACGGGGGTGGAAGTCCGGGCCCGGGACGGGATCGAACCGCTGGCTGAGGTGGAGCCGCTGCTTCGGCTGGCCGATCTCCGGGTCGTTGACGCGGCCTTGGCCGCGCCGGGCTTTCGGGCTACCGCAGCTGCCTTGGCGGCAGCCTGATTGGCGGTTGTGGAGGCAAGAGACTCCGCAGCCGCGGGCAGGACCCGGGGAGTGGAAACGGCCGTGGGCACCACATGCGCTGGAACAGCGGCAGGGGTGGCCGGCGCCGGGGTAGGGGCGCTGGCGGACGGACTGGTCGGGGGGTCGGCAATCGCCGACTCAAGCTGTTCTGCGGGTGATTGATGGTCCACGGGTGATTCATAGGAGCCGACTAGAACGGCACCGTCATCCACTGTGGGATTTGCACTGGGCCGGGCCACCGGGCGGGACGAGGAGCGATTCGTGCGGGTGGCCATGGCGGAAGAAGGGAGGGGGAGGATACGGAATGGACGTAGCGGTGGAGGAGCCAGAGAGCCGCTCTGAAGAACAATTCAGAACGGGAGCGGGGGAGTCAGCCATCCGGTTCCCAGAAATCGATGATGCCGCCGATGGTGAGATCGGTATGCACCTCGGGATTACCGCAGGCGAAGCGAGCGGCCGAGCCGCTGGCAGTGAACACCCAGTTGCCAACGGCGGCACCCACCGGATCCACCGCCACGCTGAGCTTGCCCTTGGATGTGCGGAGCACACGCAGGTTCATGTGTGCCAGTCCAGGCACCCGCTGGGTGCACACCAAGGAACCGGCCACCTGCATGATCTCCATCAGATCTTGCCTCCGCCATTGGAGCCAAGAGCCGGAGATTGGGCGGCGGAGATTGGAGCCGCTGATTGGCTCGAAGGGGCGATCTCGGTATTCGCTGCCGATTCCGAGACGGCGATGGTCTCAGATTTGACGGATGCCTTGCCGGCGTCAGGATCCCAGTGATCGATGATTCCAACGATGGTCAGATCGCTCGGATAGGACTTGCTGCCGGCGGCTTCACGGGCGGCGGAGCTGCCGACGCAGATCACCCAATCGCCGGGAATGCAGCCCACCGCGTCAACAGCAACCTTCTGGGTGCTGCCATCAAGGACCACCTGAAGGTGTTTGTGCTCGAAGTCGGGAATGCGATTGGTGGAGACCAACGGCTTCACCACTTTGCATATCAGCATTTCAGTGCCCTCCCCCAGTTGCAAAGGTGATAGACGACCCTACCGCTTCGGCGGGGGCATGGCGGTCCTGGTCGTGCACGGTGAGCAGGGCATGAATCAGCCCTTCAGCGAAGAGTTCGCTGTAGCGCTGACGCATTGCCTCCAGCACCCGTTCAGCGTGGCGCACGGCGCGATCGCGGGCTCCGGGCACCTTGCCGCTGTAGTCGAAGCGCACTACCACCGGCACCGGCAGGCCCCGAGACACATTGAGCCCTTTGAAGATCTTCACCCCTACATCCAGATCGGGAGCACCTTCCTCAACGGTGTCCATGTAGGCGAAGTAGGTGAGATTGCGCAGGTGAATCTCCTTGAAGCCGATGCCCACGCCGATGAAACGTTCGGCATGGCCAGCATCGGCGTAGTGGCCGCCGTGGTACTCACGCACGTAATCGATCTGGGAGATGTTGTTCTCAATCAGGCGACAGATCAGCTTCACCATGCCGGAATCCGGGCTGGCGGCAGCCGCCTGTTCCACCATCGCCTGGAGGCGGGCCCGGCCCTCGGCAACACCGAGGTGACGGGTGGCCTCGTACGCCTCACGGGCGTCCAGCCAACGCTCCAGGTTGGTGCTGCCATCGAGCCCTGGCACGTGCACCCGGATCGCGTCGGTGTCGGTGTCGATGCCGATCAGGAGACGGTCCACGGAGGCACCGCAGCAGAAGCTGTTCTCCACCGCCTGCTGGAAGTCTTGCAGACGCCTGGCACCACAGGAGGCGGCCAGGGCGTCGTCGCTGCCGTGGGCAGCGCACCCTTCATGGGCCGGATCCAGGGAACTGAAGTGGTAGAGAACAACCTTCAGGTAACGGGTGTCGGCGTGGGCTGGGTTGGGCAGGGCTTCGCGGTAGCGGCGATGCTCGGTCTTCACCCAGCGGTTCACCGTGTTCTCCACATCGAACAGGGCACCGGCATGCGGCCGGCGGCGCACAGCGCTGTAGGGGATCCGCAGGGCATAGGCGATGGCATGGGCCAGGCGGCCGTCGGCGCAGGGGGTGATATCGAGCAGATGAAAGCCGCACTCCAGCAGGAAGGATTCGAATGCCTGGGCGGCCTCGCTGCCCCGTTGGCCCTCCAGGGGATCCTGCTGAAAGAAGGTGGCGCTGGTCTGCTCAAAGGTCTCGAACACGCACCAGGCGAACAGGGTGCGCATGTCGAGCTGGGTCACCCAGGCCCTCTCCAAGATCGGCAGGGGAAGCTCATATCCCAGCTCGGCGCGGGCGAGCTGCTGGGCCCGGACGACAAAATCATCCTCGTGCTGCAGGGCGGAGAGCTGTTTGAGCACCGGCACGATCCGGTCGAACGCTTCTTTCACCCTGTTGTCATAGGCCTGAAGCCGGGCGTTGGTGCGTCCATCGCTCATGGGATGAAGACCAGCCGTCGTCCTTCCCATAGAACCGAGGCGCACCAACGGCGCGCTGGCGGACTGAAGCGAAGCGGAAGCGGTCGCCGTGGGGTTGGCCCCCAGACCATCACCCCGTACGGTGGCCAGCCGATCGCGCAAGCCAGAAGCATCACCGATGGGACGGCGCCGCGGTGCGCTCGGGGCCAGAGAGCGGCTGGAGATGGCCGGACGGCGGGACATCGTGCGCTCAGCCCCGGGCCCCGCCCGACACCGTGATCAAAGAACCCGCGACGGTGTTGCCGCTGGAACCGGTGATCCGGCTGACGGGTTCGGGTACATCCTCGTTGCGCTTCGGCAGTTGACCGGGCATCGCCGTGAGAACACCGCGGCGGCTGGGGTTGCGACGGCGGGCCGACACACCCTCGGTTCCGGTCACCCGGTCACCACGATCCCAGTCGTCACCAGTTATACGAAGACCGGAACCCTCACCGGTGACCCGGGAGACCGCGAGGGCTGTCGCTGCGGCTGCAGGGACCTGGGCGGGAACCAGCACCGGCTGACTGGGACGGCGATCGAAGCGGAACTGCTCCGTACCGGTCACCTTGTCAGCCGCCATGTCAAAAGGGCCGGTAATCCTCCCGCCGAACTCGTAGCTGCTACCGGTCACGGCACCCTTTTTTTCGCGCTGCACCTGGGCTACCCGCGCCGGTGACTGCACGCTGAACTGCTGCCAGGGCGCAGCCTCCAAGGGCTGGGGGAAGTCGCCATCGGAGACCGAGGCGGCGCCGCAGGCTTCGATGCGCTGGTCTGCTCCCACATAGGGGGTGCCGGACACATCGCCGCAGGCACCCCGCTCGGCGCCGGTCATCACACCACCGATACCGGGCTGAATGCCGGTCATCACCGACCCCATTCGCATCGGAGTGCGCTGGCGCACGGCGGCCACCTGACTGGTGGAGCACCAGTTGCCAGCCTCCTCAAGGCCGGCGTAGGGGGTGCCCGTCACCACCTTGCAGGTGCCGGGCTCATCACCGGTCACGTTCTCGGAGCGGCCGGTGCGGGTGCCGCTCACCACCAGGTTGCGGTTGGTCACACTGAAACCCACCTTGGCGGCTTCCGGAGCGGGCCGGACTTCGCAGAAACGGTCGTATTGCTGGCTGCCGACGTATTCGTCGCCCGTGACCATCCGGCAACTTCCCGGTTCATCGCCGGTCACCTGATCGCTGCGGCCCACGTGAGTGCCGGTGATACCGGTGCCGCGCAGGGTTTGCAGGCTGGCCACCTTCACCGGGCTGCGGCCGCCCAGGTCAGAGTGATCGTTCACATATTGGTCGCCGGTGAGCTGGCGAGCCGATCCGGCCTCGTTGCCGGTCACCTTCTCGGAGCGACCCACCATCACGCCAGAAACCTGCCGGCCGGCGGTGGTGGTGGTCTGCCCCACCTTGCGGGGGTTGGGGGAACTGATGCCGCAGTAAGCGGCGTCCTGGTTGGCCGACACGTATTCGGTGCCAGTCACGAGCTTGCAGGTTCCGGGCTCGTCGCCGGTCACCTTCTCGGAGCGGCCCACCTCGTTGCCGGTCACCCGGTTGCCGTGGCTGGTGGCGCTGACGCGCACCTTGGCGGGCTGGCGACTGGGCGCTTCGCTCTGGCAGAAGGTCTGGAAAACCTCGGAGCCGAGGTATTCAGTGCCAGTGATCGTGCGGCAGGTGGCATCTTCATTACCGGTGGTCTTCACCGAGCGGTTGGCCTGAGTGCCGGTCACGAGCTGGCCGGAGAGGGTCTCACTCACGCCCACCTTCAGGCTGGCCTGAGCGTCAGCGGCGGCGGCCTGTCTGGCGCCATTGCGGTTGGGACCACTGGGGCGGGTGCCGCCACTGCGGCTGCTGCTAGCGGAGCCCAGCTTGCACTTCAGCTCCCGCAGCTTCTGGGCCAACTCCCGGCTGCTGATGTCAGGGTTGCCCTGCCGCGCCACGCTGGCGGCGCTGGTGCTGTTAGAGGTGCTGGCCGATTTGCCGCGCTTGGAGAGGGCCTCGCGACGGGCCAAGACCAGGGCACGGCTGGGGTTGTTCACGGCAGCCCGCTTGGTGGTGGCGGCACGGCGTTCGGCAGCGGGCGAAGCGGCCGACGTGCGGGAGGGCGCGGAAAGGGATGGCAGGCTGGTGCGGTTGCTGCGGCTGGTCGCGGAGGTGGTGTCCTCCTTCTCCTGGCACTTGCACTTGTGCTCAGGATCCCTGGCGGCAGCTGCTGGAGCCGGGGCGGCGTGGGCCAGGTCGGTGCGGGTGCGGTCCTTGGAGGCATCGGCGCGCTTGCCGCGGCGGGAGAGGGCCTCACGGCGGGCCAGCACCAGATCGCGGCTGGGGTTGGGCACGGGGCGCGCGGCGCTGCTGCGATCGGGGGAAGGGCTGCCGAGGGCGGCTACGGAAGGACGGCTGCGGGATGCCGTGGCCACGGGGCTCACCGGAGCCGCCACGGTGGGGGCTGCCGCTGGAATCACTGTTCGGGCCGGCAGGGCATCGGCGGCTGTCCGCACTCGGCCAGGGGCCGAGTTGTAGCGGCCAGCGGATTTCTTACCGCCTTCGGTGAGGGCCTTGCGGCGCTCCAAGGCTGCTTGACGACTCGATGTGCTGGCCATGACCGCCCGGGTAAAGGGTTTGTCGACGTCGGAGACGTCAGGAGTGAAAAAGACCTTGCTCCTATCCAACCCGCCCTGCTCGCCTGACCCCTGTGGGGCCGCGGAAGAGGGTGAGGATGGATTGAAGTCAGCCGATCTCTGACGAGATCTCTTCAAGAACGATCCACAAGTCTTGGACTTGTGGATCAGATCGCCGGAAAAGGTGAGGTTCCGCCGCAGGACGGAACCGCTAGCCGCGAATCAGCGGCCTTCGAACACCACGAAGCAGGCACCCTGGCTCTGGGTGTAGGCGTCGTAGCCCACTAGACGCACGTGGTGGTCGGGGTAGGCGCGATGGGCGGCCTCGAGTTCGCTCACGATCACACCGAGATCCTTCTCACCGAAGAAGGGCAGCTTCCAGTACGACCAGTAGGTCGCCATCGAGCGGCTGGGGTGAACGTGCTCGATCAGGGGGCTCCAACCCTGGGCGATGATGTAGGCAATTTGATCGTAGATCTCGTCCTGGGTGAAGGGCGGCAGGAAGCCGAACGTCTCCAGGGTGGCGACTGTTTGGTAGTCACCCACGGTGCTCTTGAAGGGCATGGGGATCCTTGGGATGAAGGGGGATGGGCAGTTATGGCAACAGCCGCGACCGGGGGAAAGGAACTCAAAGCGCTCCTATTCCGCTGATCAACGGCGATTGCGCCTTTAGACGTCGAGTTTGTCGACGGTGTCGAACTCGAACTTGATTTCCTTCCAGGTTTCCAGGGCGATCGCCAGCTCCGGGCTGTGCTTGGCGGCTTCCGTGAGGATGTCGCGGCCTTCGCGTTCGATTTCACGACCGGCGTTGCGGGCCTTTACGCAGGCTTCCAGGGCCACCCGGTTGGCAGCGGCACCGGCGGCCGAACCCCAGGGGTGGCCGTGGGTGCCACCACCGAACTGGAGCACCGAGTCGTCACCGAAGATGGCCACGAGGGCAGGCATGTGCCAGACGTGGATACCGCCGGAGGCCACGGCAAAGACGCCGCCCATTGAACCCCAGTCCTGGTCAAAGAAGTTGCCGCGGGTGCGGTCTTCGGGAACGAAGGATTCACGCAACTGGTCGATGTAACCGAGCGTGGTCTGGCGATCCCCTTCCAGCTTGCCCACCACGGTGCCGGTGTGCAGTTGGTCACCACCGGAGAGGCGCAGGCACTTGGCCAGTACCCGGAAGTGGATCCCGTGCTTGGGATGACGGTCGATCACCGCGTGCATGGCCCGGTGGATGTGGAGCAGCATGCCGTTCTTGCGGCACCACTTGGCCAGACCGGTATTGGCGGTAAAACCACCGGTGATGTAGTCGTGCATGATGATCGGCTGACCCAGTTCCTTGGCGAACTCGGCCCGCTCGTACATCTCTTCGGGGGTGTTGGCGGTGCAGTTGAGGTAGTGCCCCTTCTTCTCGCCGGTTTCCTCCTGGGCCGAACGCACGGCCTCAGCCACGAACTCGAAACGGTTCTGCCAGCGCTGGAAGGGCTGGGAGTTGATGTTTTCGTCGTCCTTGGTGAAGTCGAGACCGCCGCGCAGGCACTCGTACACCACCCGGCCGTAGTTTTTGCCGCTCAGGCCGAGCTTCGGCTTGATGGTGCAACCCAGCAGGGGACGGCCGTACTTGTTCATCCGATCGCGTTCGACCACGATGCCGTTCGGCGGACCCATGCAGGTCTTGATGAAGGCGATCGGGAAGCGAATGTCTTCGAGGCGCAGGTGGCGCAGGGCCTTGAAGCCAAACACGTTGCCGACCAGGGAGGTCAGAACGTTGGTGATCGAGCCCTCCTCGAACAGGTCGAGGGGGTAGGCGATGAAGGCATAAAAGGATTCCTTGTCGCCAGGAACATCTTCGATGCGATAGCAACGGCCCTTGTAGAAGTCGAGGTCGGTGAGGAGCTCGGACCACACGGTGGACCAGGTGCCTGTGGAGGATTCAGCGGCCACAGCGGCAGCCACCTCTTCGCGGGGCACACCTTCCTGGCCGGTGCACTTGAAGCAGGCCAGCAGGTCGGTGTCGAGGGGGACGTAATCAGGAGTCCAATACGTGTCGCGGTACTCCTTGACCCCGGCGTCGTACTTCTTGCTCATGGGGATTCTCCGGTTGGGTCGTTAGGGATGAGGAAAGGGAAGCGCGTCAGACGCGGTCCGCTCAGTCCTTTGAGCCCAGCCCGAAGCTGCTGTTCAGGGCAGGTTCCACTTCGCGGTGGGGGCGGGCAATGATGTGAGCTGCCACTAGGCCATCGCCCACGCGCTCACAGGCGTCAGCACCGGCGCGCACAGCAGCGTTCACGGCACCGGTTTCGCCGCGCACGAGGACGGTGACGTAACCGCCGCCCACGAATTCACGACCGATCAGGCGGACTTCAGCGGCCTTGGTCATGGCGTCAGCCGCTTCGATTGCGGGAACCAGACCGCGGGTCTCGATCATGCCGAGGGCAATGCCCATGGTTTCGTTTGCCATTACCTGCTCCTGGAGGAGGGGGGTGGAATGTTCGTGTGCAACCCTGCTCCGCCGCCTAACCTCCCGTCAACCCATAGAGGCAAGAACCGCCATCACCGTTTTAAGCCGCGCAGATAAGCGAAACTGATCAATACAACACAAAACGTAAGCGAAGTTGGTCCTTGTCCATCCCTGCCCCTTGACTTGCGCCTTAGAACGCCTCCGCCGCCGAAACGAAACCCACGCCTCCATAGCGACGTAGCAGGGGTTTCACCGCCTCGCGGATTCCCTCCAGCAGCGAGGCTTCGATGAACACGATCACGTGGGCATTGGCACCAAAACTGCTGAAATCCATCGCCTCGGAGATCTCACCACCAACGCCCATGCCGGTGACATGCCGCATCACCGAGTAGCCAGAAGCCCCGGCCATGAGCATGGCTTTGCAGACCTTTTCGACTTCCCGTTCATTGAGAAACAGATCAATGCGCTTCATGGCGTGCCTTCAGGCCTGGGGAAAAGATGAACGGAAACAGAGGAAACGAAACCAGTGGAACTGTGGAGGGGTTATCGGGTCGGTTCGGGCCACGTTCAGCTGGCCGGGATGAAGCGCAGGACCAGGGCCATGTACACCGGAATCCCCACTACCACATTGAAGGGGAACGTCACCCCCAGCGAGGTGGAGATGTAGAGGCTCGGATTGGCCTGGGGCACCGTCATCCGCATCGCCGCCGGCACGGCGATGTAAGAGGCGCTGGCACAGAGCACCATGAAGAGCAGGGCATCACCCTGATTCATGCCCAGCAAGCGGGCGATGCCGAGGCCCACCAGGGCATGAAGCAGGGGAGCCAGCACGGCGAAGCCGATCAGAAAAGCCCCTGCCTTGCGGAGTTCCTGCAGCCGCTGGGCGGCGATCAGGCCCATGTCGAGCAGAAAGAAACAGAGGGCTCCGTAGAAGAGTTGCTCGGTAAAGGGCTCCATCTTCTCCACCCCAGCTGGGCTGAAGGCCGCCACGAGATAGCCGATCACCAGGCTGCCGATCAGCAGGAAGATCGAGCCATTCAGAAATGCCTCCCGCAACAGTTCCCCCCAGCGCAGGCCTCGGCCCTCCTCATTGTCGAGACGGTCCTCGCCACGATCGGGATTCTTGTCGAGAACACCGGCGCTCAGCCTGGCCAGCACTACACCGATCACGATCGCAGGGGATTCCATCAGGGCCAGGGCCGCCACCATGTACCCGTCGAAGGGAACCTTGAGCACATTGAGAAAGCTCTGGGCCGTGATGAAGGTCACTGCACTGATCGAGCCGTAGGATGCGGCCACGGCGGCGGCGTTGTAGGAATCAAGACGGGTCCGCAACACCAGGAAACTGGTGATCGGCACCAACAGCGACATCAGCACGGCCGCCCCGATGGTGAGCAACACCAGACGGCCCAGACCGCTATGGGCCAGCTCCACGCCCCCGCTGAAACCGATCGCCAGCAGCAGATAGAGCGAAAACAGTTTCGGCAGCGGCGAGGGGATCTCCAGGTCGGAGTTGAGCACCGCGGCCAGAACCCCGAGGAAGAAGAACAGCACCGGTGCCGAAAGCAGGTTCTGCAGGACCAG
The DNA here is from genome assembly GCA_014191755.1 of Cyanobium sp. Lineage (GTDB taxonomy): Bacteria > Cyanobacteriota > Cyanobacteriia > PCC-6307 > Cyanobiaceae > Cyanobium. The sequence goes on from BJHE01000018.1 coordinate 37,342, forward strand.
GCTCGTCTGCATGGCTGGTTCGCCCGGAGGTGCAGGCAACCTAGGAAGAGGTGGCGGCGCCAAGGTCAGCGGTCCCACAAACTTCCGGCTGCGGTCTACACCAAAACCCGCTGCCCTGCTTAACGTCCCGCACGAGGCAGGTTCCCCAGGCGTTTGCTCGGGGGTGGAATGTTCAACCCGTCCTGCCTCACCCCTTCCGGCATCCCCCATCCCGCACAATGGGGCCCTCAGTGCCGCGTCCCCGTGCCTCCGGAACCCCGCCGCACCACCCCGTCGTCCTTCCCGCAACCGACCCGGCTGGTCATCGCCAGTGGCAATCCCCACAAGGTGGCCGAGATCGCAGCGATGCTGGAGATGGTGGAGATTGAGGTGGTTCCCCAACCGAAAGGCCTCGAGATCGAGGAAACCGGCAGCACCTATGCCGCCAACGCCCGTCTCAAGGCGGAAACCGTGGCCCGGCTCACCGGCTGCTGGGCCCTAGCTGATGACTCGGGCCTGGAGGTGGATGCCCTCGGAGATCGGCCAGGTCTCTACTCAGCCCGCTATGCCCCCAGCGATCCGGAGAAGATTCAGCGGCTCCTGCATGAACTTGGAGACAGCCTCTACCGGGGTGGCCGGTTCGTGAGCGCCATGGCCCTGGCCGATCCCCAGGGCACCACCCGCCTGGAGGGCTGCGGCATCTGCCACGGCAGCATCCTGAGGGACTCCCAGGGCAACGGCGGCGGCTACGACCCGATCTTCTGGGTGCGCGAGGCGGGCTGCAGCTACGCCCAGATGGCGCCCCATCTCAAGAGCAAACTCGGCAGCCGCGGCAAAGCGGCCCGTGAGCTGGCGCCGGGCTTGCGCCAACTGCTGGGCCTGGAGAGCTGAATCAGCCGTTGATCTGAGCCACGGCCCGCATGGCGGCAGCGGCCGCTTCCTCCACATCCCCCTCCTTGCCGGCCAGGGTGAGGCGGCCGAAGGCCCCCACGGCCTTCACATCCACCACGGTGATGCTGGACGACTTCTCGGCCTCGTTGGCGGCGATCAGCACATAACCAGCCGGCTCGGTTTCGAGGATGAACATGCTCATGCCGGCCTGGATCATCGAACCGCGGCGGTTCAGACGGTTGATCAGCACAGCGTGATCCGGGGTGATGGCGCGGATGATCTCGGTCCAGGTCACCTCGCAGCGGCTGCGGCGCTCGATGCTGCTGCCGATCGCTTCAAGCACCACCTCGCCGGAGTGGAGCACGTTGCTCTGGTCGCGGTGGTACATCGCGATCGAGCCGAAGGCCCGCTCCACCACCATCTGGCCCAGGCGCACCGTGCTGGCCTTCAGGGCGATATCGGTGACGCGGTGGACCGCCATGCCGGGCGACACTTCCAGCCAGAGGCAGGCATCCCCCGGAATCGGAAGAAAGCCCTGGCTCACCGTGCCCATGTAGGCGGCCAGCTGGGGCTGCAGCGAATCGAGAAACACATAAGTGCGCAGTTCAATCGACTGCACATGGCTGCTTTGGCGGGAGATCCGCCTGCCCTCGCTGTCGGTGGTCACCACACAGCTGGCGCCGGAGGCATCACTGGAGAGCGAGCTGCCCAGTCCGCCGCCTCTTGAGGCGCCCATCTCGGTGCCGGTGACCAGAGGCCGACTGCCCTGCAAGGCGGCCCGTCGGCGGCTGATGGCCCGGTCTTCGGCGGTGAGGGGGCGGAAGGTCGAATCCATCAAACGCCTGGCGTGACCTCCTGAAGAAATGGGAAAGGGAATCTTCAGGCTCCGCTGGCGCATCCCCAGAGGGCGGACCGCGGAAATCCCTGGGGCTCGATCGAAGAGCCAACTCCAGACCGATCGGTCGAAGCGTGGGGCGATCTTACGCCGCTGCCGTCGCCAGCCCCTGACAGGGGAGGGCTTATTGGTGGCTTCAGGCACCTCAAGGCGATCAGGGGTCGCTATCACAGGCATCATTTCGGCCGATCGATGCCATCTCACGCCCCCCACTGGCCTGCGGTTGCAGGACATCCTGGGGCGGATCGGCAACGATCAACCCATGGCTGCGGCAGGCGAGGTAGCTGCGGCAAGCAAGGTGGCGGCGCCACCAAGCCAATGGTGGCGATGGTGTGGACCGCTTCCTGGATGCCTTCAATCTGAGTTCCGGCGATCCCGACGACACCGAGCTGCCTGGCGAAGACGACGGCGAAGACAACATTGAAGGCAGGTTCAGGGGAGCACCGGGTTGGCTGCGACGCAGCTGCCCCCCTTGCGATTGGAAGGGAGGCCGGTACCTTCCGGCCAGTCGCACCCCAACCCGATGGCCGAAAAGCGCACGACCGCCGACGCAGTGGCTGCCGCGCCCGAGCCCATCGCCGGTCAGAGCAACCTGCCGGAGTGGATGGCTCAGGCCGTGCAGCACGGCGTCAAGCCGGAGCAGGCTCTGGCCTTCATCGGATTGGGACTGATGGGCAAGCTCGCCGATGGCAACAAGGACAACCCCATTCCCTGGATCTGGAACGAAGACGAGGATGGTGGCAGCTTTGATGGCACCACGCTTCGACACCGGCTGGAGCTTGTTCAACTGGCCCTCCTGACCGGGGCACCGCTGAGCACCGCCGAGGTCACCCACCTGCTGGGTGCCCGGCCTGGATCTGCCGTGGTGCAACGGGGCGGCCTCACCGCCCGCCGCCTGAGCCGCAACGTCTGGAAGCTCAGCCGCAGCAGCGAGGATTCGGAGAAGGCCTCAACGACCAGCTTCGGTGAAGGTTTCCGGCGGCGGCTCTGAAGCGAGCGGGAGGCCCGAACCGGGCCAAGACGACCAGCCTCGTTCCCTGGCCAAGGCGCACGGCCCAGCAGTGCAGAGTTGATGAGGAATAAAGCATAATGAAGCTGGATAAAGGAGATAAAAAAAGAAGATGGAAAAAGAAGATAAAAGGCAAGTTTTGATTAGGCGTTAGCCATTGATTCCCTAACGATTGATTCCGAGCAATCATGTCACTCCCGGGCTTCTGCAGCGACACCCTGAAACTCACTCTCCGTCCACCTCGCCGCCCAGGCCAAGCGATCAAGTCCCGATTCCGAAATCTTGTGAAGCAGCTCCACTGCGGTCCCGCCGTTCTGGCTAGCCCTTAGTGGTTGAACGATCGCTCCCCGCCCGCATGGTCCTGAGTCCCACCACTTGGAGCGAACCCTTAGCCCAGCCGAGCCAGACCGAAGCGGCTCAGAACGAAGAGGCTCAGAGCACCGCAGCGGGGCCTGCAACGGGGCAACCGGAAATCCGCCGGGAAAACGGCCAGCGAGAGGTGTTCTGCGGCCTCACCTCGATCGTGTGGCTGCATCGCCGCATGCCGGATGCCTTCTTCCTGGTGGTGGGCTCCCGCACCTGCGCCCACCTGATCCAGAGCGCCGCCGGCGTGATGATCTTTGCCGAACCCCGCTTCGGCACGGCGATCCTGGGGGAGCGGGACCTGGCCGGTCTGGCTGATGCCAATGAGGAACTCGATCGCTTGGTGGCTGATCTGCTGGAGCGGCGCCCCGAGATCCGCACTCTGTTTCTGGTGGGCTCCTGCCCCAGCGAGGTGATCAAGCTCGATCTGGCCAAGGCCGCCGAGCGGCTCACCCACAGCCACCGCGGCCGGGTGCGGGTGCTCAATTACTCCGGTAGCGGCATCGAAACCACCTTCACCCAGGGGGAGGAGCAGGCCCTGATGGCCCTGCTCCCCCTGATGCCCGCCAGCGATGAGGAGCAGCTGCTGATCGTGGGCACCCTGGCCGATGGCGTTGAAGACCGCTTCATGGCCTTGTTCGCCCGGATGGGCCTGCCGGTGGTGCGCAGCCTGCCGCCCCGCCGCTCCACCGAGCTGCCGCCGGTGGGCAAGGGCACCCGGGTGCTGCTGGCCCAGCCCTTCCTGAGCGCCACGGCTCGGGCCCTGGTGCATCGAGGCGCCCAGCTGATTGAAGCGCCCTATCCCTTCGGTGTGGAGGGCAGCGCCGCCTGGATGGCGGCGGCGGCGACGGCCTTCGGGATCCAGGCCGAGGCCGTGGCGACCGTGCTCGATCCCCTGGTGGAGCGGGGCCGCCGCGCCCTGGCGCCGCACCGGGAGCGGCTGGAGGGCAAGCGCCTTTTCCTGCTGCCGGATTCCCAGATGGAGATCCCCCTGGCCCGCTTCCTGAGCCGCGAATGCGGCATGGAGCTGGTGGAGGTGGGCGTTCCCTACCTGGATCGCCAGCTGATGGCGGCCGAACTGGCCCTGCTGCCGGCCGGCACCCCCATCTGCGAAGGCCAGGATGTAGAGCGCCAGCTCGAGCGGGTGCGTAGTGAGCGCCCGGATCTGGTGGTCTGCGGCCTGGGCCTGGCCAATCCGCTGGAGGCCGAGGGCATCGCCACCAAGTGGTCGATCGAACTGGTGTTCAGCCCCATCCACGGCTGCGATCAGGCCGGTGATCTGGCCGAGCTGTTCGCCCGGCCGCTACACCGGCGAGGGCTGCTGGCCTTCAGCTGATGCCGGCGCCGCCTTCCTCGGCGGCTGCCAGCCGTTTCAAACCTCGGCATCGGCCGACACCACCGCTCTCTTTCTCCCCATGGAACTCACCCTCTGGACCTACGAAGGCCCGCCCCATGTGGGCGCCATGCGGATCGCCGCCTCAATGGAGGGGGTGCACTACGTGCTCCATGCCCCTCAGGGCGACACCTACGCCGACCTGCTGTTCACGATGATCGAGCGGCGGGGTCGCCGCCCACCGGTGACTTACACCACCTTCCAGGCCCGCGACCTGGGGGGCGACACCGCCGAGCTGGTGAAGCGCTCGATCGCCCAGGCGGTGGAGCGCTTCCAGCCCGAAGCCCTGCTAGTTGGGGAAAGCTGCACTGCCGAGCTGATCCAGGATCAACCCGGTGCCCTGGCCATGGGCATGGGCTTCGGCGACCTGCCGATCGTGAGCCTGGAGCTGCCGGCCTACTCCAAGAAGGAGAACTGGGGGGCGGCGGAAACCTTCTACCAGCTGGTGCGGAGCCTGCTGAAGAACCAGCTGCCGGCGCCGGGCACCCCGAAACCTTCACCCCAACTCTGGAAGGAGGAAGGCCGCCGGCCGCGGGTGAACCTGCTCGGCCCCACCCTGCTCGGATTCCGCTGCCGCGATGACGTTCGCGAGATCACCCGCCTGCTGGCCGAGCGGGGCATCGATGTGGCGGTCACCGCGCCGCTGGGGGCCCGCCCGGCCGATCTGATGCGCATCCCCACGGCCGACGCCAATGTCTGCCTTTACCCAGAGGTGGCTGCTTCGGTATGCAGCTGGCTGGAGCGCAGCTTCGGCATGGCCACGATCAAGACGGTGCCGATCGGCATCGCCGCCACCGAAGCCTTCCTGGCGGAGCTGGCCCAGGTGCTGGGGCTTGAAGATGGTGGGGGCTCAGGGGATGGCCCTGCGGCAGGTCTCGGAGAACGGGCTTCGCGCCTGCCCTGGTATTCCCGCTCGGTGGATTCCACCTACCTCACCGGCAAGCGGGTGTTCATTTTTGGCGATGCCACCCATGCGGTGGCCGCCGCCAGGATCGCCAGCAAGGAGCTGGGCTTTGAGGTGGTGGGGCTGGGCAGCTACAGCCGCGAGCAGGCCCGCGAGGTGCGGGCCGCCGCCAAGGAGCTGGGCCTCGAAGCCCTGATCACCGACGACTACCTTGCCGTGGAGCAGGCGATGGCCGAGGCCGCCCCGGAGTTGGTGCTCGGTACCCAGATGGAGCGCCACAGCGCCAAGCGCCTAGGCATTCCCTGCGCCGTGATCAGCACGCCATTGCATGTGCAGGATGTGCCGGCCCGCTTCTCCCCCCAGATGGGCTGGGAGGGGGCCAATGTGATCTTCGACAGCTGGGTGCATCCGCTGATGATGGGGCTGGAGGA